>JAKSNG010000018.1 GCA_024400125.1 Paludibacteraceae bacterium
ACTCAAACCCGCGACCCCCAGCTTGGAAGGCTAGTGCTCTATCGACTGAGCTATTCCCGCAGGAATAAGTTTAGGGGGTGGGTGCGGATGGATTCGAACCACCGAAGCTGAAAAGCAGCAGATTTACAGTCTGCCCCATTTGGCCACTCTGGAACACACCCAAGATAACTATTTCAATGTTCTCTTTAGAGCCTCTAGTCGGACTCGAACCAACGACCGCTGGATTACAAATCTAGTGCTCTACCAACTGAGCTATAGAGGCATTCGATTTACGATGAGAATCGCATGAGTCACGCGTTCCAGCGGAAATCGGGCGCAAAAGTACTACAAATTTTTGACATGACCAAATATTTACACAAAAAAAGTGCAAAAAAATGCACTTTTTTTGTATTTTGCCTTGTTTTAGTCGCAATTTTGCGGCAAAAACGGGTATTTCTTAGATACCAAGGCTGGCTTTGATGGCAGGAACGCGTGCTTCTGCGGCAGCGGTTGCAGCTTCATAATCCTTTGGAGATTTCATTTCAGCGGGGATTTCGAAGTAGAACTTAATCTTTGGCTCTGTACCGGATGGGCGTACGCTGACTTTGAGTCCGCCTTCGGTGAAGTATTGGAGCACGTTGGATTTAGCTTCGAGTGCCATGTGAATCTCTTTCTCTTCCCATTTGCCATTAACGAGGGTGCGTTCGATGGACAGTTGGAAGTCTTTGGTGCGGATTACTTTTTCGCCTGCGATTTCGGTGATAGGGTTCGTGCGGTAGTTGACCATCATTTGTTTAATCTCCTCTGCGCCGGACTTACCTGGGCGAACAACGTTGATGGTTGTTTCGCGTTGGAAGCCGTAGTCCATATAGATCTTCATCAGATATTCATAGAGGGACATACCGTTATCTTTGGCGTAGGCTGCGATTTCGCAGATGAGGCAGATAGCGGAAGGAGAGCATTTGTCACGTACTTTGTCGTAAGCCATATAACCGAAGCTCTCTTCACCGCCACCGATGAAGGTGTGGTCTTTTTCCCAGAGGCGGATACGGTTAGCAATCCACTTGAAGCCGGTATATTCGTCGGTCATGGTGACGCCTTGGCGGTCTGCAATCTTGCGGATGAGTTCGCTGGTAACGATAGTCTTCACGATGTACATATCATCACGCATCTTACCGAGGCGTTTGGTGTTGTTGATGATGTAGTAGTTGTACATGATATTGGTTTGGTTACCATTGATGATTACCCATTCGCCTTTGTCGTTACGGCAAACGATAGCGATACGGTCTGCGTCAGGGTCGGAAGCGATGACGAGGTCGGCGTTCAGTTTCGTACCGAGGGCCACGCCCATGGTCATAGCCTCAGCGTTTTCGGGGTTAGGACTAACTACGGTTGGGAAGTTACCGTCGATGACCATTTGTTCGGGTACGACGTGGATGTTTTGGAATCCCCATGAGCGGAGACACATAGGAACGATTTGACGTCCTGCACCGTGCATAGGTGTATAGACGATGTTGAGGTCTTTTTGGTTGAGGATAGACTGTTGATCAATCATGACGGTCTTTACGGCTTCCATATAGTCGTAGTCCATTTCACCGCCAATGATTTGGATGAGGTCTTTTGAGCCGCCACGTTTCACATCTTCCATGCGTACTTTGTTCACTTCTTCGATGATACCTGCGTCATGCGGCATGAGCACTTGTGAGCCATCTTCCCAGTATGCTTTGTAGCCATTGTACTCTTTGGGGTTATGGCTGGCGGTAACGTTCACACCGCCTTGGCAGCTAAGGTGACGGATAGCGAAGCTCACTTCAGGAGTAGGACGAAGGCTTTCGAACAGATAGACCTTGATGTTGTTAGCAGCAAAGACGTCTGCTACTGTTTCTGCGAAGAGGCGACCATTGTTACGGCAGTCGTGTCCAACGACTACGCTGACTTGTCCGCCTTTGGGGAGTGTCACGAAACCACCTTCGCGAGCCACTTTGTTGAGGTAATTAGCATAACCTTGTGTAGCTTGAGCAACGATGTATTTGTTCATGCGGTTAGTGCCAGGTCCCATGATGCCACGGAGACCGCCGGTTCCAAACTCGAGGGTGCGGTAGAAAGACTCAATCAGTTCGGTCTTGTCTTCTGCAGCCATCATTTTCTTAACTTGTTCGCGCGTTTCAGCGTCGAAGGGCTCTTCCGTCCATACTTTGGCGGTGGCCATTACTTGTTGTAACTCGTCTGTCATAGTATTATTGTTTTATTGATTATTGTATATTGTATAATATTTAATTTTTGACCGTTCACTTCGTTTACTGAAGGAGTATAGACCGCTTCGCTGAAGGAGTATGGTAATACTTTTGTCTTTTGTCTTTTGTCTTTCTACTCCATACTGCTCTCATATTGTGTAAAGAGGAAGTCGTTATAGGGGTATCGTTGTATATGTATTGCTTTGATGCGGTTGTACATTAGTTTTTTGAGTGCATCTATGTTGTCTTTGTTTTTGGCAGAGATGAAGATGCAGTCGTCTTGCAGTTTTGCCATCCATGTTCGTTCGAGTTCCTCGAGGGATATGTTTTCGCGTTGGATGGGTGTGAGGTCATCTTCCTCTTTGGGGGTATAGGTGAAGGCGTCTATTTTGTTGAAGACCACGATGCGTGGTAGTTGGTTAACTGTTTTGGTTTTTGTTTTCGTTTTGTTATCTTTGCTCCACGGTGTCCCTTCTTGGTTTATTTGCTCGTGTGTGAGTAATTCGTTGATGGTATTTTCGACCACGTCATATTGTTCCTCAAAGTTCGGGTGTGATATATCGACCACATGGATGAGCAGGTCTGCTTCTCGTACTTCGTCGAGGGTCGATTTGAAGCTCTCCACTAAGTGGTGTGGCAGTTTGCGTATGAATCCGACGGTGTCAGACAGCAGGAAGGGTAGGTTTTCGATGGTTACTTTGCGTACGGTGGTGTCGAGTGTAGCAAACAGTTTGTTTTCTGCAAAGACGTCGGATTTAGAGAGCAGGTTCATCAGGGTTGATTTGCCGACGTTGGTATATCCGACCAGAGCGACGCGCACCATCTTGCCTCTGTTTTGTCGTTGGGTAGCCATTTGGCGGTCTATCTTGTGTAGGTCTTCTTTGAGTAGTGCGATACGTTGTCCGATGATACGTTTATCTGCCTCAATCTGTGTTTCGCCTGTACCACGGTTAGTGCCACCGCCGCCGCGTTGTCTATCCAAGTGACTCCACATGCGCGTAAGGCGCGGGAGCATATATTGTAGGTGTGCCAGTTCGACTTGTGTCTTGGCGTAGGATGTTTGGGCGCGTTGCAGGAAGATTTCGAGGATGAGGATAGTGCGGTCTATTACTCGTATCTCGTGTCGGTCTTTGGGGTTGTCTCGCCAGTTGAGGTCACGCTCGATGTTACGTATCTGTCTGGGTGACAGTTCGTCATCAAAGATGACTAAGTCGATGGCATCTTCGGAATCTTGTTTGGCGATGATGTAGTCGCGTATTTCTATTAGTTTGCCGCTACCGACGTAGGAGTTGGTGTCGGGTGAGGTCACACGCTGCACAAAGCGTTTCACGGGACGGATGTCTCGTGTATCTGCCAGGAAGGCTAATTCGTCCAAGTATTCCTTGGTGCGCTCTTCTGGCTGCTGTGGTGTGATGAGTCCAACTAATATCGCGTTCTCCATATTACTTCAGTTCGATTCCTAAGATGGAATAGGTGCGGCTATTTTTGTGTATGGTTATTTGTCCGTTGTGCAGTTTTTTGCTAACGTCGCTTTGGTTGCGTGTGGTGTTGTCTAATCCTTGTAGTTCATTGACGAGTGCACCTGTGTAGGTAGCATTGATAGTCGAGCCATAGTAGGAAGTGGCATTGATATTGATTTGTGTCCCTTGTTCTGCGGCAGCTACGGTGACTGTTCCATCTACGAGGTAGTAGATGCCGAGGATGTTGTCGATATAGTAACTGGGGTAGTCATATCCATCTGCGTTGCCCCATGAGGCTTCGGCATATCCTTCTGCGTAATCCATGGAGAAGGGGTAGGTGCCGGCAGGGATACCTGTTTGAGGATCGTTGTAGGAGAGGTCAATGTTGAGGTCCATAAGGTCTCCGTCTTCGTTGGTGAATTGGAGGTAGAAGAGGGAGTAGTCTGCTGTCCAGTCGTTGTATTGCACTTGTGTAAAAGTGATGTCGTGTGTGACGGGTATGGGTATTTCTGCGGAGTAGTCCCAGCCATAGTCTTCGGAGGGTAGGGAGTCTGTGGTATTGCGAGAGAAGAAGACGGCTACTTCGTAGCAGCGCAGTTGTGCACCGCAGTTAATGGTGACGGATGGTGCGTCAATGTCGTAGATGATGAGTACGGGGTTGGCTTCGATATTATCTTCGTAAGAGGAGAGGTAGTGTAGGTCTCCGGAGGAAGCGGTTGCGTCGAAGTTCTTTTTGACGAATCCGTTGATACGAATACATTTGATGTTTTCGGTGGCAGCGAAGGTGATAGATTGGCTTGCGTTGCAGCCGAAGTAGTCGGCATATCGTGCGCCTTTGGTGCAGGAGATGGTGATGTCGTGTTGTGAAAAAGTATAGTTTTCGATATTACTACCGATAGATTCGGTGGGTAGTACTAAGATGGAGTCGCTATAGGTAGCCATCATGGTTGTGGCAGACAGAATAGCACATAGAAAAACGATAATCTTCTTCATAATAAAATGTAGTTTACTATTTGCATTTTGTGCATAAATACGTATTTTTTGAATTCGGCTGCAAATATACGACAAAAATTTGGGATACGCAAATTTTTAGAGCAAAAAATAAGATTTTTATCAAATAATAGCACTTTTTGGGTGTTTTTTAACACTACCGTGCGATGTCGTATAAGGACGGACAATAGGCACTTGTGTTTAAAATACAGAAATACAACAAAAAAAACTCCCCATAAAACAAAACAGCGTCGCTCGTTATGAGCGGCGCTGTTGCTGAACGTTGATGTTTAACGTTGACGTTGCGCTTAGCCGAAGTCTATATTCCTTCAGCGCAGCGGTCTATACTCCTTCAGCGTAGCGGTCACGCTTACGCGTTTTCCTCTTGCTCAGCGAGGTACTCGGCTTCTGCTTCGTGCCAAGCGTATTGACGGAACGTTTTCCAGCCTTTGGAGTTGGTGCGGAAAGCAGCGCGGAGAGCAACTACTTTCGTTTCGTTCTTCATCGTTGAGTGGTACAGACGAATCTGGTAACGATTTCAAAAAATCCACAGCATCCTGAACATACAAGGCATGGAAAGTTTCTTCCACAGCAACAGATTGGACAGATGAGCTATGCGGTTTCCCGTCCTTTTTTTGCTGAAGAATTGAAATTAATCCATTATTATGATGTGATTTATTGGACATAAGGGGTACAATTTTATGCTTGCATTAAATGTTTATTCAGTTGGACTCATTTATTCTTGTTTCCTCGCCTCTCTGCGAGCTGTGGAGTATAGCGGACTCGGACCGCTCACCTCGACACTGCCAGTGTCGCGCTCTAGCCAGATGAGCTAATACCCCTCTTGGGTCGTTTTGTGGGGCTGGCTCCCCCGTTCCAAACTTTTGCGCCGCAAAAGTACAAAAAAAATCTGACATATACAAAAAAAAGTGCACTTTTTAATCAAAATGCACTCTCGCGTTCGGCAATAAGGTCGCAAAAATCGATACCACTCTGCTTCGCGCTCTACCAGATGAGCTAATACCCCTGCATTTTATTCTATCGTTTCTGCTATCTGCAAAGCATGATGATTATTCCTCAAGTGTTGATTCATTTTCTTGTTCAACATCAGTAAATCATCTTTCCTTGTTCCAAACTGCTACGGTGCGTAAAAAGTTGTATTCCTC
Organism: Paludibacteraceae bacterium; assembly: GCA_024400125.1. GTDB lineage: Bacteria > Bacteroidota > Bacteroidia > Bacteroidales > Paludibacteraceae > Colicola. Next base: position 5,830 of record JAKSNG010000018.1, read on the forward strand.
ATAACAGCATATATCATAGTATGCCTATAGCGATGGACTAATTGCGACATACCATTTCTCGCCATTTAGTTTGGAACGAAGAATATATCCTTTCTTCTCCAGATTATCTAACTGTTTTTGGACAGCGGAACGATTGATAGCCATTCGCTTAGTTAACTCATTGATAGTAATGGACGGCTCCACCAATAATAGCCTCAATAGTTTGGGTGTATTAGCGCTACGGAATACCACCTTATCCCCATCAAACCACCAGATATTCTCTGCCTTGTCGCGCAGAAACGATACATTGGTCTCTATGTCTTCGGCAGCCGTCTTTTCCATATATCGGTAAAACGGCAATATGCTCTCCAATGGGGCATGAGCACCAACAGAGGGAATACCTCCAACATTCAAATCCGATTTATGCAATGCGTTCAAATATTCTTGTTTTTTTCGACTACGTACCACCAACATCGGCCATCCATGACGAGCTAAAATGAAGTTGACCATCAAACGCGCAATACGTCCATTCCCATCCTCAAACGGGTGAATGCGGATATAGCGGTAGTGAAACAAAATGGCTAACTGCATCGGGGTGTAGCCTCCATGTTGCTCTGCCTCATTATACCATGCCACCAAATCATTCATCAATGCCGGAGTTTCTTCGGGCGATGCGTATTCAAAACGGTCTCCATAACGTGTAATCACCGAATTGGGACGAGTCTTGTAACATCCTGCATGAATGGTGCAACTGGTGGTTGCACCTCCTGGTAGGTTACGATATACCTGATAATCTTCCCGCAATAGTGTTTTGTGCAGAGTACGAATAAAAGTCTCAGTAAGAGGTTTATTGATGTCTTTTGCCTCCTCTTGCATCATTCTCATACCCACATGACTTGCTTTCATATCCTCTAAGTCATGCATTTCTGCCTCCGAAACAACCTTTCCAAATAGCAACAATATCTCCGTTTGGCCATACGTTAGAGTATTACCCTCTATATGATTACTGTTGTAGTTAAATTCCACGGTGAATCTGCGGCTTAGACGTTGTTGTTCATCTTCCGAAAGAGGTAGGAGGGCTTGCCACTGTTCATACGCCTGCTGTAGTTGCTTAATATCTTCCATAGCATTATGTCGAATTTGGCTGCAAAAGTACTACTTTTTTTTGATATATGCAAGAAAAAACCTAAAAAAGGTGGTATTTTTTCACCTTTTAATGGTATTTTTGCAATAAATTCACCGATTTATCATCGTAATATGGCAAAAAATGCCACTACAACGTTTCTGCATAGGTGAGTAAAACGATTCGCTTTCTCCTGTCACAAGTTATTTTCCAATTTCTTCTCTATCTCTTCCAGTTTCTTTAGTACCTCGTCGTTGTTGTCACTCACCATGGCGTCCACAAAAATGGAATTGATAATAGACATGCCAATCAGACCCATAGTAACCAAAATGGTGATGAAATAGACCCGTACTAAATGTATTGTCCATATCGGTGAATTTGCCACTACGGCATCAGGTATCTCATACCAACCCTCCACCGTACACATCCGAAAAACAGAATAGAGACTCTCCCACGGCGTGCCAAAATATGCTGGCGCAGCATTCCGAAAAATAGCGCACGATATGAGCGAAAAGACCACTAATAAAATACCAAAACCAATAAACACAGAAAAACTCTGCTTCATTGCTAAACCGACATTCTTAACTATCTTCTCGAAATTGGGGAATAAATGGAACACCCTAAAAAAACGGAAAATACGCAGAATACGTAACACCAATAAAAAACTGAGATTGAAAGCGATAGCAGGGTAAATAAAATAGACCAATGACGGCAAACTGAGCATAACCAATGTTCCGTCCATGATATTCCAACCCTGCGACCAATACTTTCTAAAGCCCCATTCCGCGTGCTTGATAATCATTTCTATGCAGAACAAGATGGTACACAGAGCGTCCAACGCGTTCACCCACCATACATTGATTCCAGACTCTTGAACACACAATACGCAGGCATTCAAAAGAATAATCCACAAGATAAATCGCTCGTTTAGGAATAGTTTTTTCATATCAGTTGACTAATGGAGAAAGAGATAATTGGTTATTCTGCACAGCTGCTTGACCAAAGACAAGAGGGAAATGGTTATCGACATGACCTGCAGGGAAATTGAAATAGACAGGGTAGTCATACTCATCTACCGCATGGCGGATGGTGTCATAGACAGTGCCACCCATAGACGGGTCATCCTCGCAGTCGCTGAACTGACCGACTATCAGTCCTCCCAAACGAGCCAAGACGCCACTCATCTTGAGATTATTCATCATACGATCGATATGGTAATGTCGCTCCGCTATATCCTCTATAAACAGAATAGGTTGTGCAGCACGTGTGTCCATTAATGCCTGAAGCGAGTAGGGAGTGCCCTGCAAACCATAAAGCACACTGAGGTTACCTCCACACAGATACCCACTCACATTGCCATTTCGATTAAGCGGATGCTGCGGCAATGGGTAAGACAAGCTATCGCCTTCCAACAGCCGACGGAATGCACGCAAAGGCTCACTATCCTCGGGTAGGGTGGCAATATGTTTGCACATAAGACCATGGATAGACTGCCAACCCTGCAGCCCGCATAACTGGTGCAAAGCGGTGATGTCGGAGAAACCGATGAGGGTGGGGATTGGAGATTGGATATTGGATATTGCAAATCGCAGATTGGAGATTGGAGATTGGAGGTTGGATAAGATGCGCTGCAAGCCATAGCCGCCACGGGAGCAGAGGATAAAGTCAGGCTGGTCATTAAATGCCTGCACTATATCAGCTATGCGTTGCTCATCCGTTCCAGCAAATCGCCCTGCTTGGCAGCGGGCATATTGTCCTTCGCTGACGTCGAATCCCCAAGAACGCAATCGTGCTGCGGCTTGGTCAATATATAGTGGGTCAATGACCCCCGATGGTGATATGATACGAATAGTCTTCATTACGAATACATCTGTCCTTCAATCCAGTTCACTAAGCGCTTGGGTAAGAGGCGGTCTAAGAAACAAAGCACTTTGTATATACCTCCTCCGACATACTGCGGAGCGGGATTGCGTTTATTAGCAATACGCCAGAAACATTGTGCCATCTGCCGTGGGCTCATGCCTCCTAACTCATCTTTCTCCATCGCGCTGACGGCATGGTGGATATTGGTATAAACGGCTGCGCCGTCTTCGCTCTTGGCGCGTGCGGCAGTAAAACCAGTTGACACATCACCAGGCATAAGCACAGAGACATGAATACCAAAAGGTCGTACTTCATTGGCAAGCGCCAGCGCCATGGCATTGATGGCAGCCTTTGAGGCTGAATAGAACGCCTGATAAGGCACCGACAATGTGGCTGCGACACTACTTGTATATATAATAGTACCGCGCGCCTGTGCGCGTAAATAGGGCAACACCGCTTGGGTGAGATGTACAGCACCCATGAAGTTCACATCCATCTGCTTACGGACATCTTCTTCGCGTGCGAACTCAATAGCACCAGATATACCAAAGCCGGCATTAGAGATGACGACATCCACCTGTTTCGCCTGTGCAAGTACTGCAGCTACGGCTTGATGGACGCTCACGGCTTGTGTCACATCGCAATCAATATGCGTAACATGTTCTTGGCTAACTCCATGACGGCTGAGCTCGTAAACAAACCAACCGTGGGCTACAAAGAGCTCCACGGTGGCTTTGCCTATACCTGACGAACCTCCGGTGATAAGTAATGTTTTCATCGAAAATCGGGTTTGATAGTCAGTACTTTAGCGATGATGTCAACTGCTTCGTCCACAATTGGTTCGGTATGAGTAGCCATGAGCGTTGTGCGCAATAAGCACTCGCCTTCAACGCAAGCAGGTGTAATAACAGGATTAACATAGACACCCTCTTCAAACATCCGTTTGCCATACCATAGAGTATCCATTGTCTCATAGGTGAAGATGGGCACGATAGGCGTGGGGGCTTCAATGATGCGAACGCCTGCGTTGAGCAGTCCTTTTTGGAAGTACTGAGCAATTTTCATCAATCGCTCAGGACGTTCAGGGTCGGCTTGCAGACGACGCAAGGCAGCTAATGCTGTAGCGGCACTGGATGGCGTGATACTGGCAGAGAAAATGAAAGGACGGCTGACGTGACGCATCCAATCATATACGACTTTGGAAGTGAGCATACAACCACCTATGCTGGCGAGTGATTTAGAGAACGTGAGCATGGTGATGTCCACTTTGTCGGTCAGACCGAAATAAGCAGCCGTGCCACGACCGCCAGGACCTAAAACACCAAAGCCGTGCGCATCATCCACCATCACGCGGGCATCGTACTTCTCTGCGAGCGCACAAATCTCTGGTAATTTACATATATCGCCACGCATAGAGAAAACACCATCGGTGACAATGAGTTTGCCTGCCGTAGCAGGAATAGATTGCAAGATACGCTCTAAGTCCTCCATATCCGAATGGCGATAACGCATAGTCTTAGCAAAACTCAAGCGGCAAGCGTCATATATACTGGCATGGTTTTCGCGGTCATTGAGGATATAGTCATCTTTGCCGCAAATAGCCGAGATAATAGCGAGATTGGTTTGGAAACCAGTAGAGCATGTCATGGCAGCCTCATAGCCTGTAAATTCTGCGAGCGCCTGCTCTAATTCCAAGTGAAGATCAAGTGTGCCGTTCAGGAAACGACTACCACTAACTCCGCTGCCATATTTATCTAAAGCGGCGTGACCGGCAGCGATGACCTCTGGGTCTTCTGTCAAGCCGAGGTAGTTGTTACTACCAAGCATAATGACGCGGTGGCCTTCCATAGTCACCACCGGTGCTTGTCGCGACTCCAGCACATGGAAGTAGGGGTAAACCCCTAATTCCAGTACCTTATGGAGTCGCTCAGCACTAAGGTCAGAATAGCATTTCTGAAATAAATCCATTGAAGTATAGATTAAAGTGCGTTAATCTCTTTGAGCACGGCTGTTGTTTTAGCCACAGCAGCATAAGAAGCCGCATAAAGCTCTTTCTCTTTGTCATTGAGAGGTAACTCAACGATTTTCTCTACACCATTCTTGCCGATGATGCAAGGAGCACCGATGAAGATATCTTTGCAACCATATTCGCCATCGAGATAAACGGAGCAAGGAATCATCTTCTTTTGGTCATTGATGATGCTGTTAACGAGGAAAGCGATAGCAGCACCTGGAGCCATCCATGCGGAGGTGCCGAGCAGACCGGTTAAGGTTGCGCCGCCAACCATAGTTGACTTAACGACTTCGTCGAGTTCAGCTTCAGACATGAAGTTGGTAACAGGCATACCTTTGTAGGTAGCAAAACGTGCCATAGGAATCATCGTGGTGTCACCATGACCGCCAATAACGAAACCTTCTACGTCTTGAGCGTTGCAGTTGAGTTTCTGGCTCAAGAAATATTTGAAGCGGCTGCTATCCAAAGCGCCACCCATACCGATAACGCGGTTTTTAGGAAGACCTGTAGCTTTGAGGGTCAAGTAAGCCATTGTGTCCATAGGATTGGATACAACAACGATGATAGCGTTAGGTGAGTGTTGGAGCAATTGGCTTGCTACGCTCTTTACGATACCTGCGTTTACGCCAATCAGTTCCTCACGAGTCATACCTGGTTTACGAGGAATACCGGATGTGATGACGCATACATCAGAACCAGCGGTTGCACTGTAGTCATTGGTGACACCTTTAACTACGGTATTGAAGCCCAGGAGTTGAGCTGTTTGCATAATGTCCATTGCTTTACCTTCAGCAACGCCTTCTTTGATGTCGATGAGGACAACTTCACTGGCGATATTCTTTACAGCCAGTACATTGGCAGCAGTAGCACCTACGTTACCTGCGCCTACAACAGTTACTTTTGACATAATGTTTGTGATTAATTAATTGTTATTTGTTAATTGTTATTTAGTATAGTAATACTTTTTGGTTGACGGAGTAACCATCCTCGGTAGCGGCATAGATGATGTAGCAACCAGCCACAGCAGGGAGGGTGACGGTTTGTGTACCTTCTACGAAGCGACCTTGTTGGATGAGGTGACCAGTTGCACTATAAATGCTATAGTTACCTTCATCTTGGCTTTGGATGGAGATAGAAGCCATTCGTTTAGGAGCACTACTTGGAGTAATCAGGATAGGATTGTTATTCTGATTAGGCTTAGGCTCTGTGATTTCGAGTGCACAGGTTGGGATAGCATAACTTTCGCCAACACGTGTAGCTTTCATCACTACTAAGTCTCCTGGTTGGAGAGCCTTATAGTACAAGTAGCCTTGTCCGGTGCTGTTCACCAATGAGCCGTTGACATACCATTCATAATTACTGAACGAGTATCCGCCATTGTAAGCGGCAGACAACGGAGCCACTACATCACTCCAGTTCTGCTCAATGATCCAACTTGGATAACGCATTTGGACTTTGAGTTGTTCGGAGCGAGAGTAACCGCATGCAGAGTTGTCGATGACGAGTTGCATGTTATAGTTACCTGGGCGAACGTATGGGTTATGTCCTTCAGGAACGACATTCTTGCCGGATGGGATAGGAATAATAGCCACCATTTCAGGACCGAACTCTTTGTCTAAGATATCCTTGAAGCCTTCATCGTGTGCCACTTCGTCGAAGATGACGTTGTACTTCTCTGGACGCTTACCTTGATAGGTGAAGTGGATATAGAACTCGTCAGCGTCGGCACAAGTGTCGTTGACATACGCTTTCTGGATATACGTCGGTGATGCGACATCTAAGTGAAGCGTGTAGATGACAGAAGTGTGGCTGGCAAGGTTGAGAATGGTATCGTTGTAATAGCCTCGCTCGGTCAGCGTACGGTTATGCCATACGTAGGAGTCCTCCTCACAAATCTCTTTGTAAGAAGAGTCGCGTATGGTTGGAATAACATCTAACTGCAACGCATGGATACTATCGCAATTCTTGATGGTATTGAAATATACCTCATGGAAGCCAGTTGTGCTATAGGTGCGTCCACGCCACATCACTGGACGATAATCAGGTGTGGTAATCATCGTATCAATGATGTAGTAGGATGGGTTGATAGTCAAATCCACGTGGATGACACTATCACAACCTTCTACGGTCTTGAGTGTGACATCGTGTAAGCCTGCGCGTAAGATAGGTTTATCTCCGATATAGAAGGTGTCGTTAGAGCAGATGGTTACTTTCATCAGTTGTGACTCAAAGGCCTGTGCTTTATATACCTCGATACGGTAAATACTATCTAACGGACTCGACTTAGACGAGCGTTTCAAGTACTGATAATGTCCAGGTTCGGTAATGGTATCACCATTGATGAACAAGGTGTCACCGGTACACAACGGCATCTGAATCCATTCAGAGCAATGCGTTGTAATCTTCAGGTTATAACGGAGAATGCTATCGCAACCATTGCTATTCTTGAGCGTGTCGGAGATGATGGTGTCGTGGTAGAAGACTTCGCCATTATGGATGTACGGTAGGTCTTCGGCACAGATAGTCACTTTCTCTTCGTACAAGGATGGCAGATTGACGGTCAAGTTGAGGTGATAGATGGTGTCACCTTGGTTGGACTCAATCTTATGGTAGTAGTCTCCGCTCTTGGTGAGGTTTTCACCAAACCATTCGTACGTTTCACCTTTACACATGGAGACAGGTGACCATTCGTTATAGACGGTACTTGCTGGGTTAATCACCATCTTGATGACACTATCACAGCCGTGAGCCGTCAACAAGGTATCCATATACACACCTGGTTTATCAATAAAGATACCGCGGATGGTAGTAGAACTACCTGCTTTGAGGGTGTAGTTCTGTTCCTCAAAGGTGTCGTCATAGATTTTAACCTTGAGTGAATAGATACTATCAAATCCCCAAACGGTAGCAAAGGAGTCGATGTAGTACTCTTTATCCTTGTTAATCGTGGTGGTGTGATAATTAGCCAAACTATTCCAAGTATAGGTGTAAGGCAATTCGTGGCGGCAGAGTTCGATGGAGTCAACGAATTTGTATGACGGGTGAACGAGTAAGTCCATTTCAATCACACTATCGCAATCGTGCATGGAACGCGTGGTGTATTCGTAGTGTCCAGACTCGCGCAGTATGCGTCCGAAGAAGTTATATGACTGGTCATCGGAGATTGTGATTAGTCCTAATGAGTGGTGTTCAATAGGATGGAAAGCGATGGTTACTTTGATGATACTGTCGCAACCACCGTTAGTGGAAGGAATAGTATCGAAGAAAGAGCAACTCTCGCGAATGGTATCTGTGCGATAAATAGCGTAACTGCCTTCGGATTCGCAGAATGTCAGGTTACGTTCGAAATAGAGAGTAGGACGAACGTGCAGGTCAAGGGTCATTAAGACTTTGCCGGTGCTGGATTCGATGGCGGCTTGATATTTACCGCTTGTCCAATACTCTTTTCCGTGCCAGATATAAGGCAATTCGTTGTCACAGATATAAGCGGTTGTGTCTAAGTGCGCTTCTTTGAGTACGTTCAAAATCAGACGTTCGATACTATCGCAACCATATTGGGTAATCTCTTTATACTCATACGTACCCGTTTCTCCATACATTTGTCCGTGGAACTCTACCAATTCACCTTCATAGATAGTCTTGTTGTACGTGACAGACGAGGACTTCATGACTTGCAGGGCAATGGCGATGATACTATCGCAACCATTGGATGCTGCCACCAGAGTGTCGTAATAAACACCAGGTTCGGTCAGCGATTGACCATTGAAGATATAGAAGTCTCCTTCACAAATCTGATGGATGGTAGGTGGTACATCATTGTGAATGATAGGACGAACAGTCAACTTGAGACTATAGATAGCTTTGACTTGAGTGATAGGATCAATGATGGTGTCGCGATAGATGCCTTCACGGTATATCCAGATGGTGTCATTACGCCATGGGCCAACCCATGGGAATGGTAATTCGTTTTGGCAAATGGTGATGGAATCATTGTATAACTTATGTACACCCAAAACGAGTTCAACAATACTATCACAACCACAGATAGAGGTATCTTGGATTGGGTATCTACCAGGTTGGGTGTATGGTTGTCCATAGAACCAAACAGTGTCTCCTTCGAAGATGTCTTTTTGGATATAGTCGTGGTAGTTAGGTTGTGCCACTAAATTGAGTGTGATGATGCTATCACAGCCTTTGGAGTTAGGAATAGTAAAGGTGTACGAACCTGGCTCCGAATACGTGTTTCCACCAATCTCAATGGATGAACCTTGACAGATGGCGCGGTCGATGGTAGCATAGGTCGCTTCATTGACGATGAGTTGTAAGCCATAGAACATTTGTTTGCCATCGACAAACGTAGTGTCGTTGCGGTAAACACCAGCAGCGTATAACAAGGTTGTTTCTTGCGTCCACTTGTTCACCCAAGCATACGGCAATTCTTTTGCACAAACGGTCACCACAGTGTCCACTTTTGGATGAACAATGAGTTGCAGAATAGTGGTGCTATCGCAACCGTCTGGAGTAGTGGATTGGTGATAGTACTCACCTGCTTCGGAATAGGTCTCGCCAAAGAAGACGGTTGAGCCACCTTCGATGATGTGAACGACCTCTGTCTTGTAATAAGGATCGCTCACGCGCAGGTGTAGGGTGACGATACTGTCACAACCATTGGAAGATACGAGTGTATCTTTGTAGGTGCCTTCGTTGTAGAGGTCTTGTCCGTTGAAGTGAATGAATGAACCACGGCACATGGAGTGAGTAATGACGGTATCTACTTCGTGATTGACGATGAGTTGTAAGCCATAGAACATTTGTTTGCCATCCACGAACGTAGTGTCGTTGCGGTAGATGCCGGCAGCATATAACAAGGTCGTTTCTTGCGTCCACTTGTTCACCCAAGCATACGGCAATTCTTTTGCACAAACGGTCACCACAGTGTCCACTTTTGGATGAACAATGAGTTGCAGAATAGTGGTGCTATCGCAACCGTCTGGAGTAGTGGATTGGTGATAGTACTCACCTGCTTCGGAATAGGTCTCGCCAAAGAAGACGGTTGAGCCACCTTCGATGATGTGAACGACCTCTGTCTTGTAATAAGGATCGCTCACGCGCAGGTGTAGGGTGACGATACTGTCACAACCATTGGAAGATACGAGTGTATCTTTGTAGGTGCCTTCGTTGTAGAGGTCTTGTCCGTTGAAGTGAATGAATGAACCACGGCACATGGAGTGAGTAATGACGGTATCTATGATTGGATAGACCGTAATATGACGTTCATAGATACTGTCGTAACCTTCTTTGGTGAGTAAGTACTGGAAGTAAGTTCCAGACTCGTAGATGTCTTCTTTGACTATATTGCCTGCTGCGTCCACCCATACATAAGGTGTTTCATTTTGGCAGAGGGAGATGGAGTCTTTGAAGTGATAAGTCTTATGGATGCGCAAGGTCAAGTGTGTGATGCTGTCGCAGCCATGTCGCTTATCTTGGAAGGTGTAAGAAGTATCACATGCAGTATATAAGGTATCAATATGGACGGTGTCTTCACCTTGGATATGATGCCAGATGTATGGCAGTTCTTTGTCGGTGATGTCTTTTTGTGTCTCGCTATAATAGTTCTGCCACCAATTCAATCGGAGTTCGACGATGCTGTCGCAACCATTGATTGGGTTCATCAAGGTGTCGCGGTAGATACCTTTTGCTTTCACCCAGCGTGGTTGTCCATCGCTTTGAATACCGAATTGGATGGAGTCACCTTGACAGATGTCTGCAGAGATATACGAAGTACGAACGGCGTGGAAGTTCACACGCAAATCGTAGATACTATCGAAGTGATATTCCTCTGTTCGGATGTTCTCAATGAAGTGAATGGTGGTATCAATATTGGGTGTGTTGAAGGATTGGATATGTCCATCTGCCCAAACGTGAGATAGCGTCTTGACGGTATCTGCGCACACATCAATAGTATCGCGATAATGATAAGTCGAATCGACGAACAGGTGCAGCGTGTATGTAGTGGTGCAGTAGGTCGTATCAAAGCGAGCATCCAGTTTATTGATGTATTGTACAGAGATGATTGAGTCATAGTCTCCAGAGAAGTGCTCATATTGATGTCCCCACCAGATAGAGTCTCCCATTGCAATGTGAGCAGTGGAATCCTTTGGAGCAGGTTGCAGTAACTCAACTTTGAGGCGAATGATTTCGTCGCAGAGGAGCGTGTCGGAGTTATACTCAATACCATGTTTCTCGTCTATCCACATTCTGTCAGATGGGAAGGAGTCGGTATAGACGCCGCCCTCCTTAATCCAACGTTGGGTGCCATCTGGCAAGAAACCGAATTGGATTGAATCGCCTGCGCAGAGATAATAGATAGAGTCTTTTATTTGCTGCGGCTTAACAATAACGTGGAAGGAGTAGGTGCTGTCACAGTTCCATACGATGGTATCTTCATTGTATTCGATACCCTTCCATGGACCAAATGGACCAGTCCATTCTCGCCAATTCGGATAGAGATTGCTGAATGCGGGTTGATGAGTGGTGTCACCTAAGTGCTTGTATTCTGCATAGTTAGGATAGAGTTGGTCAATAGGACGTGCAGGGTCATACAAGTTACCTAAGACGACAGGATGAGCCTTGATTTCTTGTTCGCAGATAATGACAGAATCGTTCTTGTGCAAGTCAGGGATGATAAACAATCTCAATTGAACGGTACTATCACAACCGCAAGCGGTAGTGTCTATATGTGCATACATACCTTCTTGCCAAATGGTGTCAGGGTTCTGACGGCCTAAGACGTATGGTAGTTCGTGTTCGCAAACGGTATCCACGAGCATAATGTTATACACGGTGTCAATCTTGACGTGGACGCGATAGATGGTATCACAATCGAGCGTGTCATTGACGATGGTGTCTCTCATGTATGTCTTGTCGTTGAAGGTAACACCCATATCCATACATCCGCGTAGATAGACGGTGGTGTCAACAGGGTGTTTAACTTCCAAGTGCAAGGAGTGGAAAGCCATGATATAGCCATTTTCGTCAAAGAGGGTATCGGTGAGATATTCTGCGTAGTCATTGACTTCAATGGTTTTGCCAGGGTATGGTGTCCAGAGGTATGGCAGGTCTGTGATGGAACATTTCTCACGCACGGTTTCTGCTATTTCTTTGACAACCATCAGTTCTAAGATGGAGTCGCAGCCAGAAGTCGTTTTATATTCGTGACGGGTTAGACCGGCTTCTCTAATGGTATCTCCATCCCACACAATCATCGTATCTGTAGTGTGAAGGACTTTGTTTTCTAACGAGTATTTAGAAGCGGTCTCGTGGATGACATACACGATGGTACTATCACAATGATGTTGGGTAGAGAATCTGACGGTGTCGTATGCGACGGAGTCTGCGCCCATGTGGAAATACGTTTTTCCGTTGATTGTATAGCTTTGACCTTCACAGATAGTGATAGGTTCGTGCATGAAGTAGTTTGGATAAACCGTTACGTTGATGCGATAGATACTATCATATCCGTTGATGGTCTTGTAAGCAGTATCGTAGGTATGGAAACCTAATTCGCCAATCATGCGTCCACGCCAGTTGAATGGTGTTTCGCATTGACAAACGGTGGTGTCTTGTTCAAAGAGATACGTTGGATAAATCTCTGCTACTAATTGCCAAACGGAGTCGCATCCTGTAGGTGAAGGATGACGGTCTGTATAAGTACCGGATAGGTAGATTTTTTGTCCATGCCATATAACGGTATCACGATTGTGCGTACGGAGTGTATCGGAATGGAAGTAGGACGTATTGATGTGAACGTGTAAGGTGGCGATAGAATCGCAGCCTTGTAATGTTTTTAACGTATCTACATAGATTCCTGATTCCGTATATTGTTTGCCATTATAGGTGACACTACCTTCTCCGCAAGCATAGAGGTGTTGGGTGAAGCGATAGACGGGACGTGTCTCGACATGAATAACATAGACGCTATCTGTAGTGCCATCAACAGTACGGAGACTATCGTAGTAGGTGCCGGCAGAGTAGATCCATTTATTACGCCATTCGATGGAGTCGTTTTCGCACATGATAGCGCGAGTAGAGATGACATATTTCTGCTCAGGAGCAGGGAGTACGCCAACGGCTAATTCGTAGATAGAATCGCAGCCAGTAGTGGTCTTGTAATCTACGTGATAGAGTCCTTCGCTCACGATAGTACGTCCTTGCCAAGTGATGCTTTCGCCATTGACGATAGTCACGGTATCGTGGAAGAAGTAAGCATATTCACGATTGAGGTGATAGACGATAATAGAATCGCAACCATATTGTAGCGAAGTCAGCGTATCGCGAACGATAGCGGATGAGTTATAGACTTGTCCTTTGAATGTGATTTGGTTGCAGAATGAGATGGTGTGATTCACTTCTACAACAGGACGTACTTCGAGTGTCAGTTTATAGACACTATCTAAGCCTGAGATTGTCTTGAGACTGTCGTAGTAGATGGTTGTAGTGCCAATGCCTGTGTGAGACAGTTTTTGTCCACGCCATTCGTAGAAGTCACCTTCGCAGATAGAGACTGTTTCTTCAGAGAGGAAGTTTGCGTCTTGTCTGAGGTCTAAGCGATAGATGGAGTCACAACCAGTTACTACAGATTTGAATACTTCGTCATAGATGCCAGCGCTGGTGTAAGTCTGTCCATTGAAAGACCATATATATGGGTTAATACCATCAAAGACAGCGCGGGTGGTGTATATCTCGACGGGCAGTTGGGTAACTACAATCTTGTAAGTAGTGTCACAACCGCGGCGGTCGAAGTACGTACCTTTCTCTTTGTACGTGATGCCATGATACGTCACTTCTTGGTTGTCACATATACTCAGATAAACAGGCATCTCAACGGGAGGTAACACTGTCAAGTCAAGAATGTAGGTACTGTCATAACCATGAACGGTTTTGTAAGAATCGTAGTAGATACCTGTAGATAGATAATTGTTTCCTCGCCATTCGTAAGGAACTTCGTTGCTACAGATAGTGACAGAGTCTTTATGGCTAAAGTTAGAGAACACGCGCAAGGTTAGTACATAGACCAAATCGCAACCATGCTCATTGGTCTCTTTGCTGAAATAGACACCTGGTTCGGTGTAGTCTTGTTCGTGCCAAGTCAAAGTCTCTCCTTGCAGGATATGCTTCTCTTCGTACAACGTATCAATATCAAATACATTGAGCGTCAATTCTACTACAGAATCGCAGCCGTTTTGACTATAATACGTGTGTCGATAGGTACCTGTTTCGGTGAGGTTTTCTTCACCAAAGATATAATTACTTCCGTGACAGATAGAAGCCGTGATGTGTGTAACAGGAATCTCTGGGAAGACTTCCAAATGTAGCACGTATGTACTATCGTAGCCATCAACGGTGGTGTAGCTCTTATGATAGTCTCCGGTGGAGTATGCGTGTAGTCCGTGCCACTCGTAAGGAGTGTTGGATGCGCAGATGGTAGCAGAGGTTTCAATGAGGTAGGTTGGGTGTACGCGCAAGATGAGTTTGTAAACGCGTATGCAGCCGTGTTCATTGACATCCTGTTGACAGTACATGCCTGGCTCAGAATAGGTGTTACCTCTCCATTCGAGGCTTCCTCCAACAGGAATATGTCGTGTCTCTTCGATGGTATCTGTACCATACACGTTCAGGGCTAACTCGACGATAGAGTCACAACCGAGATAAGTCTTGAGTGTGTCATAGTAGATGCCTGTTTCTGTGAGATAACGTTTTCCAAATTGGTAGGTTGTACCAGCGCAAGCATATTCGGTGATGTGCGTATGTACGGCCTCATTGACGGTGAGGTGCATGACATAGACGATTTTGTCACCAGACGGGGTCTCTTCTACGCTGGTGTAGGTGTTGGTTTGACGTCCTTCGATATTGTGCCAAATGAGCGGACGTTCGCTGGCACAAATGACTGCGGTGGTGTCAATTGTATCTACTTGGTGAACGGTGAGTAAGAGACGACGGATGGAGTCACAACCAAAACGGTTGGTGAACGTAGAGTCATAGATACCTGGAGACGCATATTCTTTGCCATTGAACCAATATGTTTGTCCTTCATCTACTTGGTGAATCTCGTATGTGGTGTCCACGTCTAAGACGCTGAGGGACAGTTCAACGATGGAGTCACAACCGTCGGTTTTGAAGGTGTGGGTATAAACACCTGTTTCGTTGAGGAGTCTGCCGCCAAAGGTATAGGTTTGGCTTTTACAGATTGTTTCGTTGAAGCGATAAACAGGAGTTGGCAGTACCGTTAAGTGGAGTACGTATGTGCTGTCATATCCTTGTTGAGTGACATAGTTCTTGCGATAGGTGTCGGTTTGTGTGCCTTCGATGCCATGCCATTGGAATGGTAGTTTGGATGCACAAACGGTGGCGGTTGTGTCGAAGAGGTAGGTGTTGTGGACGTTGAGAATCAATTGTCTTACGCTGTCACAACCATGGATGTTTTTGTAGAGTTGTGTATAAACACCTGCTTCAGAGTACGTGGCACCTTGCCATTCGTATGACTCGCCTTTGGCCAAATTGACATGTTCGGTAACCGTGTCCGAAGTGGAGACGTTCAGTGTCAACATCAATACGGAGTCACAACCAGCGGCGTTGACCAAAGTGTCATAGTACACGCCAGGAGTGGTTAGCTTTTGACCTTTGAAGAGGTAGTGTTCGTTGGCACAAATAGTAGCATTGATGGGCGTTATAGACGGTTCGCTAACGTGCAGATGAATCGTATAGGAACTATCTGCGCCTAAGACTGTTTTGCCTTGATATGGGGTGTATGTTCCTGCTACGGAATAGGTAGCTCCACGCCATTGGTAAGGCATTTCGTTGGCACAAACATATACGGTTGTGTCGAAGCGATAAACAGGACGAATCGTCAATTCTAAACGGAAGATAGAATCGCAGCCGTTAACTGTCTTTAATTGCTTCTCATAGATACCTGTGGTGAAGTAGTCATCACCGAGCCATTGGTAAGGAACTTGGTCAGAGTCCCATTGAATAATGGACTTGGTGAGGTATGTTTGGTTCACGTTAACTACCCATGTCACGATGGAGTCACAGCCAGTTGATTCTGCACGAAGAGTGTCTCTGAATATACCAGGTTTGGTGATGGGCTGTTCGTTAATCCACAATGTGTCGTTGAGACAGATGTTGGCATATCGTTCTACGCGAATGGGTTGAATAACCTCTAAATAGAGTCGATAGATGATGCTATCTTTGGTTGGATCAACCGTCTGTTTGACAATGTCTTGGTAGATGTTTGCTGTGGAGTAGTCGTGTCCACGCCAAGTATAAGTCTCGTTCTCGCAGATCTTGATATGCTCCTCAATCAATGTGGTCTTGGACGGGTTGGGTTGGATAGACACGTGCAAGACATAGGTAGAGTCGCATCCGTAGATAGAGTGGAGGTTGTCGTAGTAGTCTCCCTCTGCGCTAATCGTTTGGTTGTGCCAAATGATAGACTCACCTTCGTTGATGGTTTGTGTCTCTTCGAAGTGATACTCGTCGGCTTGGTTAACCACAATGTGATAGACACTATCGCAACCTGTAATAGACTGATAAGTAGCGGTATAAGTACCTGGAATATCAATGGTTAGTCCTCTGTAAATCTGTGGGAAAGAACAGAAAGAGAGTGTCTCGTTGAAGAGGTATTTAGGATTAACTGTGAGTTCCAATACGCAGACACTATCTTGGTGATCGATGGCTTCGTATTTCTTGTAATAAATACCTGTTTCGGTATAGACGATACCTTGCCATTCGTAGGATTCGCCTTCACAAATGGAGGCTGTTTCTTTGGAATAGTGCGTGGGGTGAGGATAGGTGTAAGTGACTACTAATGTGGCGATTGAGTCGCAACCATAGATAGACTGGAGTGTTTTGCTATATTCTCCAGCGCGGTCTATGGTGTAGCCTTGCCATTCCAAACTTGAGCCGATGAGCAGTTCTTTGTTCTCGGTGGAGTGTACGATTGGATGTACATTCACAAAGTAACAGCGAATACTGTCTTCGTCTTCGGAGGTTACGAGTGTGTCGAAATAAAGTCCCTTTGTGGTGACCACTTGTCCACTCAACTCTAACGTGTAACTATCGCCTTCACAAAAGTCAACATAGATAGAGTCTTTGTAACCATTAATACCAAATGCAACTGCGGCACTCATCATATAGAAGAGCGTCAACGCGAATATATGTTTTGTGTATTTCATACGAGTAATGTTTGCCAAATTTGTAATCGTGTTTTTTTTGATGTGATGTATGTTTATGTGATTAGTTATAGCATTGACAACCTTTGTGGAAACCGCCAGCTCTTGCGTGTTTGCTTCCACCGATTAAGTATGTGATTTTTACACCCGTGAAGAACGGAACAACGCGATAGCGTTCGGTCATGCCAGATGCAAAATAAGGATTAACGATGAGTTTGGTGGCATCTTTGACGCCAGTTTGATTTGGAACTTCTTCCCAGTCAAATCGTTTGTTGGTGTCAACAGGTCGAACAGCGCTGTTGAGTCCATATTCGAAGTAGAAACTGATGCGGAGTAGGTGACAGAGTTGGCTGCGTGTTGGAACAGCAGACAGCACATCATATCCGACCTCACCAATGAGGCTGACCATGGGAGTGAGGGTTGCTTTGTTGGTGTATTTATATTCGTAGTCTCCGTAGCCATGTTCGGGCATATCTTTGAAGATAACATCCTTTCCGTTGTTTTTAGCAGATAGGTTATATTTACCGTGCGAAGAGACGGTAGAATTGATGGAGTAGCTGATTTTGGGACCGAGACCGATGTGGAAACCATGGAAAAACCAACCGGCAAGGATGGGGACTTCTATGAATTGCCAATCTTGTGTGTCGTGCTCCTCGATGTCGTAGTAGAATTTATCGACAGCATCTCCTTGTGTGTCAAAAAGATGGAACTGATAAGTTCCTTTTGCATCAGGGATTTCGAACTTTGTTGTTTCCATAGTCGATTCGGAGCGATGTATGCCGAATTGTGGTCCGACACTGAGCCAGAAGCCGTTATTACGGAATTCGTATCCGAGTCCGACAGCATATCCCACTCCTCCGGAAGGAGTGAGAACGGGAACTTGACAATCGAGTGATGTATAGCCAACGGCTCCACTGATATAACCAAAGTGATAACTTTCGCTTCCGCGGTTATTGCTGCCACCTGCGCGTCTGTAATACTTAGCATTTGCAGGCAAGGTCAGGCATCCCATAGCCAAGATGAGAGCGAGTGAGATAATACGATTTTTGTACATATTGTTTTCGTGTATTTAATATCCTTATAATCACGTGTGCGGGCACCTCATATATGCGCACAATACGTTTTGGGCGGCAAAAGTACTGTTTTTTTTTGATATACGCAAATTTTTGGGTCATTTTTTGTGATTTTGGGGTGTTTTTGTATGGGTTTATGTGTGTTTTTGTACACTTTTTGTTGTTTTTCGGTATGATTTTAGCATCTTTTATAGCGGGGTGTTGATAGGGCTTTGAAATGGTTGATTTGTTTTGTGTTTATCTTATGTTCATCTTACGTTAATCCTACGTTAATCCTACGTTTTTTATGCGTTTATCTTATAATTTCGATAGCGCTTTTACTCGAAAAAAGAAAGGGCTCAAAAAATATATATAAAATCGCTTGTTGTTTGGCATGATTTGTTGGTATGGTTTGGTGTTTTTTGAATGGTGTAGTTTTGTGTTTTTGAATGGTGTAGTTTTGTGTTTTTGACTGGTGTGGTTTGGTGTGTTTTGTTGGTATTGTTTGGTGTTTTGGTTGGTGTGGATTTTGGGCTGTTTGTTGGTTGTTTTGTTGTTCTTTTTGCGACTGAAATATAGCATTTTACGGTAAAAGTGAATTTTTTTTGCATTTTTTTACAAAAATATTTGTGTATATCAAAATAAAGTTGTACCTTTGCGCGCTTTTTCGGTGTCCACGAATCTCGTACGTACGTGTATATGAAAATATAAAGAGCGTGCAGGGGTGTGTGGAGCGAGAGCAAGTAAACAAACAATAAATAATTTTTTTAACAACCAAAAACAAGTTACAATGCCTACAATTCAACAATTAGTTAGAAAAGGAAGAGCAGAACTTATTGACAACAGCAAGAGTCCAGCATTGGACAGCTGCCCACAACGTCGTGGTGTGTGTGTACGTGTTTACACAACAACTCCTAAAAAGCCTAATTCCGCAATGCGTAAGGTGGCACGTGTTCGTTTGACGAATCAAAAGGAGGTTAACGCTTACATTCCAGGTGAAGGTCACAACTTACAAGAGCACAGTATCGTAATGGTACGTGGTGGTCGTGTGAAAGACCTGCCAGGTGTACGTTATCACATTGTTCGTGGTACGTTGGATACCGCTGGTGTGGCTAATCGCTTACAACGTCGTTCTAAATACGGCGCAAAGCGTCCTAAAGCTGCTAAGAAATAAGTTTTATCAAATTTTTAACTAACGTTCCATACGCTGGGACAGATTTTTAATTGGGTTGATCGGTTGAGTAAGAGGGAAGCTCCCTCCGACTCCTCCGAGAGAGGAGAGGGGAAAGCCCTTCTGAAGCGATGACAACCAAGTTAGTGGAAACTCGCTAACGTTAACAAAAAAAGTAAACAACAATGAGAAAAGCAAAACCAAAGAAACGTGTGATCCTTCCGGATCCAGTGTTCGGAGAGGTAATGGTAGCAAAATTTGTGAACCACCTCATGCTCGACGGTAAGAAGAATACCGCATACGATGTGTTCTATACCGCCCTTGAAACTGTTGGTCAGAAAAATAAAGACTCTGAGAAGAGTGCTTTAGAGATCTGGAAACAAGCTTTAGACAACATTACTCCTCTTGTAGAGGTTAAGTCGAAACGTATCGGTGGTGCAACCTTCCAAGTTCCTACTGAGATTCGTGCTGACCGCAAGGAGTCCATTGCAATGAAGAACATGATTAACTTTGCGCGCAAGCGTGGAGGTCACTCAATGGCTGAGAAATTGGCTGCTGAGATCATGGATGCAATCAATAACCAAGGTGGTGCATTCAAACGTAAAGAGGATATGCACCGTATGGCAGAAGCTAACCGTGCATTTGCACACTTCCGTTTCTAATTAATTAGGGTATTAGTCAAAATAAAATAGAGGAAACGAAAGATGGCAAAACACGATTTGAAATTGAATAGGAATATCGGCATCATGGCTCACATTGATGCAGGTAAGACTACTACTTCAGAACGTATCTTGTTCTACACGGGATTGACTCACAAGATTGGTGAGGTGCATGATGGTGCGGCAACAATGGACTGGATGGAGCAGGAGCAGGAGCGTGGTATCACAATCACGTCCGCTGCGACTACGACCTTCTGGAACTATGCGGGTAATAAATACAAAATCAACTTGATAGACACTCCGGGTCACGTGGATTTCACGGTGGAGGTTGAGCGTTCGCTTCGTATTTTGGATGGCGCAGTAATGGCACTTTGTGCTGTTGGTGGTGTTCAGCCACAATCTGAGACGGTATGGCGTCAGGCTGATAAGTACAATGTTCCGCGTTTGTGCTATGTGAACAAGATGGACCGCTCTGGAGCAAACTTCTTTGATGTGGTTCGCCAAATCAAGGATGTGTTGGGTGCAACCCCATGTCCTATTCAAATCCCTATTGGAGCAGAAGAGAGCTTCAAGGGTGTAGTAGATCTCGTGAAGATGAAGGCTATTGTATGGCACGATGAGACCATGGGCGCAGAGTATGTAGAGGAGGAAATTCCTGCAAACTTACGCGACGAGGCTGAAGAGTGGCGTGACAAGATGCTGGAAACGGTAGCGAGCT
The DNA here is from genome assembly GCA_024400125.1 of Paludibacteraceae bacterium. Classification (GTDB taxonomy): domain Bacteria; phylum Bacteroidota; class Bacteroidia; order Bacteroidales; family Paludibacteraceae; genus Colicola. The sequence continues at coordinate 26,639 of JAKSNG010000018.1, forward strand.
ATGACGACGCTTTGATGGAGAAGTATTTTGGTGATCCTGCTACGATTACAGAGGAAGAGATTCGTGTAGCAATCCGCAAGGCTTGTTTGTCGATGGAGATTTTTCCTGTCATTTGTGGTAGTTCATTTAAGAACAAAGGTGTTCAAACGATGTTGGACGCTGTATGTGCATATTTGCCAAGTCCATTGGATTGCGAGCATATTGATGGTAAGGATCCTCGCACGGATGCTACCATTGTTCGTAAGCCAGATGAAGACGAGCCATTGTGTGCATTGGCATTCAAGATTGCTACCGATCCATACGTAGGTCGTCTCTGCTACTTTAGAGTTTACTCTGGTAAGCTCGAAGCGGGTTCGTACGTTTACAATACTCGTTCGGGTAAGAAGGAACGTATTAGCCGTATTTTCCAAATGCACTCTAATCACCAGAACCCAGTGGAGGTTATCTGCGCGGGTGACATAGGCGCGGGCGTAGGATTTAAGGATATACGCACGGGCGATACATTGTGCTCGGAGGATAAACCAATCACATTGGAGTCGATTGAGTTCCCTGCACCAGTGATTGGAATCTCTGTTGAACCAAAGAGTCAGGCTGACTTGGATAAGTTAGGTGTTGGCTTGAGTAAGTTGGCAGAGGAAGATCCTACTTTCACCGTTAAGACGGATGAGCAAACGGGTCAAACAGTCATCTCTGGTATGGGTGAGTTGCACTTGGAGATTATCATTGATCGTCTAAAACGTGAGTTTAAGGTTGAGTGTAACCAAGGTCGCCCACAAGTGGCTTATCGTGAGGCTATTTCTCAAGCTGTTGAACTGCGTGAGACGTACAAGAAACAGACCGGTGGACGTGGTAAGTTCGCTGATATGATAGTTCGCGTAGAACCTGCTGACGAAGATTTCGATGGCGCATTACAATTTATCAATGAGGTGAAGGGTGGTAATATTCCTAAGGAGTATATGCCAGCTATTGAGAAAGGCTTTGCAACCGCTATGAAGACGGGTGTGTTGGCCGGTTATCCAATTGATAAACTGAAGGTTACGGTTGTGGATGGTAGTTTCCACCCAGTTGATTCTGACCAATTGTCTTTCGAAATCTGCGCACAGATTGCGTTCAAGAATGCTTGTGTTAAAGCTCGTCCCGTTTTGATGGAGCCTGTGATGAAGATCGAGGTAGTTACTCCCGAAGAGAACATGGGTGATGTCATTGGTGACTTGAACAAGCGTCGTGGTCAAGTAGAAGGTATGGACACTGCTCGTACAGGAGCACGTATTGTGAAAGCGCATGTGCCATTGGGCGAGATGTTCGGTTACGTGACCGCATTGCGTACCATTACTTCGGGTCGTGCGACGAGTTCTATGGAATTCTCGCATTATGAGCCGGTTAGCAGCACGATTGCCAAAACCGTATTGACGGAGTGCGGCGGTCGAGCAGACCTTGTATAAAAAAAACGCGCACGTACGCGTAAGGCACAAGCAAATGACTCTTTGTGCACCGCGTACGGCGTTTAATAAACAATAATTTATTAACAATTAAAACCATTATGAGTCAAAAAATTCGTATCAAACTGAAATCGTTCGACCACAATTTGGTTGACAAATCGGCTGAAAAGATCGTTAAGACCGTTAAAGCTACAGGTGCAGTTGTAAGTGGTCCAATTCCATTGCCAACTCACAAACGTATTTTCACAGTTAACCGCTCTACTTTCGTTAACAAGAAGAGCCGTGAGCAATTCGAGCTTGCTAATTACAAGCGTCTGATTGACATCTACAATTCTAATAACAAAACTGTAGAGTCCTTGATGAAACTTGAGCTTGCAAGTGGTGTTGAGGTCGAAATTAAGGTGTAATACACAATGAGAAGTTTCCCAAGGAGAGTGGAAAAGTCTAACCCTGGGGCGAGAACTTCTATTAACTGATAATTAATTAACAATTTTAATCACAGCAAAAATGCCAGGATTATTAGGTAAAAAAATCGGAATGACATCCGTTTTCGGTGCTGATGGTAAGAATATCCCATGCACCGTTATTGAAGCTGGTCCTTGTGTTGTAACTCAACTCAAGACGGTGGAGAAAGATGGCTACCAAGCTGTTCAAGTGGGCTTTATGCAGAAGAGCGAAAAGCACACGAACAAAGCAGAGGCTGGTCATTTCAAAGCCGCAGGCGTCAACCCAATGCGTTATCTCGCAGAGTTTGACGGTTTTGATCAGGAAGTTAAGCTGGGTGATGAGATCAATGTGAACATCTTCGAAGAAGGTATGTACGTTGATGTCATTGGAACTAGCAAAGGTAAAGGTTTCCAAGGCGTAGTAAAACGTCATGGTTTTGGTGGTGTAGGTCAAAGCACACACGGTCAAGATGACCGTCTTCGCGCTCCAGGTTCTGTAGGTGCGTGTGCATATCCTTCCCGTATTTTCCCGGGTACCCGCATGGCAGGTCACATGGGTCAAGACCGTGTTACCGTTCAAAACCTCGTTGTTTTGAAAGTTATTCCTGAGTACAACTTGATTATGGTCAAGGGAAGTATTCCAGGTGCAAAGAACAGTATTGTAACGATTAACAAGTAAGAAACAGTATGGAACTTAGTATTTTGAAACAGACCGGTGAGAAGACCGGTAAGAAGATCAAACTCAATGATGAGGTCTTCGGAATCGAGCCTAACGACCACGCTATTTACTTGGACGTTAAGCAGTTCTTGGCAAACAATCGTCAAGGCACAGCAAAAGCTAAACAACGTAGTGAAAATGCTCACTCTACACGCAAACTTGGCCGCCAGAAGGGTGGTGGAGGTGCACGTCCAGGTGATTTGAAATCTCCTGTACGCGTAGGTGGTGGTACCATTTTTGGTCCCGTTCCTCGTGACTATAGCTTCAAATTGAACAAGAAAGTGAAACAGTTGGCTCGCCGTTCGGCATTGAGTCTTCGTGCAAAGAATGATCAAATCATCGTATTGGATACGTTGGCATTTGAGGCACCAAAGACCAAAGCTATGGTAGAGGTATTGGCAAAACTCAATGTAACGGGTAAGAAAGTGCTCTTCGTTCTCCCAGAGAACAATGATGTAGTACTGAAATCTGCTCGTAACTTGGAGCGCACCAATGTAACTACTGTTGCAGAAATGAATACTTACGCAATCATGAACTCAAATGTAGTCGTTATCTTGAAAGATAGCGTGAAAGCAATTGAGGAAACTTTAGCATAAAGGAGGCAAGATTATGGCAATTATTATTAAACCTATCGTCACTGAAAAGATGACCGCCGCCGGCGAAAAGTTGAACCGTTATGGTTTTCGCGTAGAGCGCGCTGCCAACAAGGTTGAAATCAAGAAGGCAGTAGAAGAAATGTACAATGTACAAGTAGTTGATGTAAACACGATGATTGTAGCTCCCAAAGTTAAACAACGCTGGACAAGAAGTGGTTTACTTCGTGGTGCTCAACAAGCTTACAAGAAAGCTATTGTGACATTGAAAGAAGGTGAAACAATTGATTTTTATAGCAATATTTAAAAAATGGCTGTACGTAAATTAAAGCCCACTACACCGGGGCAAAGACACAAAGTTATTGGTGCGTTTGACACAATTACCGCAAGCGCTCCAGAGAAATCTCTTGTGTTCGGTAAACTGAAGACGGGTGGTCGTAACAATCAAGGTAAGATGACCATGCGTTACATCGGTGGCGGACATAAGCAGAAATTCCGCGTAATTGACTTCAAGCGCAACAAATCAGGTGTACCCGCTACAGTTAAGACAATTGAGTACGATCCAAACCGTTCGGCTCGTATCGCTCTGTTGTTCTACGCTGATGGTGAGAAGCGCTATATCTTGGCTCCTAACGGACTCCAAGTAGGTCAAACCGTAGTATCAGGAACAGGTGTTGCTCCTGAAGTAGGAAATGCTCTTCCATTGAGCGAGATTCCATTGGGAACATTGGTTCACAACATCGAACTCCATCCGGGTCAAGGTGCTCAGTTGGTTCGTTCGGCAGGTGTGTTCGCCCAACTCGCTGGTCGTGAAGACAAGTATGCAATCATTAAGTTACCTTCAGGTGAACTTCGTAAAGTTCTCGCTGCTTGCATGGCAACCGTAGGTGTTGTTGGTAACAGCGATCACGCATTGGAGAAGTTTGGTAAGGCAGGTAAGAGCCGTTGGCTTGGCCGCCGTCCTCACAACCGTGGTGTTACGATGAACCCAGTAGATCACCCAATGGGTGGTGGTGAAGGTCGCCAATCTGGTGGACATCCTAGAAGTCGTAAGGGCTTGTTGGCTAAGGGTTATAAGACTCGTCATCCAAAGAATAAGTCCAACCAGTATATTATTGAAAGACGTAAAAAGTAACCTATAAAAATTAGAAGAATTATGAGTCGTTCATTGAAAAAAGGACCGTTTATCAACGTTAAGTTGGAGAACAAAGTGATCGCCATGAATGAGGCTAACAAGAAAGAAGTTGTTAAGACTTGGTCACGTGCATCTATGATTTCTCCTGATTTTGTAGGTCATACAATTGCAGTTCACAATGGAAATAAGTTTATTCCTGTATATGTAACCGAGAACATGGTAGGTCATAAACTCGGAGAGTTTGCTCCTACTCGTACATTCCGTGGTCACTCAGGTAATAAATAATCCATAAATCATTCACAACAAATTAAAAAGAATTTTAGACATGGGTGCTAGAAAACATAACACAGCTGAAGCAATGAAGGAAGCTCGCAAGAGCCAATACTTCGCTAAGCTCAATAACGTTCCTACGTCACCGCGAAAAATGCGCCTTGTTGCTGACATGATTCGTGGTCTCGAAGTGAACCGTGCCCTCGGTGCATTGCACTTCTCTACCAAAGAGGCAAGTCGTGCACTCGAGAAATTGCTGAAATCTGCTATTGCTAACTGGGAAACCAAGACTGGCAAGAAAGCTGATTCAGAAACTCTCTATGTAAGTAATATCATGGTTGATGGCGGTATGATGTTAAAGCGTCTGCTGACCGCTCCTCAAGGTCGCGGATATCGCGTTCGTAAACGCTCCAACCACGTTACTATCTTTGTTGATACTAAAACTAATAAAGCAGAGTAAGACTATGGGACAAAAAATTAATCCAATCGCCAACCGCCTTGGTATCGTCCGCGGCTGGGACAGCAACTGGTTCGGTGGAAAGAACTACGGTGACACGATCCTCGAGGATCAAAAGATCCGTGACTACCTCAATGCCCGTCTTGCTGAGGCTAGCATTAGCCGTATCGTCATTGAAAGAACTCTGAAATTGGTGACTGTAACTGTCTGCACCGCTCGCCCCGGTTATATTATCGGAAAGGGAGGACAAGAAGTTGACAAATTGAAAGAGGAACTGAAGAAAATCACTAAACAGGACGTTCAAATCAACATCTTTGAGATTAAACATCCTGAGTTGGATGCTACTATCGTTGCTCAAAAAGTGGCTAAACAACTCGAAGGTAAGATTGCTTACCGTCGTGCTGTCAAGATGGCCATCGCATCTACCATGCGTATGGGCGCTGAGGGTATCAAAATCCAAATCAGCGGTCGTCTCAATGGTGCTGAAATCGCACGTTCTGAGATGTACAAAGAAGGTCGTACTCCTCTGCACACCCTTCGCGCAGACATTGACTACTGTCACGTAGGCGCACTCACCAAAGTGGGTATTTTGGGTGTTAAGGTATGGATTTGCCGTGGTGAAGTTTATGGCAAGAAAGATCTTGCTCCTAACTTCGCACAAAAACCTGAAAGAGGTGGTGCTAATCGTGAAGACCGCCGTGGTGACCGCCGTGGTGATCGTCGCAACGATCGTCGTGAGCGTCGTGGTGATTCTCGCAGAAACAACAAACAATAATGTTTAACCGATTTGTAGATTACAGTTATGTTACAACCTAAAAAGACAAAATTCCGCCGCTCACAAAAAGGCCGCATCAAAGGCAATGCGCAGCGCGGTAACGAACTTGCATTTGGTTCGTTCGGTATCAAGTCGCTTGGTACCATTTGGTTGACAGGTCGCCAAATCGAAGCAGCCCGTGTGGCCGTTACTCGTTACATGCAACGTCAGGGTCAAGTTTGGATCCGCGTTTTCCCGGATAAACCAATCACCAAGAAACCATTGGATGTCCGTATGGGTAAAGGTAAAGGTGCTCCAGAAGGATTTGTGGTACCATTGGCACCAGGCCGTATCATCTTTGAGGTGGACGGTGTTCCTTATGAAGTAGCAAAAGAGGCTTTGCGTTTGGCAGCTCAAAAACTTCCAATTACAACTAAATTTGTCGTAAAACGTGATTACGACGCAACCCAATTAGTATAAAGAGGATTATGAAACAAGCAGAAATTAAAGAATTAACCGTTGCTGAGATTCAAGAACGTTTGGCTACTGAAAAAGAAAACCTCGTTCGTATGAAACTCAATCACAGTATCTCTCCGCTGGACAATCCATTGCAGATTAAGGTTGCTCGTAAGACAATCGCTCGTCTCGCAACAGAATTGCGCGCAAGAGAAATTAACAAGTAAAAAAATCGACAGAAATGGAAAGAAATCTTAGAAAAGAGCGTCAGGGTATAGTTACTTCCAACAAAATGGATAAGACGATTGTCGTAGCCGTTAAGTGGAAAGAGAAACACCCTATTTATGGCAAGTTTGTAAATAAAACTCGCAAGTTCCATGTTCATGACGAGAAGAATGAAGCAGGTATCGGCGATACCGTACGTATCATGGAAACTCGTCCATTGAGCAAAACTGTTCGTTGGCGTCTAACTCAAATTGTAGAAAGGGCTAAGTAATATGGTACAACAAGAATCAAGACTAGTCGTAGCTGATAACAGCGGCGCAAAAGAAGCTTTGGTTATCCGCGTTTTAGGCGGTACCAAAAAACGTTACGCAACCCTCGGTGACACTGTTGTAGTAGCAGTCAAGGGCGTTATTCCTTCAAGCGAAATCAAAGATGGTACGGTAAGCCGCGCAATCGTTGTTCGCGTGAAGAAAGAAGTACGTCGTGCAGATGGTAGTTATATCCGCTTTGATGACAACGCATGTGTGTTGATCTCGAATGCTGGTGAACTCCGCGGCAGCCGTATCTTTGGCCCAGTGGCTCGTGAACTCCGTCAAACGAACATGAAAATTATTTCTCTGGCACCTGAAGTGCTTTAATCATCTAAACAATTATTAGTATGGCAAAGTTACATATTAAGAAGGGTGATATCGTCTACGTAAACGCAGGTGCTTCTAAAGGCAAAACCGGTCGCGTACTGGAAGTGCTCGTAGAGAAACAACGTGCTATCGTAGAGGGTGTTAACATGGTTAGCAAAGCTACCAAACCCAATGCAAAAAATCCACAAGGTGGAATAGTTAAACAGGAGAGTCCTATCCATATCTCAAACCTCAACCCTGTAGAGGACGGTAAACCCGTTCGCGTGGGTCGTGTGTTAAAGGATGGTAAACTCGTCCGCGTAAGTAAAAAAACAGGTAAAGAACTTTAAGCATGAATACAGCAAGTCTTAAACAAGATTATCAGGAGCGTATCGTTCCTATCTTGATGAAAGAGTTTGGTTACACTACAGTTATGCAGTGCCCAAAACTCCAAAAAATCGTCCTCAATCAGGGCCTTGGCGAAGCTGTGGCTGACAAGAAGATTGTAGAGGTTGCTCAACAAGAGATGACTATCATCGCTGGTCAGAAAGCCGTTGCTACAGTTTCCAAGAAGGATATTGCTAACTTCAAGGTTCGTAAAAAAATGCCTATCGGCGTGCGCGTAACACTCCGTGGTGAGCGTATGTACGAATTCTTGGAGCGTCTCGTTCGCGTTGCCCTTCCTCGTATCCGCGACTTCAAGGGTATCAACAACAAGATGGATGGCCGTGGTAACTATACCCTCGGTATCACTGAGCAAATTATCTTCCCTGAGATTAACATTGATAACATCACCAAACTGCTGGGTATGAACATCACGTTCGTTACCACAGCTAATACCGATGAAGAAGGGTTCGCTCTTCTCCGTGAGTTTGGTCTGCCGTTCAAAAAGTAACCTTTAAAACGTTAATCATTATGGCAAAAGAATGTATGAAAGCCCGCGAGGTAAAACGCGCTGCATTAGTTGCAAAATATGCTGCTAAACGTGCTCAACTCCTCAAGGATGGTGACTATGAAGGTCTCCAAGCTCTTCCGAAAAACGCTAGTCCAGTTCGTTTGCACAATCGCTGCAAAATCACTGGCCGTCCAAAAGGTTACATGCGTGTATTCGGTCTCAGCCGTATTCAATTCCGTGAGATGGCCTCTAAAGGTCTCATCCCAGGTGTGAAGAAAGCTAGCTGGTAGAAAAATTCCGCAAGTTCTGGAACGTCCGAGGTAACTCGGTAGTTCTGGAAAACTGCGGTGAGTTAACAATATTTATTAAACAATGTTCCGACAGTCGGAATAATTTTAAAACAAAAAACAAAATGACAGATCCAATCGCAGATTATCTCACCAGATTGAGAAATGCAATCAAAGCTGGACATCGCGTAGTCGAAATTCCCGCTTCGAATCTGAAGAAAGAGATCACTCGAATCTTGTTTGAGAAAGGTTACATCCTCTCTTACAAATTCGTGGAAGATGGCCCTCAAGGCACTATCAAAGTTGCTTTGAAGTATGATCCGGTTAACAAAGTTAACGCCATCCGTAGTTTACAACGTGTATCAACACCTGGTCTTCGTCAGTACGTTGGTTATCGCGAGATGCCACGCGTGTTGAACGGCCTGGGTATTGCCATCCTAAGCACCTCTAAAGGTGTGATGACCAACAAAGAAGCTGAAGGTCAAAAACTGGGTGGTGAGGTTATTTGTTATGTTTATTAATGTAAGGAGGATTAGTTATGTCAAGAATTGGTAAATTACCCATCGCTATTCCTGCTGGCGTTACCGTAGCAGTTAGCCCCGAAAATGTTGTGACTGTTAAAGGTCCTAAAGGCGAACTCGTTCAAGCAGTAGATCCACTGATTACCGTTACTGTAGAAGATGGTGTTTGCCGTGTTACTCGTCCAAACGATGAGAAAGAGAGCCGCGCTAAACATGGTTTGTATCGCGCCCTCTTGAACAATATGGTTCATGGCGTATCCGAAGGTTACAAGGCTTCCTTGGAACTGGTCGGCGTAGGTTATCGTGTAGAGCTCGCTGCTCCACAAATCCTGAACCTCTCGCTTGGTTATACACACCCTATCTATTTAGGATTGCCTAAAGAGATTAAGGTTGAAGTTAAAGCAGAGCGTAACCAAAACCCATTTATTCTCATGGAATCTGCTGACAAGCAGTTGCTTGGACAAGTTTGCGCAAAGATTCGTTCGTTCCGCAAACCTGAACCATACAAAGGTAAAGGTATTCGCTTCGAAGGTGAAGTTGTTCGTCGTAAAGCTGGTAAATCTGCTGGTAAATAATAAGAAAGGAATTAGTTATGGATAAGAAAATTGCACGTAGAGCAAGAATTAAAGCTTCTATTCGTACCAAAATCGCTGGTACAGCTGAGCAACCACGTCTGACTGTATTCCGTTCGAATTGCCAGATTTATGCTCAAGTAATTGATGACGTGAAAGGTGTAACGCTCGCAAGCGCATCCTCTCTCGCAATCAAAGATAAAATGACAAAGAGTGAGAAAGCTAAAAAAGTTGGTGCTATGATTGCTGAAGCTGCTAAGAAAGCAGGCGTTGAGGCTGTAGTATTTGACCGTAACGGCTATCTCTATCATGGTCGTGTTCAATCATTAGCAGACGCAGCTCGCGAAGCTGGTCTTAAATTCTAAAACAACTGATAGTTATGAATAGAGTAAAAACAACACAAGACTTGGAGCTCAAGGAGCGCCTTGTTGCAGTTAACCGCGTAACTAAAGTTACGAAAGGTGGACGTACTATGACATTCGCAGCCATCGTTGTTGTAGGTAATGAGGCTGGTATCGTAGGTTGGGGTTTAGGTAAAGCTGGTGAAGTAACCTCCGCTATTGCTAAGGCTACTGAATCCGCAAAGAAAAACCTCATTAAAGTTCCTGTTATGAAGGGAACTATCCCTCACGAGCAATATGCTAAGTTCGGTGGCGCACGCGTTTATTTGCAACCCGCTACTCACGGTACTGGTGTGAAAGCCGGTGGTGCTATGCGTGCTGTGCTTGAGAGCGTTGGCGTAACTGACGTGCTGGCAAAAGCTAAAGGTAGTTCGAACCCTCACAACCTCGTCAAAGCTACTATCCTTGCATTAGGATTGATGCGCGACGCTCGTGAAGTGGCTCAAAACCGTGGCGTAAGCCTCGATGTAGTGTTTAATGGTTAATGGAAAGGAAGACTATTATGGCAAAGATTAAAATTCAACAAGTACGCAGCATCATCCGCTGCCCGAAAGTTCAGAAGGAAACCATGCAAGCTCTTGGTCTTCGCAAAATGAATGCCATCGTCGAGAAAGAAGCTACTCCTGCTATCCTCGGTATGGTTGAGAAAGTTAAACACTTAGTTAAAGTAATTGATTAATACGTAAATTACAAGCATTATGGAATTAAATAATTTAACTCCGGCTGCTGGTTCAGTTAAGACTTCCAAACGTGTCGGTCGTGGTGCCGGTTCAGGTCTGGGAGGTACTTCTACCCGTGGTCATAAGGGTGCAAAATCACGTTCGGGCTACTCTAAAAAGATTGGTTTCGAAGGTGGTCAAATGCCTATGCAACGTCGCTTGCCGAAATTTGGTTTTAAGAACATCAACCGTGTGGAGTATAAGGCTATCAACCTCAATATTCTGCAACAACTTGCTGACGAACGTAAACTCGAAGTCATCGGCTTACCCGAACTCTTCGAAGCTGGATTCATCAACAAGTCTATGCTCGTTAAAATCCTTGGTAATGGAACCCTTACCGCTAAACTGATAGTGAAAGCCAACGCTTTCAGCAAATCTGCTGAAGCTGCTATTACAGCCGCTGGTGGAACTATCGAAAAAATCTAAATTATGCGTAAATTTATTGAAACATGTCAGAATATCTGGAAGATTGAAGATCTCCGTAATAGACTCTTAACCACGATGTTATTCGTGCTTATCTATCGTTTCGGCTCTTTCGTTGTGCTTCCTGGTATTGACCCAACTGCATTGACCTCTTTGCATGCACAGACTGCTGGCGGTTTGATGGCGTTGTTGGACATGTTCTCCGGAGGTGCATTCTCTAATGCATCGGTGTTCGCACTCGGTATCATGCCTTACATCTCTGCATCTATCGTAATCCAACTGCTCACTATCGCAGTGCCTTACTTCCAAAAGATGCAGAAAGAAGGTGAGTCCGGCCGTCAGAAGATGAACCAAATAACACGTTATCTCACTGTTGCTATTTTGCTCTTCCAAGGACCAAGTTACTTGGTTAACTTGAGCGTGCAAATGGCACAAGCTGGTCAACCGTTGGCTATCGGATTGAACTGGTTCACGATTTCGTCAACCATCATCCTTTGTGCTGGCTCTATGTTCGTTATGTGGCTCGGTGAACGTATTACCGATCGCGGTGTAGGAAACGGTATTTCCTTCATCATCTTAATCGGTATCATCGCTCGTCTCCCGGGTGCTATCGTACAAGAGTTCTCAAGTCGCTTGAATGAAGGCGGCGGTTTGATGGTCTTCATCATTGAAGTAATCATCCTCCTCCTCGTGTTTGCTTTCGCAATCATGCTCGTTCAAGGTACGCGTAAGATCCCCGTACAATACGCAAAACGTATCATTGGTAATAAACAGTATGGCGGTGTACGTCAATACATTCCTCTTAAAGTGAATGCAGCTAACGTGATGCCTATCATCTTCGCACAAGCTATCATGTTTATTCCAATCGCTATCGTTGGCTTCCGCGCTGACGGCAGCAACGCTTTCGTGCGTGCGTTTATGGATAATAATGGATTCTGGTATAACTTCGTATTCGCTATCCTCATTATCGCTTTCACCTATTTCTACACCGCCATCATCATCAATCCGGTGCAAATGGCAGAGAACTTGAAACTGAACAACGGTTTCATTCCTGGTGTTAAACCTGGTAAGAAAACGGCTGAGTATATCGACTCTATCATGAGCCGTATCACGTTACCTGGCAGTATCCTGCTCGCTATCATCGCTGTGTTACCCGCTTTCGCTCGCCTCTTCGGCGTGTCAATGAGCTTCGCACAGTTCTATGGAGGTACGTCGTTACTGATTATGGTAGGTGTTATACTGGACACACTTCAACAAATCGAGTCTCACCTCTTGATGCGCCACTATGACGGATTCTTCGACAATGGCATGCGTATCAAAGGACGTAGCGGAGCCATGGCTTATTAATTATGGTTTTTCTTAAGACTGACGAAGAAGTTGAATGGATGCGACAGAGTAATCAACTCTTGGGCATGGCTTATGGCGAAGTCGCCAAAGCCATCGCCCCAGGGGTGACTACCGCCCAACTCGATAAGATCGCTCACGATTTCATTTGTGACCACGGAGGCATCCCCTCTTGCTTGGGTTACGAAGGCTATCCCGCCACACTCTGCACTTCGGTCAATGAGCAAGTGGTACACGGCATCCCCTCTAAAGAGGTGGTACTACAAGACGGCGACATCATTTCGATTGACGGATGCGTACAACTGAATGGCTTTCATGCAGATTCGGCATACACCTTTCCAGTGGGAGATGTCAAACCCGAAATAATGCAACTGCTCAAAACCACCAAAGAGTGTCTCTATCTCGGAATAGAACAAGCTGTCACGGGTAAACGCTTAGGTGATATCAGCTTCGCGATTCAAAACCACGCAGAGAAAGCTGGCTATTCCGTTTGCCGCGAGTTCGTGGGACATGGCATAGGTCGCGACATGCATGAAGACCCCGAAGTATGTAACTATGGCCGCCGAGGCAATGGCATCGTACTTAAGTCCGGAATGACACTCGCTATCGAACCAATGATCATGATGGGACGTCGTAATGTGATTATTGAAGACGATGGATGGACTGCACGCGCCGCCGACCGCAAACCTGCTGCTCATTATGAACTTAGCGTTTGCGTGCGAAATGGTAAAGCAGATATCCTCTCTACATTTGACTATATTAAGGAAGTTTTAGGAGACCGTTATATTTAATAAACTCAATAACTATGGCAAAACAAGATGCAATTGAAGTAGATGGAACTATCACTGAGGCTTTGTCCAATGCGATGTTCCGCGTCCAATTAGAAAGTGGTCATGTCATTATCGCTAACATCTCTGGTAAAATGCGTATGCATTATATCAAAATCTTACCGGGTGACCGTGTGAAAGTCGAGATGAGCCCGTATGACTTGACGCGTGGAAGAATTTCATTCCGTTATAAATAATAAAAAACTCTACAGTTATGAAAGTTAGAGCAAGTATCAAGAAGCGCAATGCGGACTGCAAAATCGTGCGCCGCAAAGGTAAGCTTTATGTCATCAACAAAAAAGAACCCAAAATGAAAATGCGTCAGGGATAAGCTGGACATTTTGGTAAACATTTAAAACAATATCCCAAAGTAAAGAATTATGGCTATAAGAATTGTCGGTGTAGATCTGCCGCA
>JAKSNG010000019.1 GCA_024400125.1 Paludibacteraceae bacterium
AACATAATCAGTTAATTTATCAAAAAACTGTCTACCTTATTTAGGAAAAGTCATATTTTCCAAAAACTATATATATTTTTTATACACACCTCAGGCGCGAGCCGGTACTATATATTATAAAAGTTTTCCCAAAATACCCTCCCCACTCTCCCCTCTCTCCCCACAACTATGCAGAAGGTATAAACTCAGCTGTTCACATCATACGAGAAAAGAGGCAATCTGTTAAATTACTGATAATCTGAGTGTTAAGCAGTGTGAAGATGTTGTAGGAATCCTAAACGCAGAAGGTGCAGACAGTACTTTCTAATATACATATATACACGCGTATATGTATATATAAAAAATACCTTCTGCACCCTCTGCACCTTCTGCGTTATGACTGTTCCTAAATGAGGTGGACAGTTTTCCTAAATTAGTTGACAGTTTTGGGTGGGGGATTGGCGGGGTTGTTCATGTCCACAGGTGCTCCGTTGGTGCTGCGAGACTACGTCCGATGAAGGCTGCCACTTTCCGAGACAGTATCAGCCAAAGTTGTATATTTCGGACGCCGCCTTTCAACTGCGTTGAAATTCCCCCGAATAGTAAACTGCATTTTTATTAAAATGTGTTGTACCTTGGGCAAGCTGCCTTGCTAAGCCACGCGAATAAACCACGCCACGCAATTCCCCCCCAATGGTAGTCCTCACCCTTATTAAAATACGCAAAGGGCTTTGCTTTTTAGGCAAAAACGGCAGACGCCTTTCTATAGCCCTGTTTTGTCTTCTTTTTATGAGTAAACTCCTAACAGAAGACTAAAAACATGTCTATTTAGATAGATAAATCTATCTTTTTTGCCTAAAAATGCAAATTTATTTGTGTATTCCAAATTTTCGTTGTATATTTGCGGCGATTTTAAGAAAAACGATTATGATAAAGTTTAATGTCAAATCTTCTGCCAAGACAGATAACATCTATCAATTGGATGGTCGCGTGCCCGTGATGCAAGCATTACCTTTTGGTCTGCAGCACATCTTAGCCATGTTCGTAAGTAATATCATCCCTATCTATCTAATCTGCGGCTCCTGCGTGCCCGACAAAGCCATGCAAGTGATGCTTATGCAAAATGCAATGATAGTGGCTGGTATAGGCACACTGGTGCAGCTCTATCCCATCTGGCGTATCGGCTCACGACTACCCGTCGTGATGGGTATGAGTTTTACGTTCCTCTCGCTCTCCATCGTGGTCGCTTCACAATTCGGATTAGGTACACTAATCGGTTCCGTCATCATAGGCGGTTTGGTCGAAGGCGTATTAGGACTGCTCGCTAAGTACTGGATTAAACTTATCACTCCTGTGGTATCCGCTTCTGTCGTAACCGCTATCGGTTTCTCGCTGCTGTCGGTTGGCGCAGACTCTTTCGCAGGAGGGGCTGGCGCAGCAGATTTTGGCTCCTCTCGTAACTGGCTGGTAGCGATGATTACATTAGTCTCCTGCTGCGTCATACAATGGAAATGTAAAGGGATTTGGCGCTCACTATCCTTGCTCTTAGGTATGGTTATTGGATACATCGTTGCATTATTCTTAGGAATGGTGGACTTTACACTTTTCCACGACCTTAAGGTTATCACATTACCTCATATACTGCCTATCAAACCCGAGTTTAACTTAGGTGCTATACTGTCCTTCGTTGCCATTTTCTTGGTATCTGCTGCCGAGACTATCGGTGATACCACCGCTATCACGAATGGTGTGCTCAAACGCACTATCACAGAGCGCGAATTGTCCGGCTCTATTGCGTGTGACGGCTTCCTGAGCTCGGTTTCCGGCCTATTTGGTTGCCCTCCTATCACATCTTATAGCCAAAACATCGGTGTGCTCAATATGACCCGCGTCATCAACCGCTTCGCTATCGCGACGGGTGCTATCATCCTCATTATAGCTGGATTCTTCCCTGCTGTAGGTGCCGCGCTTGGCTCTATCCCTAATCCTGTTTTAGGCGGTTGCAGCGTCATACTGTTTGGCTCAATTATCTACACCGGTATATCCATGATAGCTGCTTGTGCCAAAGATAACCCCGTCCGCACTTCTTCCATCGTGGCATTGTCACTCAGTATCGGTTTGGGCTTTACTGCCGTGCCGGCAGTTTTCCGTCAAGCGCCAGAGATTCTACAAACTATCTTCGCCAATAACTGTGTCGCATTGGTGTTCGTAGTAGCTTGTGTGCTGGATAAGTGTGTTCCTGAGAAATTAGGACAAGAGTAAGCGAATTAACTCTTCGCTTCGCGTAAGTCTTGCATTTGCAATAACTCGTCCCGTAATCGTGCCGCTAAGGTGAAGTCTAAATCCTTGGCGGCATTTAACATAGCCTTGCGTTGACGGTCGATAGCTTTGTCCAACTCTTTGACACTCATTTGTCGCCAAGGAGCAGTCTGCCAACTCACACGAATAGCCTCCTCTACACGCGCCTGCTCCGCTTCCGCATTCTTGTATAACGATGCCAAAGCCGAGGTATTGATGGCTTTTTTGATAGCAGTAGGTGTGATATGATGCGCCTCGTTGTATGCCATCTGCTTAGCACGACGACGATTGGTCTCATCAATAGTGGCTTGCATAGATGGAGTAATCTTGTCCGCATAGAGTATGGCTTTGCCATTGACATGTCGGGCTGCGCGTCCTACGGTCTGTGTGAGACTGCGCTTATCACGCAAGAAACCTTCTTTGTCTGCATCCAAAATCGCTACAAGACTGACTTCGGGCAAGTCTAATCCCTCACGCAACAGGTTAACACCCACTAACACATCATATAAACCCTTGCGCAAGTCTTCCATAATCTTAACGCGCTCAATCGTGTCAATGTCCGAATGGATATACGCCGAACGGATACCATAGCGACGCAAGTACTCGTCCATCTCTTCTGCCATTTTCTTGGTGAGCGTAGTGATGAGCACACGTTCCTCGCGCTTGACACGCATACGTATCTCTTCCATCAAATCATCAATCTGATGATGACTGGGACGCACCTCTATCTCGGGGTCAAGCAACCCTGTTGGACGTATCACTTGGTCCACGACAATACCCTCGCTCTTGTCTAACTCGTAGTCCGCAGGAGTAGCAGAGAGATAGATGGTTTGCCCTACTTTGCTTTCCCATTCCTCAAATGTGAGAGGACGGTTGTCGCGAGCTGCTGGAAGACGAAAACCATAATTGACAAGGTTATCTTTGCGGGCTTTGTCGCCACCATACATGGCATGGATTTGCGGTACCGTGACATGACTCTCATCAACGACCAATAACATGTCGTCCGAGAAATAGTCCAATAGACAGTAAGGAGGAGTACCCGCGTCACGACCATCGAAATATCGGCTGTAGTTCTCCACCCCCGAACAATAACCCAATTCCTGTATCATCTCCAAGTCGTACTTAACACGCTCCTCGATTCGGTCAGCATACGTGGTCTCACCTATCTCGTGGAAGTATTGCACTTGATTAGCAAGGTCTAACTTAATCTGCGCCATCGCCTGCTCTATGCGCTCTTTGGAGGTGCAGAAAATGGTGGCAGGATAGATATTAAACTCCTGAAAAGCCTGGTTGTCTTCATTAATTCTTAGCTCAATGCGGTCAATCTCATTTCCAAAGAACTCCACCCGCACCACTTGATCAACGTAGGCGAGAGCGATATCGACGGTGTCACCCTTAACTCGAAAACGACCACGCGTCAATTCTAAGTCATTGCGCACATACTGTGCAGATACTAATTGCTTGAGAAAATCGTCCATAGGCAAGAGGTCTCCTTGCCGAATATGGATAGCGCTCTGCGAAAAGTCCTGTGGCGAACCAATACCGTATAGACAACTCACGGACGAGATGACAATCACATCTTTGCGACCCGACAACAACGCTGCTGTTGCCGATAAACGCAAGCGGTCAATCTCTTCGTTGATACTGAGGTCTTTTTCGATATAAGTGTCGGTCGAGGGAATATAGGCTTCCGGCTGATAATAGTCGTAGTAACTGACGAAATATTCGACAGCGTTGTGCGGAAAAAACGCCTTCATCTCGGAGTACAACTGCGCCGCTAATGTCTTGTTATGACTGAGGATAAGCGTAGGACGATTGAGCTGCGCAATGACATTGGCTATCGTAAATGTCTTGCCGCTGCCGGTGACGCCCAACAGCGTCTGCGCTGCGGCGCCTGCTCGTACTCCATCGACTAAAGCTCGGATGGCTTCAGGTTGGTCTCCGGTAGGTTGATATGTGCTCTCTAACTGATACACGATGTTATTGATGATAAACTCGGAGTCCTTGAATAGGGTCTTGCATAACGTCCACTAATGTGTAACCATGCGCTGTCAGAACAGACTCTAATACCTCACGATAGTAATAAGCGACACTACCTACACAACCAACACGTTTGTCCTCGTACTGGTCTAAGTTGCGCACGACGAACGACTCAAAATGGTCGTAGACCATTTGTCGCACAGCAGGGATATCTAAGTGCGCTGCGCAGAAACGGGCTAAGTTAGCCAACCAACGGTTAGGAAAAGGCTGCTTATAGACATGGTCTAAGATGTCTGCTTGAGTGAGGTCGGTTTCGCGCAAGAACAGGTCTTTGATATCTGCCCCCAACTGGTTTTTGAGTATGTCACCAACGAGGCGTTTGCCTAATGTAGCTGCGCTACCTTCGTCTCCCAATACATAACCCAACGAGGGAACTGCCCACGCAATTTGCTCTCCATCATAGAAACAGGAACCGGAACCCGTACCTAAAATACATGCCACGCCTGCTGCGTGACCAAATAGACCACGTGCTGCACCTAACATATCCGACGCCACTTCCACATGCGCTTTCTTGAAGATATGCTGCAACACTTGCTCTACAATCACTTTTTTCTCTGGCGTGCAACCTGCACCATAGAAATAGATATCCGTGACTGGACCAACCCATAACAGGTGCGCAATCTGCGGAAGAAACTGATTACTGATTGACTGCTCAATAGCCTCAACCGACTGTAACATCGGATTGATACCATCCGAATAAAACTCCGAAAACTGTCCGCTGGCGGTCGTTAGACACCAATGCGTTTTTGTGGATCCACTGTCTGCAATAATTTTCATAGCGCAAAAGTACTGCTTTTTTTTGAAATATGCAAAAATTATTTGCAAATTTGCAAAAATTGTTGTATTTTTGCAGCAAATTTGAAAAGGCTATGCAGATTTTCCATTTATCGAGTCGTGTTTGTTCGACTCAAGCCATTCGTGAAATAGCGTCTCAAGCTACGGAATCGTATGTTATGTTACTTATTAAACCCGAAGTTCGTTGGGTGGCGTACGCACAGGAACGATTAGTCCAGATTGCGGAAGACACGCACGCTGACATGGTTTATGCAGACCACTTCAACGAGACGAACGGTCAAGTATCTCAAGCGCCTGTGATTGATTATCAGTTAGGTGCATTGCGTGATGACTTCGACTTCGGTGCTGTCACGATGTGGCGCACTTCGGCTTTGCAGGCTGCTGTGGCAGCAATGGATACAGACTATCAGTATGCGGGATTCTACGACTTACGTCTGCGCGTGAGCAGACTGCACGGAGGACGCGATGTACGTTTGGTGCATGTGCCCGAATACCTCTATTACGAAGTGGAGACCGATACGCGTCTGTCAGGCGAAAAATTATTTGACTATGTCAACCCAGCCAATCGGGCTGTGCAGATTGAGATGGAGCAATGCGTCACCGCTCACCTCAAAGCAATAGGAGGTTGGATTGATTACCAACAATTAAAAAACATTGACCTTTCGGACAAGGGGAACGAGACTTGTCCAGTAACAGCAAGTGTTATCATTCCATGTCGCAATCGTGTTCGCACGATAGGTGACGCTATCCGCTCCGCGCTCGCGCAACGCGTGCGCGAACCTTATAGATATAATGTGTTCGTAGTAGATGATAACTCAACCGATGGCACAGTAGATGTGATTAAGGACATACAAAACACAGTAGATGGCGCACGGCTTATTTATGTGGCACAAGACCCGACTTGGCATGCAATAGGCGGTAACTGGAACGCTGCATTGCATCATCCGGAGTGTGGACTATTCGCTATTCAGTTAGATAGTGACGATACCTACTTCGACGAAAATACCGTGCAGCGGTTTATTGACACGTTCATGCACGAACGCTGCGCAATGGTTGTGGGGACGTATCAACTGACGGATATAGATGGGCAGCCATTGCCTCCAGGAAAGATTGACCACCGCGAATGGACCGCAGAAAACGGTATGAATAATGCACTGCGTATCAACGGATTAGGCGCACCACGAGGATTCTATGTACCGCTGCTGCGTACGATGAATTTTCCGACTACTAAGTACGGTGAAGACTATGCCGTAGGACTGCGCATTACACGCGAATATCAGTTGGGACGTATCTACGACGTGCTCTATAACTGCCGCCGATGGGACGACAACTCAGACGCTAACTGCGATGTAGTAGCAATGAACCGTAATAACTGGTATAAGGACCGTATTCGTACTTGGGAACTGATGGCACGCATGGCATGAAAATTAGAGTGGGCATATTAACCGCCCCACATATCGAGTGGGAAAAGACTTTGGACGGGTTCGTTTTGCACCATGTCCGCATTGGGATAGGTTTTCATTGGGATAGGGAAGAAGACCAGACTTTTCAAGGCGAATTAGAGATTTTGCACCATGCGGATGGCACAGAGACTGCGGTTAATATCATTGATATAGAGGACTACTTATGCAGCGTCATATCATCAGAGATGAGTACGCACGCGCCGATGGAATTGCTCAAAGCACACGCTGTCATCTCGCGTAGTTGGGCTATTCGTGCCATAGCAGCTAATCAGTCAACACCGCAGACATCGTCCTGCACTTACGAGAGTAATGGACATGTCGGTTTTGATGTCTGTGCAGACGATCACTGTCAGCGCTACGAGGGTATCAAACGTATGAACAACCGCGCCGTAGAAGCCGTACGAGCAACTGCAGGACAAGTGCTGATGTATGGCGACGAAATATGCGACTGCCGTTTTCATAAGTGCTGCGGCGGCAAAACAGAGGTGTTTGAGACCTGCTGGGAAGATACACCGAAACCGTACTTGCAGTCAGTGGACTGTCCCTATTGCGGCACGGTGGCTTTGGAGAGTCAGCGTCAAGCTCTGAATGACTATGATTTAGAGACCCGCGATTTTCACGACTGGACAGTGACCTATACACGCGATGAATTGGATAGGTTAGTGCGCGAGAAAACAGACATCGACTTCGGCAAAATAGTCGATTTGGTGCCGCTGCGACGCGGAAAATCCGGACGTATCTATGAATTGGAAATAGTGGGCACGCATGCGCGCCAAGTGATAAGTAAAGAGCTAAAGATTCGTCGTGCGCTGTCGCCTACATGTCTCTACTCGTCGTGGTTCGACATAGCATCCGATAATAACCACTGGACATTCCGCGGGCACGGATGGGGACATGGCGTAGGACTTTGCCAAATTGGAGCAACACAGATGGCGGTGATGGGCAAAGAATACGAAGAGATACTGCACTTTTATTATCAAAATTCGCAACTAAAAACAATCGAATATGAATAACGAAGACTTAAAACAACTCATTGCTATTTGGTTTCACGAGGATATTCGTGAAGGTGACCATACCTCATTGAGCTGCATTCCCGCTACCCAGATGGGCTGCCAACAACTTATTATTAAAGATACCGGTATCATTGCTGGCATAGAAGTGGCTAAACAGATTATTGCTTATTTTGACCCCGAATGCAAAGTGGAGCAATACTTGCACGACGGTGACGCAGTCAAACCAGGCGACGTTGCATTCAAAGTGTATGGCAAAGAACTGAGTCTGCTGCAGATTGAGCGCACCATGCTCAACATCATGCAGCGCATGTCGGGCGTAGCAACTACGGCGCATAAGTACCAAAGTCGCATTGCGGACACCAATTGCCATGTGTTAGACACGCGCAAAACTACACCAGGTTTGCGTTACTTGGAGAAAGAGGCGGTCAAGATTGGTGGCGGATTGAACCATCGTATTGGACTATTTGATATGATTCTGCTCAAGGACAATCATGTCGATTTTGCAGGAGGTATCACAAATGCGTTAGTTCGTGCACGTGACTACTGCAAAGCCAATAATAAACCGCTCAAGATTGAAATCGAAGTACGCAACGAAGACGAGATTCGCGAGGCTTTAGCAACAGGTATTCCTGACCGCATAATGTTGGATAATTTTACGCCCGAACGTACGAAAAAAGCGGTCGAGATGATTCGTGCTGCAGAGGCACAATTAGGTCGTCACATGGAAATAGAATCGAGCGGTGGTATTACCATTGACACCCTGCACGACTATGCTGTATGCGGCGTCGATTTTGTGTCAGTAGGTGCACTCACACACAGCTATAAATCGCTGGATATGAGCTTCAAGGCGGTTCATTAAAGATAAAAATCCTGCGTCAAGGCGACGTATGCCGAACTGCGTGGCGCAGTGTCAGATTCAATATAAAGCGTGTCCTGCTCTGGGGCACGTTTTTTGGTGCTTTTCTGCAATGCGATTAAGATACGTTTGCATGGTTTACCAGGTTTGGAATAGACGCGTGTGAGACGATAGAGACTTAGACCGTTTTCTACCGCCAGTTGCATAATAGTGGCTTCTGCTTCAGATGGCAAAATAAGGGCTAATAAACCTTCATCTTGTAGCATCGCTGCGGCTGATTGAACGAGTTCAGCGTAACTCAGACTGTCCGTGTGTCGCGCTAATTCGCGTCCTTTGTCAGGGTTCTTGAGACTATCTACAAAGTAAGGTGGGTTGCTCACGATTAACGCATAACGAGTACCGCTGACAAACTGCTGCAAACTGCAATGTTGAGCAAATAACTGCTGCGACCAAGGTGACAAACGGAAGTTCTTAGTGGCTTGCGCAAAGGCATTCGCGTCCATATCGATGGCATCAATATGTACGGAAGATTGATGGATGCGCTGGGCTAACATAAGAGCAATGATACCGCTACCTGTGCCGATATCTAAAACCGTAGCTGATGGCGTCAATGCCGCAGGAAGCAACGGACACCATGCCCCTAAAAGAACGGCGTCTGTTCCTACTTTCATGGCACACTGATCGTGCCAGACTTCAAACTGCTTAAATCGAAAGCTCGGTGTGGACATGTTGGCAATGTTCGCAATCGTGATGATGGTCGTGACCCAAGAGATGGATACCTAAATATAGTCCGTAACCAATGAATAGAACGGCACAACTATATCGAACCCACCGCTCCATACGCTGCATCTTGAGTGTGAGTTGCTGCGTACTGATGGCGCTATAACTGATAATCCAAGCCAAAACGATAATGGGTAAACCTGTACCTAATCCAAAAACAATGGGCAACAACCAATGCCATGCGCTGTGAATGGAAATAGCCATCTCAATCATCGTGAAGAAGTAAATGAGACGATGCGGGCAAAATGCAATGGCAAAGAAAATGCCTAACATAAATGCCCAAAGCCAACTGGACTTGTCATCTACTGTCTGTAACCACTTGCTCATTCCATGGTCATGGTTATGATGATGATGTCCAGCGAAGAGTAACAATATACCGCACACCAACATAAATATGCATAACAAGGGTTCACCCCAATGATTAAGCAGATGGCGAATGTGCGCTGTCTCTGACCCCATGATGAAAGGAATAGATAACAAGATGTAGGTCACTAATTTGCCTAAAACGAACATCAAGCCGGTGGTTAAAACACGGCGTTTGTTTTGCATCTCACGATCGATGTAACCGATAGCTGCAATGCTGGTAAAAAGCGTGCAAGGGTCTAAAATCATCAAAAAACCAAGCACTAATGCTGTAAAAAATGAAATAATCATCTGTTTTTTTTAAAAAAGTTTGCAAAAGTACAAAATATTTCGTAATTTTGCAAGCCAAAATGAAAAATAAGACAAAAATACTGCTTTTTTTAGGTTGCATTCCCTCGTTTGTAATCTTTACAGCGTTGCTTGTTTTGTCTGTCCGATATATCCGTACGCAGTCGATGACGTATGAGGATTTTATTGAGACAGTGGGCGAGTGTGCGCAGTTGTATGACACAGAAGTGATTATCAATACACGTGCGGATGATGTGACGGCAGATGAGTCATTTCCGCTGCTGGTGACGAAGGAAATTGCTAATACCGCTGCTAAGCAATATTTTGCGCGCTTACTGCCAATCTATGCGCTGGCGTTCTTGATTTCGGTCATTTTTCCGTTTGTGTTGATTCGGATATTGACCAAACCATATAACGATTTGTATCATCAAATGCAGGAGTTAGAAGTGTCGTCTCAGCGGCAAGCTAAAGCGGAACGTGAAAGCGCATGGCGCACGATGGCAAGGCAGATTGCACATGAGATCAACAATCCGTTGACACCAATGAAACTCACTATCCAGCAGTTGCAGCGTGTCAAAGGATCGGAGCGATTTGATGCGCTGTTTGACCGCTCTGCACCGATGTTGGTAGAGCAGATTGATAACCTAAGCCGCATCGCATCTTCTTTCTCAGCGTTTGTGCAAATGCCGCAAGTGGAAGGGGCAGTGACGGATGTGGCTGCTAAATTAACGGATGCTATTGCACTATGTCGCAATAATGATGCGCACATTCCAATTCGTTATATCGGTTTGGAAAAGGGCGTGGAGGCGTATGCGGATAGAAATCAGATTGGGCAGGTTTTTACGAACTTAATGAACAATGCTATTCAAGTCTTGCAAGATAAGCCAAATGGCGATATTCTCGTGGTTCTCAAGCAATTAGAGCACGAGATAGAAATCTCTATTTCAGATAATGGTCCAGGAATACAAGACGACTTGCAGGACAAGATTTTTACGCCTTATTTCACAACCAAAAAGACAGGAACAGGGCTTGGTTTAGTCATTTCTAAGAACATCGTTGAATGCACTGGAGGACGAATATGTTTTCAAACATCAAAAAATGGTACAACTTTTTTTGTATATTTGAAAAAAAAATAGTACCTTTGCAGCCGTTTAGAAAAAGTAACCCTAATTGATACATCAATTAAAATTTTTTTACGACAATGAAAACGCAAGTTATTATGCAGCAATTAGCTGCCAAGCACCCCGGTGAGGCGGAGTATTTACAAGCAGTAGAGGAAGTTCTCAATTCTATCGAGGATGTATATAACCAGCACCCCGAATTTGAGCAAGCCAAGATAATAGAACGTATGGTCGAGCCCGATCGTATCTTTACTTTTCGTGTA
The DNA here is from genome assembly GCA_024400125.1 of Paludibacteraceae bacterium. Taxonomy (GTDB): domain Bacteria; phylum Bacteroidota; class Bacteroidia; order Bacteroidales; family Paludibacteraceae; genus Colicola. The sequence continues at coordinate 11,260 of JAKSNG010000019.1, forward strand.
ACTTGGGTAGATGATAAAGGCGAAGTACAGACGAACTTAGGTTATCGAATCCAGTTCAACTCAGCTATTGGTCCGTACAAAGGTGGTTTACGTTTCCACAAAGCGGTGAACCCTTCTATGTTGAAGTTCTTGGGCTTTGAGCAGACATTCAAGAATGCCTTAACAACCCTGCCAATGGGTGGCGGCAAAGGCGGCTCAGACTTTGATCCAGTAGGCAAGTCGGATGCAGAAATCATGCGTTTCTGCCAAGCATTCATGTTGGAGTTGTGGCGTTGTATCGGTCCCGACCAAGATATTCCTGCAGGCGATGTAGGTGTAGGCGGTCGTGAAATTGGTTTCTTGAATGGTATGTATCAAAAACTGAGCCGTCAGTATCACACAGGCGTTTTGACAGGCAAAGGTATGACTTGGGGCGGTTCTATTCTTCGTCCAGAGGCTACTGGTTTTGGTGCTCTCTATTTTACACAACACGTGTTAGAGACGGCTGGTAAGTCTATCGAAGGTAAACGTATTGCTATCTCTGGCTTCGGTAATGTGGCATGGGGCGCTTGTACCAAGGCTACAGAGTTGGGAGCAAAAGTGATTGCTATTTCTGGTCCAGACGGCGTTTGCGCTATTCCTGATGGTATCACCAAAGAGATGATTGATTACATGTTAGTGATGCGCTCATCTAATCGCAATAAAGTGCAAGATATGGCAGATCAGTTCCCGGGTAAGGCTATCTTTACTGCTGGCAAAAAAGCTTGGTCGCAGAAGTGTGACATTGCATTGCCTTGCGCTTTCCAGAACGAGCTGAGCGAAGAAGATGCACGCGAACTCGTAGCTAATGGCACATGGTGCTGCTGCGAGGTTAGTAACATGGGTTGCCAACCTGGTGCTATTCATTACTTCCAAGCACAACCAGGCTTCTTGTTTGCTCCAGGTAAAGCCGTCAATGCAGGTGGCGTAGCTACTTCTGGTTTGGAAATGACGCAGAACGCAGAACACATTTCTTGGGAGGCTAAGGAAGTTGATGAACGTCTGCATGCTATCATGCGCTCAATCCACGAGCAATGCGTGAAGTTCGGTACTCAAAAAGATGGCACCATTGACTATGTCAAGGGCGCGAACATCGCAGGCTTCATGAAAGTGGCACAAGCAATGATGGAACAAGGCTTAGTATAACTAGATAACTAGGAAACTAGATAACTAGGAAAATTCAAAAAAACACTACCAATCATGTATCAGGATTTTCAGAAACATTTGCAAACTACTATCGCTGAGATACGCGAGGCAGGTTTATATAAATCCGAACGCGTCATAATCACACCGCAGTCTTCGGCTATTCAGGTCGAGGGCGGTGTGGACGTTATCAATTTCTGTGCCAATAACTACCTCGGTTTGGCAGATAACAAGGAACTGATTCAGGCTGCCAAAGACCGCATGGATGTTCGTGGCTATGGCATGGCTTCGGTGCGTTTTATCTGTGGCACGCAAGACACACACAAACAATTAGAGCAAGCTATCTCTGACTTCTTTGGCACGGAAGATACGATTCTCTATGCGGCTTGTTTTGATGCCAATGGAGGTCTGTTTGAACCGCTGTTGACGGAGCAAGATGCGATTATCTCGGATGCACTTAATCATGCGTCTATCATTGATGGTGTGCGTCTGTGTAAAGCCGTTCGCTATCGCTACAAGAACGGCGACATGGCAGATCTTGAGGAGCAACTAAAGGCTGCACAAGCACAACGTTTCCGCATCATCGCTACCGATGGCGTGTTCTCGATGGATGGTAATGTGTGCCCATTGGACAAGATATACGAACTCGCTAATAAGTACAATGCACTCGTGATGGTAGATGAGTCACACTCTGCTGGTGTTGTTGGAAAAACGGGACACGGTGTGACCGAACTCTATAATCTGCGTGGAAAAATAGAGATTTTGACAGGCACTTTAGGCAAAGCCTTTGGTGGTTCAGTCGGTGGATTTACTACGGGTAAAAAAGAGATTATTGACCTCCTCCGCCAGCGCTCACGCCCATACCTATTCTCGAACTCTATCCCACCAATGATTGCTGCGGCAGGGTTGAAGACATTGGAAATTATTACTCGTGATAACACGCTGCAAGATAAACTGCACGCTAACACCGAATACTTCGTAACCAAAATGAAAGCAGCAGGGTTTGATATCAAACCGACTCAGTCTGCTATCTGTGCGGTGATGCTGTACGATGCCCGACTCAGTCAGGAGTTTGCTGCTGCGTTGCAGAAGGAAGGTATATACGTGACAGGTTTCTATTATCCTGTCGTACCTCAAGGACAAGCGCGTATTCGTGTGCAGTTGTCTGCTGCGCATACGCAAGAGCAACTTGACCGCGGTATCGCTGCGTTTATCAAAGTCGCTCGTACACTCAATGTGATTAAACAATAAAACATAATAATGGAATTATCGGAACAAGAACAAGTACGCAGACAAAGTCTGCAAACCATGCGTGATTTGGGAATTAACCCTTATCCTGCTCAAGAGTATGTCGTAACAGGACATTCTACGGACATCAAAGCCGCTTTCGTCGATGAACAACACCCGCAGTCTGAGATTGCAGGCAAAGAATGGCATACTGGTGATAAAATCAGTATCGCTGGTCGTCTCATGTCTAAACGTATCATGGGTAAAGCGTCATTCATTGAACTACAAGATTCTAAAGGACGTATTCAAGTCTATGTCAGCCGCGATGACATTCAGGCACCTTTAGCCGAAGGCGAACAACCTACGACTATTGAGCAGCAGATGTACAATGTCGTTTTCAAGAAACTGCTTGATATAGGTGACTTTATCGGTATAGAGGGATTCGTTTTCCGTACGCAGATGGGCGAAATCTCTGTGCACGCTCAGAAACTGACTGTCCTGAGTAAATCGCTCCGTCCGCTACCTATCGTTAAGTACAAAGATGGTGTCGCATACGACGGTTTTAATGACCCCGAGCAGCGCTATCGTCAGCGTTATGTCGATTTAGTGGTGAACGAGGGCGTCAAAGACACTTTCCTCAAACGTGCCACTATCCTCCGTACAATGCGCCAAGTCTTTGACGAGGCAGGTTACACGGAAGTAGAAACACCTATCTTGCAGCAGATTGCAGGTGGTGCCAGTGCCCGTCCGTTCATCACACACCATAACACACTCGATGTCGATATGTACTTGCGTATTGCTACCGAACTCTACCTCAAACGCCTTATCGTCGGTGGTTTTGAGGGGGTGTATGAGATTGGTCGTAACTTCCGCAACGAGGGTATGGACCGTTCCCACAATCCTGAGTTCACTTGTATGGAACTTTATGTGCAGTACAAGGACTACAATTGGATGATGACTTTTACAGAAAATCTGTTAGAGCGCATCGCTATTGCTGTCAATGGCACAACAAAAGTGCAGATTGGTGACCACGAAGTTGATTTCAAAGCTCCTTATCGTCGCTTGCCTATCTTAGATGCTATCAAGGAAAAGACGGGTTACGACTTGAGCACGATGACCGAAGATGAGATTCGTCCTATCGCTAAACAGTTGGGCGTTGAAGATACCGAGAAAATGGGCAAGGGCAAACTCATTGACGAGATTTTTGGAGAGACTTGTGAGGGTACGTTTATTCAACCCACATTCATCACGGATTATCCTGTTGAGATGTCGCCGCTGACCAAGATGCACCGCTCTAAACCTGGATTGACTGAGCGTTTCGAGTTGATGGTTAATGGTAAGGAATTGGCAAATGCTTATTCAGAACTCAATGACCCAATCGACCAATATAACCGCTTCGTAGATCAAATGAATCTGGCGAAGAAAGGTGACGATGAAGCAATGGTCATCGACCATGATTTCATGCGTGCGCTTGAATATGGAATGCCTCCTACATCTGGTATCGGAATCGGTATCGACCGTCTCGCAATTCTTATGACTGGGCAACCAACCATCCAAGAGGTATTGTTATTCCCTACTATGAAACCCGAAGTTTAATATGGATAAGCGTGTAGCGATTATAGGTAGTGGCAGTTGGGCAACGGCTTTGGCGAAGATTGTAATGGTCAATCAGCCTGAAATCAACTGGTACATACGCAAGCAGGATGTAATAGACGAGTTCATGGCTACAGGCAAAAACCCATGCTACTTGTCGAACGCGATTTTCGATGTCTCGCGTATTCATTTCTGTTCCGATATCAATACGGTAGTCAGTGAATCCGATGTCTTGATTCTCGCTGTTCCGTCGCCGTATGTGAAGCAGACACTTACTAAGATTAGGCGTCGCCTACGGTCTAAAACCGTCATCTCTGCTGTCAAAGGTATGATTCCGGACGAGAATATGCTCGTAACTGATTACTTGCATGTCCGCTTTGATATCCCTATGCAGCAGTTAGCGATTATTGCTGGACCGTGCCACGCAGAAGAGATTGCGCTGGAGCGGTTGAGTTATCTCACTATCGGCTGTGAAAGTCGCGAGTATGCCACACAACTGTGCTCACTCTTTGAAACTCCGTATGTTTTTGCCACTCCCAGTATCGATGTGCAAGGGCTGGAGTACTCCTCTGTGATGAAGAATATCTATGCAATCGCTGCTGGACTGTGCCACAGTTTGCGTTATGGCGACAATTTCCAGTCCGTACTTATCAGCAACGCCATCCAAGAGATTCAGCGTTTTGCAACCGCTATGAGTAATACGCATCGCGATATAGATGCCAGTGGTTACCTCGGGGATGTACTGGTTACTGCCTATTCCAAGTTCTCACGCAATCGCCAATTTGGACAACTAATCGGAATGGGCTATTCCGTCAAGGCTGCCCAGATTGAGATGGAAATGGTGGCTGAAGGATATTATGGTACATTAGCTATTCACATGGCTAACGAGCGTATGCATGTCAGTCTGCCTATTGCAGAAGCGATGTATAACATTCTCTATAATCATCTCTCGCCTACAATTGTAATTAAGGAATTAACCCAGAAATTAAAGTGATATGAAACTATGTATTAAGAACGCTGCCAGTTTTGTTCCCGCAGGAGCATTGGCAGAAGAAGCAGCGCTGACCGCTGCGGCTAACGAATTATTAGAAAATGGTCAAGGTCTTGGTAATGACTTTTTAGGCTGGGTACATCTGCCTTCTCAAACCACAGACGCTTTCTTGGATGAAGTGCAAGCTTGTGCAGACCGCTTGCGCGCTAAAGCCGAAGTGATTGTGGTTGCTGGTATCGGCGGCAGTTACTTAGGCGCACGTGCCGTCAATGAGGCACTGGACCACACTTTTGGTCTCAACGGCAATAACCCTCGCATCGTCTATGCTGGTAACAACATCGGCGAGGACTATTTGGCAGACTTAATGGAACTGCTCGAAGGCAAAACCTTTGCCATCATCAATATCTCTAAGTCGGGTACAACTACGGAGACTGCTTTAGCTTTCCGTCTGCTCAAGACGATGCTTGAGAAACAAGTGGGCAAGGCTGCTGCCAAAGAACTCATCGTTTGCGTCACCGACCGTGTCAAAGGTGCTGCACGCAAACTGTCCGAGATAGAAGGGTATCAGACCTTCGTAATTCCTGATAACGTTGGTGGTCGTTTTAGTGTATTAACACCTGTTGGTCTGCTGCCAATCGCATGTGCTGGACATGACATCAAAGCCCTTGTCCGTGGCGCTCAAGACATGGAGAAAGCTACAGACAGCAATGTTCCATACGAGCAAAACCTCGCTTGCCAATATGCGGCTATGCGTAATGCACTCTATCAATACGGTAAGAAAATTGAGATTATGGCTAATTTCAATCCCCGCATTCACTATTTTGCAGAGTGGTGGAAACAACTCTATGGCGAGTCCGAAGGCAAGAACCGCAAAGGTATTTTCCCTGCAAGTGTTGATTTGACAACCGACCTGCACTCTATGGGACAGTGGATTCAGGACGGCGAACGCACTATCTTTGAAACCGTTATCTCTATCGAGAAAGCCAACAAGACCGTTATCTTCCCGCACGACGAACAAAACTTGGACGGACTGAATTTCCTCGCAGGCAAACGTGTGGACGAAGTCAACAAAATGGCAGAACTCGGCACTCAACTCGCTCACGTCGATGGTGGTGTGCCTAACATCAAAATATCTTTCGAGAAAATAGACGAGTATAACCTCGGTCAATTCATCTATTTCTTTGAGCGCGCATGCGGTATCTCGGGATATATGTTAGGTGTTAATCCTTTCAATCAACCTGGCGTAGAGGCATACAAAAAGAACATGTTCGCCCTCTTGGACAAACCTGGTTACGAGGAGGATAGTAAAGCTATTAAAGCACGCTTAGCTGCGCGTTAGAGTTGGCTATTATAACTGCACAAGGTGAGTTCGCCTTGGTCATCAACCTTGGCGTATGTCCACAACTTGAAGCAGTCGCCTAATAGCACTACGCGAGAATTAGCAGTTATCTGTAGGTCGAGGTCAATATGACGATGACCGAAGATATAATAATCATGATGGGACTTGTGTTCATGCTGTTTAGCATATTGCACAAGTTCCTCTTTTTCTTCCCCTTGATAGGGCAGCGGATGGGCTAATTCCTTCAATCGACTGCGTTTTGCCCAGCCGTATCCTAATGCGTTGCCCAAGAATGGAGGCAGGCAGCGGAAACAGTATTGTAATCCCTTGTTGTGGAATATGCGGCGTAGGCGTTGAAAACGTTTATCGGGCATAAACTCATCCCCATGTGCCATATAAATAGACTTGTCGTTTACTGTGATAGAGTAGGGGTGGTGGTGTACAACCATTCCTGTCATTTTGGCGAGACCACCAAACGTCCATAAGTCGTGATTACCTGTGAAGAAATGCACTCGCACACCTTTGTGCGTAAGGTGTCGAATAGTGTGCATAAACTCAGAATACTGTTTTTTGCTATGGTCGTGGATGAAGTATTCAAACCAAAAGTCAAATATATCACCTAACAAATAGATAGCGGAGGCATTTTTGCCCATCTTGCGGAGCATGATGCATAACTGTTTTTGCCGTCCAAAACCTTTGTCTAAGGCTTTGGAACCAAGATGTGCATCACTTAAAAAATATATCATGGTATTAACTTTTTACTTTCTACTTTCGACTTTCTACTTTCGACTTTTTCCTTCAGCGCAGCGGTCCATATTCCTTCAGCGCAGCGGTCCATATTCTACAAGAATCCCAACTCCAGTTTCGCTTCTTCCGACATCATGTCTTTACTCCACTCTGGCTCAAAGACGATATTTACTTGCACTTCTTTGACACCCTCGACGGACGCTACTTTTTGTCGTATGTCTTCTACGAGGAAGTCTGCCGCAGGGCAATTGGGCGCGGTTAATGTCATCGTAATCACGCACACTCCATCGTCCTGCAAGTCGATGCCGTATATCAACCCCAAGTCGTATATATTAACTGGTATCTCAGGATCAAACACGGTCTTGAGCATACGCAGCACAGCTTCTTCTTTTTCCAAAAACTCATTCATCATTTTCAATTCAGCCTGCAAATATACAACGAAAATTTGGGATACGCAAATTTTTAGAGCAAAAAATAAGATTTTTATCTTATTATTGGTTATTTTGTGGTAGAATATGGGAGTTTACTCGCCATAGACTACACAAAATAGGCAATTTATGGCTTCAGCCATTTTGCTCTACATTTGCGTATTTTAATAAGGGTGAGGACAACCATTTGGGGGAATTGCGTGGCGCGGATTATCGGTGCGGTTTAGCAAGGCAGCTTGCCCAATATACAACATTTTTTTGACAAAAGCAAAAAAAATCGCCATTTCTGACGATTTTTTTGTAATTTAGCCTATATTTACAGCAATTCTACCGATCGATTGACGAATTTAGCGAGTGCTTCGCCCTTCAGCTGTCCACTTGCAAGCAGCGCAATATCCATCAACTGATGCAGCCGTTCATCTTCACCTGCCAGCGTATAAACAGTCTTCTTTACGGTCTCTTTCGCCTCTTGACTTTCGCCTTCTGTCTTTTGACTTTCTTCTTTCGACTCTTGAATTTCCTCCGATGTCATTTTTGCCATCAGTTCTTGGATACGTGGATGAGCAGTATTGATGACGAGATTGTATTGGTCTGGCATTTGTCCGTAGAACGACATACCTTGTTGGTGAGCAGACATCTCTTTCATGCGGCGCATGAACTCGTTTTGTGTCAGGAAAACAGGGAGTGCATCGCTGGCTGCAGATTCAAATGACACATAGTAGTTCATCTTTTTCTCTGCCGGTATCAATGCCTCAAATGCTTTGCGCATACCTTCTTTCTGCTCATCGCTATAGTTTTGGTTTTGGTTTTCGTTTTCGTTTTCGTTCTTTTTGATTAAGTTCTCGATAATATCGCTATCCACGCGAACAAAACGCAGTTTCTCGTTCTTTTGTTCCAATTGACTAACCGCATGTACATCCAACTCACCATCCATCAGCAGCACGTCATAGCCTTTTGCTTTTGCACGCTCGATATAGGTATAGTGTGCTTCAGGATCTTGTGTGTAGAGCATAATCAGGTTACCATCTTTGTCCGTCTGCTTATCTCTGATAAGTTCTTTGTATTCGTCTAACGTGTGGTATTGACTGCCTTCGCCTTCTGCTACTGCAATTGGACTAAGACTCTTGAGCAAAGCAAAACCGATAGCGCGTTCGTAGAACTTCTCGTCACTCAGCATGCCAAACTGAATAAACAACTTGATATCGTCCCATTTCTTCTCGAAGTCGGCTTTGTCGTTTTTGTACATCTCTGCCAATTTGTCAGCCACTTTCTTCGTGATATGGCTTGAAATCTTCTTCACGTTATTGTCTGACTGCAGGTAACTGCGGCTCACGTTCAGAGGAATATCGGGACTGTCAATCACGCCGTGGAGTAGGGTGAGGTACTCGGGAACGATATTCTCTACTTCGTCTGTCACGAATACTTGATTGCAATACAACTGAATCTTGTTGCGATGCACATCTAAGTTGTTCTTGATGCGTGGGAAATAGAGTATTCCTGTCAAGTGGAACGGATAATCCACGTTCAGATGGATGTGAAATAGTGGTTCATCCATTTGTGCCGGATAGAGTTCGTGATAGAACGTGGTATAGTCTTCATCCTTGAGGTCGGCTGGTTTGCGTGTCCAGGCGGGGTTGATGTTATTGATGATGTTTTCTTCGTCTAACTCAACTTCTTTTCCATCTTTCCATTCCTTCTTTTTGCCGAAGGCTATCTCGACGGGCAAGAACTTGCAGTATTTCTTGAGCAGTCCTTCAATGGTAGCGTCTTCGAGATACTGTTCAAACTCGCTATTGATATGCAGCACGATGTCTGTTCCGCGCTCGGCTTTGATGGTATCTTCCATCGTATATTCGGGATCACCAGAGCAAGACCAGTGTACGGCTTTCGCATCTTCTTTGTAACTTTGACTAAATATCTCCACTTTGTCGCTGACCATAAAAGCGCTATAGAATCCCAAACCAAAGTGACCAATGATAGCTTCAGCTTTGTCTTTGTATTGATTCACAAACTCTTCGGCACCGGAGAATGCGATTTGGTTGATATATTTATCTACTTCTTCTGCACTCATTCCGATACCGTGGTCTTGTACGGTAAGGGTTTTCTTGTCCTTATCTATTATTACGCGCACGCGCGTGTCTCCGAGGTCGCCTTTCACTTCACCTACGGACGATAAAGTTTTTAGTTTTTGTGTCGCGTCAACGGCATTACTGATTAACTCACGCAGAAAAATCTCGTGGTCGCTGTACAAAAATTTCTTAATAACGGGGAAAATATTATTACTTGTCACCCCAATGTTACCTTTTGCCATAATCTATATTGTTTTTAATTATTATCGACTTTCGACTTTTGCCTTTCTACTTTCGACTCATTCCTCCTCTCTCCCTCAATTCCCGTGCCAAACTCTCTACTCTGCCATTTTGGCAGAACCCCATGCCACTCTTTCTATAGTCTTCTATTCCTCTAGTTTTCTAGTCAACTATCCCACTATCCCGCTACTCCACTATCCTTCTTCTTCTTTATTTCGGTTTTTGTTAATCTATCAAGACTCCATGAATACTGCAAAGTTCGAGTATCAAGTTTGTTGTTTTGTCTTCAAAAATTTGCATATCTCAAAAAAAAGTTGTACTTTTGCGCGCTTTTTTGCGTCAGTTAGATAAAAAATAGTATAATTTATTTAATATAATTAAGGTATGAAAAAGTTAATTTTTCTTTTAAGTCTCTGTGTAGCAGGCTTTATGCAGGCTCAGACAGTTTTGGTGGATAGCACCATTACCTATGACATTGATGGTAATTATGCGTCCAAATTAGAGTATCAGTACGACTCGTTGGGTCGTCAAATCGCTGCCATTGGTTATGAATGGGTAGAGGGCGTGAAAGTGGGTAAAGACTATACCCAGACGGACTATGATGCACAAGGCCGTAAAGTGCAAGAGACCGTCTATCGTTGGATTACTGCCACGAGTGAGTATGTGAGTGATACGCGTACTAATTACACTTATGACGGCACGTCAAATACGATTGTCGCTATCGTTCATCAGGCTTACGTGGCAGACAAAGGCAGATGGCGTTATGTGGATATGTATCAATATGCATACGAGAACGGTCGTCAAATCTTAGAGGAACATTCCGTCATGGGTGAAGAAGACTGGGTCACTCAGTATAAACACACTTGGGAATATGCTGGCAGCAATGTCACTTTAGATCAAGTAGATAGCTTGATGGAGGCTACAGGAAAGGTAGAAATCTATTCTCAAACGAGAAAAGAGTATGATGCCAAAAACCGTGAAATACTGTCAGTGGTATTATCTTGGACAGGAGAAAAAACAGATTCCGTTGCTAAGTCTTTTAAGGAATATGATGAGAAGGGTAATCTTCTTCTTGATGTGGTGTATACTGGGCGAACCAATAATCAATGGGGTGCGTCTGGTAGCACAAAGAAAGTTTATGAGTATCGATTATATGGTAACGCATCTAAAAAAATTCTTGATGTGCAATATGCTTGGGACTTAAATTTTGGATGGAAAGGAACTAGCAAAAGTCAATATGATTATTCAAAATCTGGAGCGCAAACAATAGAAACGATAGCGTATAAATGGACTTTTGATACTAGCGATTTTGTCCCAAATACGCGTACTGTAACTTTGTATGATGAAAGTGAAAAAAATAAAATTGACGAAGCATCTTATTTGTGGAAAAACAATGGTTGGGTAGGTAATGGTACTCGTACAACGACTGCTTATTCTTCTAATCTCAAAACAGAGATTACTAAATGGAAGTGGAATGCGGCAGCAGGAGAATGGTGTGCAAGTTCGCAAACGCAATATACCTATAATGCTAAAAAATTAAAGGAAACTGAAATTTCTTTGACGGGAAAAGATTGTTTGCTTGAGAATGTGAAAAAGTACATCTATTCATACAATGCTATTAACAATCTTCAAGAAACGAAGATAACTCAAAATTGGGATGGGGAAGTTTGGATAAATCAAGATTTTGTTGAAACGTCTTACTACGACAATAAACTCAAAAAGGTGGATGCCAAATCCGTTTGGGATGTGGATCATTGGAGAGGTACTGAAAGAACAGAATATGAGTATACCTCAGCAGGAAAGGAATCTAAAAAGATTACCTATAAGGTTGATGCTGGTGTCTTGGTCTATTATACCAAAGAGGAGCATACGTATAATAGTAGCAATAAGGTGACATCTTATATTATTTCCGAATGGGACGGAATGCAATGGATTGACCTTCAGAAAGAAATCCATACTTATGCAACTTCTGGGGATGTTACAAATTACTTTGTTTGGAATTTTGAAAATGGATGGGTTCAAATGGGAGGAGATTCTGCTCATATCGAATATAATGCAGCAAATAAAATGACATATTCTGCGACGTTCAAGTGGAACTCTACGAATCAAGTCTGGGATGGGGTAGAACAGTATGTTAATAAGTATGATGCAACAGGAATAAATGCTGTGTTTGAATCTTATGAAAAAGGGCAAGGTCAAACATGGGAATATAATTATAAATGTTATAAAGAATATGATGACAATGGGAAACCGCTTCTTCAGGTGCGTTATGATTTTGCAAATGGTGATAGCGTGGGTAATTATAAATATATTTTTGACTATGATGCTTCTGGTTCAATAATTCTTAATGAACGTTATTCTTGGGATAAGGCTGCTAATGTTTGGAAGGGAGAATCGAAGACCGTGTATTCTAGTACTGCTACTTCAAAAATTACAACCATATATAGTTGGTCAAGCGGATGGTACATTTCGAATCAGACTGAAGTTACTTTAGATAATAAAGGTCGACAAATAGAATATGTCGTATTGAAAGGATCGGAGAATGAGTTGAAATATTATTCAAAGAAAGAAAATAGATATGATGATTTAGATAGAAAGTTGGTTGATAATCAATACTATTGGCTAAACGAGCAATGGACTCTGTCCTCTCAATCTGAAAAAGAATATGTGAACAATGAGGAATCGCGATTGCGCTGGGAAATCCGTGGTTCTTGGACAAACGGCGTACTCAACTCATTTGCAGAGGTACATTATTTCTACAATACCGACCCCAAACTCCGCACCATCGTCTTCAAGAACTGGAACGATACCGTACTTGAGCAACAACAACTCTTAGATGGCGAACTGCCTGAGTATAAAGGAGAAACACCAACTAAAGCAGCAGATGCTCAATACACTTACACGTTCATCGGCTGGGACCGTGACGTAGAAGTGGTATCGAAAGACACGTCCTATACTGCTCAATTCTCCAGCACATTGAATAAGTACAACGTCTATTTTGTCAACGGCGAAGACACTCTCCAACGCGAACAATTAGAATATGGTGAACTGCCTGAGTATAAGGGTGAAACACCAACTAAAGCAGCAGACGCACAATATACTTACACGTTCAAGGGCTGGAAACCAGAACTTGTGGCTGTGGCAGCAGAAACAACATACGCAGCTGAGTTTGATAGTACAGCTGTGCTGTACAATATCTACTTTGTCAATGGCGAAGACACTCTCCAACGCGAACAATTAGAATATGGTGTTATGCCTGAGTACAAAGGTGAAACTCCAACTAAAGCAGACACAGAAACACAATACTTTACGTTCTTGGGCTGGACTCCTGACATTGCTGAGGTGACGGAAGAGGCTACATATAGTGCGGAATTTGAGGCACATAATAAAGTCCCAACCAATATGGAGCAAACTGAGCAGAAAGTAGAGTTGGATTTGACGCAACCGATGTATAACGTACAAGGTCAGCGTGTGGACGAGACCTATCATGGCATCGTCATCCAAAACTGCCGAACGTTCCTGAGATAATCTTCCTTGAACTAACGTTCTTGAGCTACTATTCTTGAACTAACGTTCTTGAGATAATAGTTAAACAACCTAAACAACAGAGGCATCGCCATTAAAGCGCTGCCTCTTTTGTTATTGGATATTCCCCGAAAATAACCAGGTTTAATCACTTGAAACTTTTTGCACTTTTTCTACTCTTTTAGGCTATCATCCCCGACGGTCGCCCGACGGTCACCCGACGGTCACCCGACAGTCGCCCGACAGTCACCCGACAGTCACCCGACAGTCACTCGACGGTCATTGCTACTTTGCAGCACCTCTAGCCTTCTATTCCTCTATTTCCTACATCCCCCTTCTTCAGAGGGGGCTTGGGGGTGTTACTTTCGTCAACGTTAACGTCAACGTTTTCACATCCCCCTTCTTCAGAGGGGGCTTGGGGGTGTCACTTTCTATCCCGCTACTCCACTATCCTCCTTCTTCTGTTTCAACTCTAAGAATGAACTGTTTTTATCGGTTTATTTCGGTTTTTGTTAAATTTTTTCTCAAAACATTTGCACATTCCAAAAAAAAATTGTACCTTTGCACCCGATTTCGAACTAACCTATCTTAAAATATAGTAAACCGCAACTATTTATATATTATGAGCAATGTTACAATGGCAACAAAAGTGCCAAGAAGAGTGGCTAATAACTTGAAGATTGTGGGTGAGCAAATCCGCTTAGCTCGCCTTCGTCGAGACTTGAGTATCGCTGAGATTGCAGCACGTGCTACGTGCTCGGAAATATCAGTAATGCGCGTGGAAAAAGGAGCTTCAACCGTCGCAATTGGTATATATATGCGGATTTTGTATGCTATGAATTTGGATGAGAGTGTGCTGTACTTAGCTCAAAACGATGATGTAGGTCGAACTCTCCAAGATGTGCAATTAAAAAACCGTCAGCGCGCAAGTCGTGGAATTGTAAATACTTGATACTATGACAACATTAGATGTAATGGCGGCTTTTGATTTCTTGCCGCGTGAGGAACTTGTTGGTACTTTGGCTTTTGACAATGTCAGGGGTACAGTTACGTATCAATTTCAGTATAACGATAGTTGGCTCAAAAACCATTCTTCTATTGTTTTGTGTCCAGAGTTACCCTTGCTTTCCGGATGGCATTATAAAACAGGTCATCTTTTTTCTTTGTTTCAAGATGTCCTTCCTGATAGATGGGGACGGGTCCTTTTGGATAAGAAAGAGCGGATGGCTGCGCAGCAAGAACATCGTTTGCCGCGTACATTGAGTGAAGCTAATTATTTGCTCCAATTGGATGATCAAACTCGTATGGGAGCATTGCGTTTCCGTTTGAACGGAGAATATGTCGGAATCGACGATGTCGATTTCCCTGTTCCCCCCATTACTCAGTTGCGAGAGTTTGTCGATTTGGCTCATCGGTTTGAACGTCTGGAACCTGCTGATACCATCCATGAACAATGGTTGAGACAATTGTATAAACAGGGATCTTCTCTTGGAGGGGCGCGACCAAAGGCCAATGTACGTGATGTGGATGGCACGTTAATGGTGGCTAAAATTCCCTCTGTGAATGATGACTATGATATTGCTCTATGGGAACATTTTGCACACTGTTTGGCAAAAAATGCAGGTATTGATGTGGCGTCAACACGTTTATTGCGATTAGAAGGACAACCTTATCACACACTTTTGTCACGACGATTTGACAGAGTAGGGAATCAACGTCTGCATTTTGCTTCGGCTATGACATTGTGCGGACTTAATGATGGCGCTAATGCGGATAGCGGAAACGGATATTTAGATATAGTGGATATGATGGTTGGACAAGCAGGATTTGCTGATATTCATGCGTCTTTAGTGGAGTTGTATAGGAGAGTCTTTTTTAATTGCATGATAGGCAACCATGACGACCATTTTCGTAACCATGGCTTTTTATTGACGAGTCATGGATGGAAATGGTCTCCTGCGTATGACCTTAATCCATCCAATATGACGACGCAAAGTTTACTGATTAATAGTTATACTAACGAGTCTTCTGTTGAGCAGTTATTATCTTCTGCAGAAGATTATTTCCTCAGCGACAAAGAGGCGTTGTCTATTATTGATGAGGTTAAACGTGCTGTGACCGGATGGCGTCAAGTAGCAACACGTTGTGGTATTTCGCCGTCTGAGCAAGCCCGTTTCTCTACCCGCTTAGATGCCTATCACTAATTTACTCCTCATCCCTTACAGCCCCATTTTGCAACTTTAACTACACAAAATTTACGAAAAAATATACTTTTTTATCAAAATACTTGCACATTTCAAAAAAATGTAGTACTTTTGCAGCGTGTTAGTGTAGGAGACCAATTGTTCGGTAGGGTAGTTGTATTCCTTCCGAATGATTATTGGAGATTTTACACATACACGCGCGCACGGACACACTCGTCCCCGCGTATTATATAAAAGGTGAAAGCGAGTTTATCTAATCAGAAGAATTAAAAAACGCGATAGTTAACCATAATATTAACCAACTAAACAATTAATTTTAAGAAACAGAAATGAAAGGATGATTATTCTTGATGGAAGCGGGCTTCTGCTCAAGAAAACAAGGGCGGACTGAGGAAATTACATAGGGCTGTTGAAACGTTACACTAACACGAGTACAGAATTTTACAACCCATTGTTCCCAAAGAAAACTCTTGAAGGAAAACAAAAAAGACAAACAAAAAACAAAAAAAACTGTCGAAAGACAAAAAACGTTTTTAAATTAAAAGTAAGTATTATGCCAAAACAATTAAACATCAACCTTTCGCCAACAGTGTGGTCAGCATTGCTCGCATTGGCGGCTACCCATGGTCAAGATGTAGAGTCTTATGTGGCTACTGAATTGACACGAGTAACGCAATTTGCTACGGTCGATAATCCAGTTCAAAGATTGTATGGAATAGTATCTCTACCAGATGATTTTGACTATAAAAAAGAATTAGCGAATAGAGAATTATGAAAACTTTCTTTGTGGATACTAATGTAGTAATTGACTTCTTGGCTAAGAGAATGCCATTTGCTCCTGATGCTTTGAATATGTTTCAGGCGGCTTTTCGTGGTGAGTGTGTTCTTTACATTTGCTCGCTATCCTTTACTAATATATATTATGTATTGTGTAGGCAGCAAAGTCGTATGGATGCTCTGGCTGCGCTCAAGACATTAAGTCAATTCGTGCAGGTGGCTCCTGTAACAACACTTGAAATCAATCAAGCGTTGAACTCGGAGTTTCAGGACTTTGAGGATGCTGTGCAGTATTTTTCTGCATGTTCCATCCCTAATGTTTCTGGAATAATTACGCGTAATCCAAAGGATTTTGCGTTATCTGCTTTGCCCATTATTGACCCTAAGGACTTTGGCAAATATGTATCTTTTTAATTAAGACAAAAAACAAAAAAATTTTATTAACCAAACGATTGATTTAGTAAAACAATGCAAGTAGCAGAACAAATAAATGCGCAGCAACAATGTGCTCCGTCACCTTGCAAAGAAACTTTTGCAGAAATGATGACACATTGTGTGACGTTAGAAGAGTTTCGTGAGCATCTTCAAAGTGTTGTTGATCAATTTTATCACCATTCGAGATGAAAGTAATTATTGAGAAACAAGTTGAGGAGTCGATATTGGAGTTCTATGTAGTATCAATGCAGCTTCATCCAACATTAGATTGGGGAACTGTCACGGCTAAAGTGGCTCGTTTGTATGCTGCAATGAAACAGCTGGAAACTTTGTATTCGGTTTTTCCAAAAGCAAGACTTAAGAGCAGTTGGGTTGAATCTAATTATCGTGAGATGATTGTTGAGGATTTTCATGTTGCTTATAGAGTTGAGTTTACGGAGGATGAAGGAGAAATTGTGCATGTGCATGATGCTGTTCATAGCTTACTCTATCATTAATTTATTGAATCAATCAATTTAAAAAAACAAACAAATCAAATGAAAAAGTTATTTTCAATCGTGCTCGTAGCAGCAGGTATGCTCATGAGCGCAAACGCAAATGCTGTTGTGGTAAATGACGAACAAAGTCTTCGTGATGCCATTTACAATGCACTTCCAGGTGCAACAGTTAACATCGAGTTGTCTGGTGACATCGCTCTCACCGATCCTATTAACATCTTTGTGGGAGAAAATGAAGCAGGAAAGGACATTACTATTGATTTGAAAAATTTCAACATCACTAGCACAGACTGGAATGTGTTTAACCTTTTCAAAGGGAAATTGACTGTTAAAGGTGATGGTAAAATTATCAACACCAAAGTTAAGGATGCTATTTGGACATCTGTTTGCTTCAATGTATTCGGTCATTATAGCCCAGAAGCTGAAGATTGGTCAGTTTTAACTATTCAAGGCAATGTGGATGTACAGGCTAATGGTGGTCAAGGTAGCCGTGGCGTGGAAATCTATCAATCTCAGGATTCTTATTTCAAAGCAGCTAATGGTATCTTAGAGGTGAAAAATGCTTTGTATAATGCAGACCCTTCTTTAAATAAGTTCTGGACGTCTTACAAAAAAGATGCTAATATTTATGAGAAGTATGATGGTGATAAAGATTGTGTTTCTCATGCATTCGGCGTTGTTGTTAACTTAGAAGATAGCGTTAAGGTTTACGGCTTTGAGTATGGTGTACAAATTACTGGTTCTGTCCGTGATACAAGAGGAAACGTTCCAGAAATCACTATTGGAAAAGGTGTAACGGTTTCTTGTAGCGCAACCAACACAAAGTCAGCTGCTGTTTATAGCGGTGGTTATGGTATTTGGGATATTCAAGGAACTATTGAAGGTAACACTGGTGTTTATGCTAAAGCTGGTGATATCACTTTGGATGGTGCAACCGTTAGATCTACAAATACTGAATATACAGAAGTGACACAACAAGGTGGTACAGGTGCTAGAGGCTCTGGTGTACAGGCTGGTGGTAGCGCAGTCGTTCTTGAGGGCAACAATGCATACGCTGGAGGAATCTCGTTGGATGTGAAAGGTGATACTAAATTGGAAGCAACTTCGGGTTATGCTATCGAAGGTGTTGTGACGAGTGGTACTCCTGATCAATTTGCTGATGTTACTGTTGAAAGCGGTACTATTACTGGAGGTAATGCTGGTGTGTTGAACCTCAATGCTGATGTTGCAGAAGAAGTTAAACAAACTGGTTCAATCCAAGGTGGTACGTTCAATGGTGATATTACTGAGTATCTGAGCGACGAAACAGGTGTGATCACCCAAGCTGAGGATGAAGATGGTAATATTATTTATACCATTACTGCTAAAGAGCCTGGTCAAGAATTTGTAACAAACTTGTTGACTGCTGGCGAAAATGATATGGTCGAGGTTGATGAGGACGTAACTTTAACAGCAGATGTGAAGGTTAAATATGTAGCAATTAAGGCTGGTCGCAAAGTAACCATTCCTCAAGGCATTGCTATGGAAGCTGGTGAAGTCGTTTTAGGTTCTGCTACTTCTGTTATTGATGTACAAGCAGGTGGTAAACTGATTGTTTCTGGCACACAGGGTATCATCTCTAACAACGCAGCAAACATCGTCCTTGGTGCAGAAGAAGGTAACCAAGCTATTCTGTTGTTGAACCCAGCAGTTCAAGCAAACAAGACTCCTCGTGCAACTGTGAACTTCATCTCAAAAGCATGGCGTAATGATGCAAGTAACAAGGTTTATCAGTTCTTTGGCGTTCCGTTCTCCGAAGTAACGCGCTTTGAGCATGCTGAGGCAACGACCTATGCTACTAATCTGTTTGAACTTGGTTCTACAGCAGTTATTGCATCTATCAATGGTTCCACCCCTATGGACTTATCCTTGTTTAATAAACCATATGCGATTTATTATATGCTGAGTAACAATCCAAGTACTACTCTCCCAGACAATCCGATGAAGTATGTGCTAGCAGGTAAACTTATTGGTAATACGAGCCCTGACGTTCCTGTTCAAACTCAATGGAGTCCTCTTGCAAATAGTTATACAGGCGAGGTAGATGTTACTGCACTTATTGACCGTCTTCTAGGTATCTATACTACTGAAGAAAATAGCATTGATGCTGCTATTTATACTTATAAGATGGTAGGTGCTCAGAAAATTGCATGGGAAGCTCAAAATTTGATACAATCCACAATTGATAAGGTTGAACCAATGCAACCTATAATGCTATATAAAAATGGCGCCGCTACCACTTTTGGTATGAGTTATTCTGATTTCGTTTGGGCTCCTGCAATGGGAACTAATGCTCCTCGTCGTGTAGCTATTCAAGATATTACTCGTGCAACGCTGAACATTTCTAATCAGTATGGCGCGAAAGATATATTGACCATCGCTGAGGCTGATGAGTTCTCTGCTGCATTTGACAATGGCTATGATGCAAGAAAGTATATGAACGAAGGACTCAATCTCTATGCTAATGGTGCAGAGAAAATGGCTGTTGTTGCTTCTAATGATGTAAACAATACTTATCTTGGCTTTGTGGCTGATGAGGCTGGTGTTTATACTATCAATTTTAGCAATGTTCAAGGAGAAGGATTAACATTAATCGATCTCGTGAACAATACTAAGATTGCTATCGTAGAAGGTGCTGAATACCAATTCGAGGCAAAAGCAGGTGAAACAGTAGACCATCGTTTTGCTATTGAATCTGCAAAGAAAGTAGCTACTAACGTTGAGAATGCAGCTGTTCAAAACGATATCGTTAAGACGATTGTTAACGACCAAGTCGTTATCATCCGCAATGGCGTTCGTTACAACACTGTAGGTCAACGCCTTTAATTAATCAATTTGGTTGGGCGGTTCACGCCGCCCAACCTTAAACAATTACAACTATGAAAAAAGAATATTTGAATCCTAATGTGGATTGTGTATTTTTTGAGCCCAATCAATCTGTATTAATGGGTGAAAGTGGCGCTACTGATTTAGGAGACGGTTTTGCTCCAATTAGAAAAATGTAATTAATTTAAAATTTAGATAAAAACAATGAAAAAAATGATTTTTTCGCTGCTCGTAATCGCAGCAACCATGAATGTAATGGCTATTAACTATTCAGCTAAAGCCGTGTTAAAACTTGTGGCTCCTGATGCACAAGAATGGATTATAACTGTAGCAGAAACAGATTTTGCTAACCCTGCAGCTCTTTGTGCAAAAGCTAATACTTCTGTTGAGGGTGTTGCTTATATGTACGTTATCTCTGGTGGTCAAAACTATCAAACTTTTGCTGCTAACGATTTGGCTGACATGCCACTTGGTATCATGGCAAGTGTGGCTGGCGACTATCAAATTGTTGCTACCGAAGTAATTGGCGACCTCTATTTGGCAGACGGCGCAAACACAACTAAAATTGCTGTTGGTGAGATGGCTACCTTCACAGCAACCGCTGGTGAAGTAATCAATGATCGCTTCCAAGTTGTTAAAACTCCTATCCCAACTGAGTTCAAAGTTTGCCACCAATATGGTAAAATCATCGTTGACAATCCAACTACTGAGCCTATGGACGTTGTTCTGGATGGTGCAGTAATCGGTCAAGCTGCTGCTCAAACTTTCGCTTCTGAAGTTCCTGTTACCGCTGCCGCTGGTCAACACACTCTCGAAATCAATAATCAAACCTTGATTATCAGCGTACAATAATCAACCCGTTCTCAAAAGTTGGTTTTGTAAAACAATAACCCTCGCGCGCGTTCAATATAATATATATAGTACCGCCGCGAAATCATACAAGAGAAAACAATTTGGTCTTATATTTGATGGAAACGCATTACACATATCAACCTTCACAAGATGAACGTAAAGCAATCTTTATGGCTTCTTGTATCGAGTCTGTCGCCAAACAATTAGACATGACAAGCGAAGATATATACGTGCGAATGCAAAAAATTGACTTGATAGAAGGTTATATCTTGCCATGCTACGATGTTCTTCATTCGGAAAGTAGACAAAATGTCACCGATGATATCATCCGTACTATGACCATTTGGGAGCAAAAGAAAGGTATAAAAGCATGAGACTCGTTTTTCATGGTAGCACAGAAATAATCAGCCAACCCCTTGTTAACATGGGGCGTAAAGGCTTAGACTTCGGCTCTGGATTTTATGTGACTGATATCCTTTCACAAGCTCAAAAATGGGCAGATAGAATGGCAAGACAACGACTAAAAGACCCAGTCATCGTGCAATATCAATTCGATGACGAATGGGCTTTAGCCAATAGCCGATGGTTGCGCTTTGACCACTATGATGTCAATTGGCTAAACTTCATTGTCCAATGTCGCCAAGGATACGAACCCGCACATGAGTGGGATATTATCGAAGGAGGAATTGCCAATGATCGAGTGATTGATACCGTTGAGGGTTTTATCAATGGCACCATTGATGCAGAACATGCTCTATCGGAACTATCAAAACATCAACCCAACAACCAAATCTGTTTTTTGAACCAAACAATATTGGAAAAGTGTCTAACCTTTCAACATTTAGAAGATTATGCTAAATAGTCTCAATATGTGGAATAAAATCGGACGTATCATTGCGCTCATCGCTAAAGACAGAAACCTGTCAATAGCTCAGGCTGCGGATTGCTTCTATCGTTCTAACCTAAATAAGGCTTTGCACGATGAACAAACTGGATTATACCTCATGAGCGACCAATATGTTTACTCTCTCTTGCAATAAACAAAAACCAATCTATGAGAACAAAATGATGTGATAAAAAACATCAACTCCATATATAAATCTTGAAAAAAGAATATAAAATATGAAGTATAACAAAATTAAATCAATATTAACCCTACTAACTGTCTCCTTCTGCTTATCGGCAACAGCTCAGGAAGTGGTCAACGTTCGTCTCTGCGACGAAACGGCACCTTTCCTTATCGGCTGCAGCCAGTTTAGCACTACAGGCACTTACTCGGTTGACGTTGATGGCACAACAAAAACCCTCAACCTCATCTATGGACATTCTTCTCCCGCAACGGAACTGAAGGATACCATCGAGGCTGGACAAACATATTTGTTTGCGTGCCAACAACTATCCGGTGCTGCTGGCGCAGAATTGACAGCTTCCGAGACTTTCACCAATGTGACCGGTTGCGACTCCGTCGTTAACCTGAAACTGAAAGTGAAGGAGGCTTGCACTCCAACCACTGGTACAGAGACTGCTACCATCAAAGTGGGCGAGAGTTACCTCTTTGGTTGCGAGGTAATCGAAGCTGCAGGAGTAGGTCCAATTACTCGTACCAACACGCTTGTTAACGCAGCAGGTTGTGACTCAGTTGTCACCCTGACCCTGACTGTGGAAGCAGCAAGTTGCGACACAGCCAAGGTAACGCTGAACGACTCCATCATTGCAGGTGAGAGTTACTTGTTCGGTTGCCAAATTCTGACGACAGAGGGTATCTTCGTCGATACACTTCAGAAGTTAGATGGCAGTTGCGACTCTATTGTAACGCTGAACTTGAAGTTCTACGTGGACGAGTGCGACACCGCCAAGGTAACACTGAACGACTCCATCATCGAAGGTGAGAGTTACTTGTTCGGTTGCCAAATTCTAACAGAGGCAGGTACTTATGTAGATAGCCTGATGAAGTTAGATGGCTCGTGCGACTCTATCGTAACATTGAACTTGAAGTACTACGTGGACGAGTGCGACACAGCCAAGGTAACGCTGAACGACTCCATCATCGAAGGTGAGAGTTACTTGTTCGGTTGCCAAATTCTAA
>JAKSNG010000002.1 GCA_024400125.1 Paludibacteraceae bacterium
AGCCTGATGAAGTTAGATGGCTCGTGCGACTCTATCGTAACATTGAACTTGAAGTTCTACGTGGACGAGTGCGACACCGCCAAGGTAACACTGAACGACTCCATCATCGAAGGTGAGAGTTACTTGTTCGGTTGCCAAATTCTAACAGAGGCAGGTACTTATGTAGATAGCCTGATGAAGTTAGATGGCTCGTGCGACTCTATCGTAACATTGAACTTGAAGTACTACGTAGACGAGTGCGACACCGCCAAGGTAACATTGAACGACTCCATCAAACTCGGTCAATCTTACCTCTTCGGTTGTCAGGTTATTACTCCTACCGAAATAGGTGATACTGTTTGTGTAGATACGTTACAGACTTACTTAGGTTGTGACTCTATTGTCACTCTGACCCTGACTGTTAATCCGAATACGGTTTATACAGACACCGTTGCTAATGTTTGCGAAGGCGACATGCCTTACACTTGGCACGGATACGTGATTTATAATGATACCGTTTGCAGCGATACCATCGACCTCACGACGTATGACAGCATTGTGACATTGACACTCAATGTCCTCCGTGTTCAATACGCAGAAGTAGAAGACTCTGTTGTCTGCGAAGGTGCATCGTGCAAATGGTCGCGTACTGGCAAAGAGTACAAAGCTGGTATCTATTACGATACTGCACGTTATGTAGGTTCAGACTGCGACAGCATGATCTATCAACTCTCCGTAAGAGAGGCGAAAGTAACCTATGCTCCAGTTGAGAAAGCGGTCAAATGTGCTGATGGTTTCCCATATATATGGGAGAGAAATTTACAATTCTACAATACTACAGGTATCTATTATGATACTGCTCGCTATGTCGGCTGCGGTTGTGATAGCGTAATCTATACACTCGACTTGACAGTTAATCCTGCTCCTACAGATTCGACACTTGATACGACTATTTGTGATGGTGATTTTATCGAATGGTTCGGACACAAGTATTCTGTTGCAGGTATATACTACGATACGTTGTATTACACCACTGGTTGTGATAGTGTACGCGGAACACTCAAACTGCACGTGCGCAAACTCACAACAGAGGCACCGCTTTTAGATACTATCTGCGCTGGTGAAGAATATGATTGGTATGGAACCAAAATTACCGAAGCAGGTATCTATTACGATACTATTCAGTATGTAGGTTCCGCTTGCGATAGCATCGCTCGTATGTTGATTCTGACTGTTAATCAGCCTGTTACAGTAGAGATTTCTGAAACATGGTGTCTCGCCGCTGCTCAAGCTGCTTATCCAGACCTGAACATTACGGGTACAGGTGACTATACTCGCGTAGGTACTTCTGCTTTAGGCTGCGATTCAACAACGATTTATCATATCACAATCTTGAGCAAACCTGAAGTTCCAGCATTGAAGAATTTGTTGTTCCAACCTGTTGTAGCTTGCGGATTCCCAATCATACTTGACTCCGCTCGCGTCGCTGTGGCTGCCGAATTGGCAATGACTCAAGCTGATGATATCGCTAAAGTAGATCACTTCTGGTTCGAAATGCAACTCACACCGACTTCTGAATTCAAACAGATTACTTCGGATGTGATTATGTCATACACAGAAGAACCTATCCAGATTCGTCTCGTTCTATACACTGAATGTGATGAAGAAATCCAGGGTGAACCTGTGGCTTACGAGGTGGTTAAACCTTCTCCAGAAGAAATCGCTGAATATGATGAAATGCCTGCTGTTAGCAAGTATAACAACTGGCTGCTCATGATTAACGTGAACAAGATTACTGAAATGGGCTTCGATGTGAAAGAAGAAGATGTTACTTGGTACCAAGTCATCAATGATATTGATCCTGCTGGACAACATATTGATGATAAGGAAGTTGGTAAAGGATTCTACTTCACAGCAGATATGTCGCTCACCGGTCAGTACTACGCTGTCATCGAAACAGATAAGACCGAAATCAATGAATGCGGTGCTATCTTACGTACTTTGGTAGTGAAGTGTACAACCGACGGAAAGATGCGTCTCGTTCCTAACACCATCCACGAGGGTGAGACTATGGAAGTTCGCAATATCAATCCGGATGAGAATACGACATTATGGATGTATGACCGCGATGGTAAACTGCTCGAGAAACACGTCTCCGACGGACAAGAGCAATATATCATCCAACCTGAGCAAAACGCAGGTGTATATCTGCTGCGCGTGGTTAACGGTAAACAAGAAGAGTCATTTAAGTATGTAATAACCAAATAATAGGAGGATAAGACAATGAAAAAATTGAATATTATTCTATTTGCATTATGCTGCCTAACCTCCTTTGGTTATGCACAACAACTGATTGGTAACAAAGCTCCACAGGACAAGAACTTGCAAAGCAAAGGCCATGAGGCTCCTGAAGGATACAAATACCAAAGAGGGGATACGGTTATCATTAAGAAAGATGCTATCAATTACTTGACGGGTGAGCGTATGTCCAATTGGGTATATGGTGTTCGTCACATTGTAGCTCGTCATGGTAGTCCTCGCTTCCAAGATGGTGTACTCATTCAGGACATTATGTCTTGGGTTCCTGCCGATGGCCTGCTGCTGAATACTCCGGTTGTCCTTGACACCAATGGTAAAGCAGTCTATCAGCAAGACACCGTCTATGCGGATCGTGAAGTTGTTCGCACTGTACATGACACTATTCTTCAAACGAAGACTGTGCATGATACAGCGTACGTACACGATACTGTATCTGTGGTCTATTCCACTCGCTATGGCATCAATCGCTTGTCGCTTGGTGTTCGCGGCGGATTAGCTTCACTGATGCACGGTACCAATGCGATGAAAGATAATTTAGGATTTGATGTTTATTTCGATTTGCAGTATGCACACTACTGGAAACAAGGTGACAAAGCCGCTATGGGTATCCTGACCGGCGTTGGAGTAGGTTTCTTACGTGGTGGTTTGCATGGCAACATCGATGATAAATACCAAACTTCTACAGACGGAGGACAAATCCTCTATAACATTACGGCTCAAGAAGTCAGAGAAAAACAAGACCAAGTAATGGTCGATGTACCTTTGATGTTCTCCATCGTAACGGATAAAGGATTCTTCTTCAATGTAGGACCTAAAGTGTCTTTCCCTGTATGGTCACGTAGCAAAATGAACTTTACCGAGCCTCACGTGGACGCTCTCTTCGTAGAAGAAGGTGTGTCTGTTCGTGATCGACTGATTACTGGTGTTGTTCCTGATGGCGCATACAAAGATGTTGTTAATTGGAAACATCCTGTACTCAATGTTCTTCTTGGCGGTGAAATCGGTTACGAGTTCAAGTTCAAGAACGGTCATGCTCTTGGTCTCGGCTTGTACGGTGACTACGGCGTTTACTCGCTCTATAAGAACGAAAGCGAAGCTCAGAGTATTGTCAACATCACTCCTCCATCTAATTCGGCACCTGCATCGGTGAAGATTGAGTCTCCATCAGATGTATATACGTCGAAGATGAGTTTGTTTGATGTTGGTTTGAAACTCACTTACCACATCCAGTGGCAAAAGATTCGACTCTAAGTAAATGAGATTAGTAATCATCGGCACCGGAAACATCGGTCGCGCAGCTGTTGAAGCAGCTAAAAAAGCGTCTGATATCGAACTCGTTGGGGTCTATCATCATAATGATGACCTCAGCGAAGTCGATGCCGATGTAGCACTCCTCTGCTTACCTACTCGCGAAATCCCTACTTTTGCACAGAAAATGCTGAAGATGGGCATTTCTACGGTAGATTCGTTTGACATCCATGGACAGATTTATGACCTTCGGGAAGATCTGATGTGGATAGCCAAACAGCACAAGGCAGTGTCTATTCTTTCCGCAGGATGGGACCCAGGTTCGGATTCAATGGTACGTGCTCTCTTCTCGGCACTGGTGCCTAACGGAGATACGTACACCAATTTTGGACCAGGACGTTCCATGGGACATACGGTGGCTGCTAAAGCCATCCCAGGAGTCAAAGACGCATTGTCGATGACTCTCCCCGCAGGAAAAGGCAAACATGACCGACACGTCTATATTGAATTGGAAGACGGATACACGTTCCAAGAGGTGAAAGCTGCCATCCTTCGAGATGACTACTTCGCACACGATAAAACGGAAATCGAACAAGTGGAATCGGTGGCAGCCATCAACACTACGGCTCATGGTGTTCATATCGAACGCAATGGACTGAGTGGGGTGACACCTAATCAGCAACTTGATTTCACCATGCGCATTGACAATCCTGCACTAACAGCCCAATTTATGGTCTGCTGCGCAAGAGCTGCGTATCGCATGATGGGACGCGAACAGTATGGCGCTTTTACGACCATCGAACTCGCTCCAATAGATTTGTTAGAAGGTAATGATGAAGAACTAATTCGCGCTTTTATATAAAAAGTATAGAAAAATTGAAAAAAAATCGATTTGTATTTGTACAAGTCGATTTTTTTTTGTACCTTTGCGGTGTTTTTTGAAACAAAAGCATAATCAAGAATTTATACTATTTATAACAACCTGAAAATCTATGGCTAAAGTTTATCAAGCAAATGAGATTAAGAACATCGCCCTGATGGGTGGAAGTGGTTCTGGTAAAACTACTCTGATGGAGTCTATGCTCTTTGAGAGTGGTGTGATTAAACGTCGTGGCACCGTTGAGTCTCAATCAACTGTATGCGACTATTTCCCTGTTGAGAAGGAGTATGGCTATTCTGTATTCTCAACCGTATGTAACATTGAATTTAACGGTAAGAAACTGAATATCGTTGATTGCGCGGGTTCAGACGACTTCTGTGGTGGTACCGTTACCGCCCTCCACGTGGTGGACACAGCTGTCATTGCATTGACTGCAAATGGTGGCGTTGAAGTTGGTACACAAAACAACTTCCGTTTGGCTGAAAATGCAAAGAAACCTATTGCTTTTGTTATCAACAAATGCGATCACGAAAATGCCAACATCGAGCGTACAATGGAGTCTCTCAAAGAGAGCTTCGGCGCTAAAGTGGTTACTATTCAATATCCAGTTAACCCAGGTGCAGGCTTCAATGCTGTTATTGATGTGCTGAAAGGCAAAATGTTGGTTTGGAAAGCAGAAGGCGGTGCCCCAGAGCTCAAAGATATTCCTGCTGAAGAGCAAGGTAAGGTGGAAGAGTTATTAGGTGCTCTATATGAAATAGCTGCTGAGTCTGATGAATCATTGATGGAGAAATTCTTCGAGGAAGGTAAACTGACAGAAGAAGAGACCATCCGCGGTCTGAAGGCTGAGTTCGCAGAAGGCGGTTTCTATCCTGTTATCTGCACCAGCGGTGTGCGTGACATGGGTGTGCGTCGTTTGATGGATTTCTTGGGCGAAATGGCTCCGTCTGTAGCAGACGTGGCTGCTGTAAAAGCTACCGATGGTACTGAAGTGAAACCCGATGCAAGCAAACCTGCTTCGATGTTCATCTTCAAGACTTCTGTTGAACCACACATTGGTGAGGTTAACTATTTCAAAGTAATGCAAGGTACCGTTCACGGTGCAGACGACTTGCAGAATATGGACCGCGGCTCCAAAGAGCGTATCTCTCAATTATACTGGGTGGACGGCTCTATCCGTACCCCAACGGACGAGGTCGCTGCTGGTGATATCGCTGCTACTGTGAAACTGAAAGATACTCGCACGGGTAATACATTGAATGCAAAGGACTGCGATTTGACTTATCCTGCTATCAGCTATCCAGAACCTAAGTATCGTCGTGCTATCCGTCCTCAAACAGAGTCTGACGCTGAGAAACTGAGCGCATTGCTGACTCGTATGCACGAGGAAGATCCAACATGGCTCATTGAGCAATCCAAAGAATTGAAACAAACCATCGTTAGCGGTCAAGGTGAATTCCACCTCCGTACCCTCAAATGGCGTTTGGAAAATAACGATAAGATGATGGTAGAGTTTGACGAACCAAAGATTCCATATCGTGAGACTATTACTAAATCTGCTCGTGCTGACTATCGTCACAAGAAACAGTCCGGTGGCTCAGGTCAATTCGGTGAAGTTCACCTCATTGTTGAGCCATACGAGGAAGGTGTTCCTGTAAAAGAAGTGTACAAATTTGGTAACCAAGAATATCGTATTTCTGTCAAAGATACCCAAGAAATTCCATTGGAGTGGGGTGGTAAATTGGTACTGATTAACTCCATCGTTGGTGGTGCTATTGATGCTCGTTTCATTCCTGCTATCTTGAAAGGTATCATGGACCGTATTGAGCAAGGCCCATTGACTGGTTCTTATGCACGTGACGTGCGCGTTATCATCTATGATGGTAAGATGCACCCAGTTGATAGTAACGAAATCTCGTTCCGTTTAGCAGGACGTAATGCTTTTGCACAAGCATTCCGTGAGGCTAATCCAAAGATTTTGGAACCTATCTACGAAGTAGAAGTACTCGTTCCTGGTGAGATGATGGGTGATGTAATGTCAGACATCAACGGCCGTCGTGGTATGGTGCTGGGTATGGAGGCAGAGAAGAACTTCCAACGCCTGAAAGCACTTGTTCCTCTTAAAGAGATGTCTTCTTATTCCACCACATTGTCATCATTGACCGGTGGTCGTGCTACCTTCACCATGAAGTTCAAGAGCTACGAACTCGTTCCTGGTGATGTACAAGACAAACTCATTAAAGAGTACGCTGCTAATCAAGCCGAAGAAGAGTAATGTATATCGCCATTGCAGGCAATATTGGTGCAGGCAAGACTACGCTAACCAAGATGTTAGCCAAGTATTACGGATGGGAGCCACGCTTCGAAAGCGTGAGCTTCAATCCGTACTTGGAAGACTACTATACCGACATCAAACGCTGGTCTTTTTGTCTCGAAACATACTTCTTAAAGGAACGTTTCAAAGATTTGCTTGCAGTGCTTGAATCGCAACATACCATCGTTCAAGACCGCAGTATTTTTGAGGGAGTGTATGTGTTTGTTACTAACAACTACGAACGCGGCGACCTCAGCGAACGGGACTATCAAACCTACATGGAGTTATTTAATCACATGAAACGGTTGATGCGTTTGCCGGACTTGATGATTTATCTGCGTAAGTCCGTGCCTTCGCTCATTTCACAAATCCAAAAACGTGGTCGTGACTATGAGCAGGGAATGCAGATTGACTACCTTAAGGACTTGAACGAACGATATGAAGACTTTATCTATCACAAGTACGAGGGGCGTGTGCTCGTGATTGATTCCGATGAGATGGACTTTGAGAATAATCCCGAAGATTTCCGTACCATCATCAACAAAATCGATGCCCAATTGTTCGGATTATTTAGTGAGGAAAACTGGAAATAACAATTAGGACTGTTTCAACTTTTAGAACTTTTTAAACTTCTCTCTATATGCATATAGCTATCGCTGGAAATATTGGATGCGGCAAAACCACCTTAACCAATATGTTGGCCAAACATTATGGCTGGAAACCTCGTTTTGAGAGTGTAGATTTTAATCCATATTTGGAAGATTTCTACCAAGATATGTCTCGTTGGTCATTCAACTTGCAAATCTATTTCCTGAACAAGCGTTTCCAGGATATCGTGGATATCTCTAAGACAGATGAGTATATCATTCAAGACCGTACTATCTACGAAGATGCCCGTATCTTTGCGCCCAACTTGCACGAACAGGGATTTATGTCGGACCGTGATTTTAACAACTACTGCGACTTGTTCGACTTGATGATGTCGCTGGTTAAAATGCCCGATTTGATGATTTATATCCGCTCCACTATTCCTAACCTCGTTTCACAAATCCAAAAACGTGGTCGTGCGTACGAAGCATCTATGCGTATTGACTACTTGCAAGGTTTGAATGATAAGTACGAAAACTGGATTAAAGACTACAAAGGTAAACTGCTTATCATTCCTGGTGATACATGTAAATTCGGTAATAATCCGGAGGATTTCCGCTGGGTGACTGACCGTATCGATGCAGAGTTGTTCGGTCTGTTCCCATTTGAAGCAGAAAACGGAGTGGGTAAAGAAATAAAATGATTCAACACTTTCTCGATTATATAGCCATCGAGAAGAAATATTCTGAGCAAACAGTTGCTGCTTATCGAGATGATCTTCGTGCCTTCTGTCAGTTCTTAGGGTGGGAGTTACAGGATTATGACCCCACCAAAGTGCAGGAGGGAGACATACGTGACTGGATGATTCAGTTGTTGGACGAAGGACACTCACCACGTAGTGTGAAGCGATACCTCTCCTCACTCCGTTCGTTCTATAAGTTTATGCTGCGAACAGGATTGGTGAAGGTGGACATTACCAGACGGATTATCGCCCCCAAGACACCGAAGAATTTGCCTGTTTTCTTCAATCCCTCAGAGATGGAGCGAGCGCTCGCATTTGAGGACCAAGCGGATGATTTTGAATCTATCCGTGACAACCTCATTTTAGAGATGCTTTATCAGACGGGAATGCGTCAGGCAGAGATGTTAGGACTGAAGGATGCTGATGTTGATTTAGTGCAAGCGCAGGTTCGAATCTTTGGTAAACGAAAGAAAGAACGTATTGTCCCCATGGGCGAAGCCCTGATTCAGCAGATTAAGAACTATCTGGAAGCGCGAAAAGAGGTGGGAGACGCAGGTGCCTTTTTTATTCGTTCTAAACGAGACGGGTCACTGGTTCCAATGGACAAAAGCACCTTATATAATATCGTGCGCGCGCGCATGGGAGAAGTGACGACACGTAAAAAACGCAGTCCGCACGTGCTCAGACATACGTTTGCAACGACCATGCTGAATAATGGAGCTGATATACGAACCATTCAATCGCTGCTAGGACACGCCTCTTTGGCAGCAACACAAATCTATACGCACGCTACTTTTGACCAGATAAAAAAAGTCTATGAGAACGCCCATCCAAGAGCGGTCAAACAAAATGAACAATAATTATAAAGAAAGGAGTTACCATGAAACTGAATGTGAAAGCAGTCAACTTCGAGATTGCAGAGCGTCTCGAGAAGTACATTGACAAGAAAACACACCGCTATGAGAAGTTGTTGAACAACCCAGGTGCAGAGATGGAAATCAATCTGACAGTTATTAAACCAGAGACCAATCTCAATAAGCAAACCAAGATTCGTGTCTTAGGTAACGGCACCGAGATGTTCGCTGAGAAAATCTGCGACACTTTTGAGCAGGGAATTGATTTATGCTTGGAAATTATCGATCGTCAGATTGAGAGACTCAAAGATAAATAACACTCAAAGATAGTGAAAAGAAAAAAGCTCCGTTTGGAGCTTTTTCTTTTCTGGATAACCGATAGGTTATTTAACTCGTCTTTCAGGAATACGAGCTTTTTTACCAGTGAGGTCACGTAAGTAATACAACTTAGAGCGACGTACCTTACCGTACTTGTTCACTGTGATACTCTCGATAAATGGAGAGTCCATAGGGAAGATACGCTCAACGCCGACGTTGCCGGACATTTTGCGAACGGTAAAGCGTTTTTTGTCCTCGCTACCATGGATGGCGATAACGTCACCACGGAACTCCTGGATACGCTCTTTGTTACCTTCTTTAATACGATAAGCTACAGTGATTTGATCACCTGCTGCGAAAGCTGGGAACTCTTTTTTCTCACCAGCAAATGCCTGTTCGGCAATTTTCATTAAATCCATTGTTTTAAAACTTTAATGGGTTGTGGACTACAGTATTCACTACTATTCGAGCGCGTCAAATACGCGTCTCTACACTAATCGCCAGAGACTATAGTCGAAAATCGGCTGCAAAAGTACAACAAATTTTTGAAATATGCAAATTTTTCTGCATTTTTTTGTATATATCAGAAAAAAATTGTAATTTTGCAGCTCAAAAGTTTGGAACAAAAACATCATGCCATTAGATAAAAATAAAACACGACGATTTCAGGTGTTGGACCGCTGCTTTGCGGACCAACATAAGAAGTACTTTGTGGAAGACTTGCAAGAGGCTTGCCGCAAAGCACTATATGAAGCAGGTATGGAGTTCCCTGATGTGTCGCGACGTACTATATTTAATGACATTAACGAGATGACAACTAATGGCGAATGGAAAGCGGAACTTCTACCGCCAGAGCAGTCTCGTGAGGGCAAACAACGATTCTATCGCTATGCAGACCCCAATTTCTCGATATGGAAGTTAGACCTAAGTGAAGAACAGTTGCTGCAACTGAAGTCAGTACTGCTAATGCTTCGTCAGTTTGAGAATATGCCTCAATATGATATGATTGAGGATATTATAGAAGAATTAGAAAAGAAGTATAACTTCTCGTTGGGAGAAACAAATGGTGTAATGGCTTTTGAGGCAAATGACAATATTGAGGCCATGCAATATGTCGGTATTTTGTTCTCCGCAATTGTAAATAAGCAGGTGCTTAAGATTGTGTATCAACCCTTTGGTAAAGAAGCACGCGCGTGCGTCGTACACCCGCATTACCTTAAACAATATAACAGACGTTGGTTCTTGTTTGGGCACAATCAAGATGGAGACGCAGATAGTATCACTAATTGGGCTTTAGATAGAATCGTCTCCGTAGAGCCGACATCAGACAAATACGTAGAATGTGCGATAGATTGGAATGAATACTTTGAGGATTTAATGGGAGTAACACAAACTAATGATTCAGCAGAAGTCATTGAATTGGAGTTCAGTTCGAAGCGTCTGCCTTATGTTGAATCCAAGCCACTACATCCTTCTCAAAAAGTAAACAAGACAACCAAACACATCACAATAGAAGTTAAACCAACCAAAGAGTTATATCAACGATTGCTCTCCTTTGGTGCAGATGTGGAAGTGATTGCCCCGCAGTCGGTACGAGAAGTAATGAAAGAGGAAATCGATAAAATGAGGACTTTATATTAATTATGGCAAAATTTAAAGTATTTATCAGTAGTGTTCAGGACGAGTTTCTAATAGAACGGCAGCGTTTGTATGATTTTATAAAAAACGATGAATTGTTTACGGAATACTTTGATCCGTTTATCTTTGAGAAAGCTACAGCACAGGATGCGTCCGCGAGTCAACTATATATAGAGCAAGCAAAACTATGTGATGTGTATATTGTTCTTGTGGGACAACAATATGGCAATGCGTTGAAAGATATGCTGTCGCCTACTGAACAAGAATATATAGTTGCTGGAAAGGCGAATGCATATCGTGTAGGGTTTATTAAAGACTTAAATGGAGAAAAGCGTGATTCGCGTGAAGAAACTTTTTTCCGTAAAGTGCAATCAGAATTAACTTATCGAGAGTTTGCCAATGTAGAAGTGCTCATTTCTCATGTTAAGAGTTCGCTGAAGGAATATTTAAAGTATAAGGGCATTATACAAACTAAGAGTTTTGATGAGCAAACACTCGATGAGGTTTCCTTGCAGGATATTGATGATGAGAAAGTCTCTAAATTTGTCAAGATAGCCAACCAGTATCGTGGTTTCCCGTTATCAGAGGCCGCAAGTACGGAGCAAGTCTTGCAACATCTGCGTTTAATGCGCAAAGGCGTACCGTGCAACGGCGCATTATTGGCATTTGGCAAGGACCCACAATACTTTTTCCCAACTGCAGTAATCAAATGTGCATGGTTTTTAGGTACCGAAACGGTAAAACCTATGGAGGATTACCAGACATTTGATGGAGATGTGTTAGAGCAAATCAATCGATCCACCAGTTGGGTGATGTCTAAACTTTCATTGCATGTAGGACTTCGCGATAAATCTGTTCAGAATGATACTGAATATGAGTTACCACGTTCCGTAATTTTTGAAACGATAGTGAATGCAGTGGCCCATCGTGATTATAATAGCAATGGGAGCGTGCAGATTTCTGTATTTCGTAATCGTATTGTTGTACGAAATCCTGGGACATTGCCAGTGGACCTCAAATTAGAAGATCTTAGCAAAGAACATGGCTCGTTCCCGCATAATCCATTTTTGGCGGAGGTGTTATATCAAACTGGTTACATAGAAAAATATGGGACAGGAACATTGGAAAATATCCGTAAGATGCATGAAGCAAAATTATTGGCGCCAGATATTAATTTGACGGCTGAATTTATTACCACTATTTGGCGCAAAAATGTTGACAACTTGAATGTAAATGTTGATAATAATCTTGCTAGTAATCTTGCTAGTAACCTTGCTAGTAACCTTGCTAGTAATCTTGCTAGTAAAGATGCTATCAATAAGTCAGTTTGTTCTTGTATTGCAAAACGTATGTCTCGTGAAGCAATAGAAGATTGTATTTTACGTTTATGCATTATAGAGCATTCAACGGAAGAACTTGCCAATGTCTTGCAGAAGAATGTTCGGTATTTAAGAAACGAGATAATCCCATCTATGGTTCAAGAGGGGAAACTTCTTCCTACCAAACAAAAAACAGACCCGAGTCAGTGTTATATAACTCATCCCAAGTGGAAAAAATGAACACGCTCTACTCACCTATGCAAAAAGGTTGCACAGAATAGCAGTACTTTTGCAGCGGAAATAAAAAAAAAGGATATGACAACGGAAGAACTTCATAACACGAGCAACGCTAAATACCAAATTGACAAGGAGAATTCTGCTCAAATGTTAGCTCTTAACTTGGTATCTAAAACGAATGCCAGTTTCTTCCTTACAGGTAGGGCAGGGACAGGCAAGACAACCTTTCTTCACTATATTCAAGAGCACGTAAAGAAGAACTTTGTTATTGTTGCACCGACTGGCGTGGCTGCCATCGTTGTCGGTGGTATGACAATCCACTCATTCTTCGGGATGCCTTTTACTCCTATTACATCGGATACGAAATTTAACCTAAATGCCAACAAATGGTCCATTCTCAAACATGTACATACCATTATCGTGGATGAGATTTCCATGGTACGGTGTGACATAATAGATGGTATTGACCGTGTTCTTCAAAAGGCTATGGAAAACAATCTCCCTTTTGGAGGAAAACAAATAATCTTCTCAGGCGATCTTTATCAATTAGAGCCTGTTTTGGAACACGATGATTTGGAGTTGGTGGAGTTCTATCATAGAGAATATAATTGCGACGTGCCATATTTCTATCATGCACATGTATTCAAGCGCATCCAGTTACCTCGTATTGAATTCTCTAAAGTCTATCGTCAAAATGATCCCGAATTTCAAAAAATGCTTGAAAACATTCGGCACGGACGTTTAGAGGCTGCCGAAGTGAACAGAATTAATAAAATTGGTTTAGCCAACTATGCCGTCAAACAACACGAGCACTTGATTCTTACATCCACTAACAAAGCGGCTGATACTATCAATCAAGAGCGCATAGACGCGATTGACCAGCCTGCATTTGAATATGAAGGAACAATTTCCGGAGAATTCAACAAAAGTTCATTTCCGTCCCCATCATTACTTACATTAAAGGTAGGAACGCGAGTGATGTTTACCCAAAATGATACTACAAAAAAATGGGTCAATGGTACCGTCGGCACAGTGACATCATTGACAGAAGACTCCATAATGGTGGAGTTAGACCATGGAGATATAGTACCCGTGCAACGTGCCAAATGGGAGAATATACGCTACACGTATCACAAAGATACCCGGAAGTTAGAACATGAGATTATTGGGACTTATATTCAATTCCCGCTCAAATTGGCTTGGGCTATCACCATTCACAAGAGTCAAGGTATGACTTTTGATGATATGACGATTGATTTGAGTAACGGAGTTTTTATGCCAGGGCAACTCTATGTAGCATTAAGCCGTGTTTGCTCCTTGCAGGGGTTAAACCTAACCTCCCCTATCCGATTGCACTACATCATGTCTAAACCAAATATAGATAAATTCTTAGGAGAATATAATGATGTGGAAGTAATTGAAAAAGATATTGCTGATTATGCAGAATATTACAATGCTCTACAAATTAACGATTACGATAAAGCTGTAGCAGAATGCGACCACTTAATGATGCACGAACTACAACAACGTAAGAACATTAGATTGCTACCTATTGACAGTCGAAAGAAGGCGGAACGGCAAAATGAGAAACATGAAGAAAATGCTTATTTCGCAGCAGAACGACTAGTTACGGTTATGCACACTATAGATTCTCTCTCGACCAGTGATACTCCCATCAAACTTTTTCCTGGAGATGGAGAACATGACCAATTATTAAAGGCTGTCATTGCATTAAAAAATAAAGATTATTGTACAATGTCAAATTACGCAGACCGATTAATCTTTCGTGATACATTCTCCGCGAATTACCATTACCTGAAATGTCTTTCATTGTTTTTGATAAAAGACTATCCCGGGATGTGTAATGCGTTAAATAGTTGGCGCGATAATGTAGAAACATTGGATGCGCGATATTACTATTTAAGCGCTTTGGCGGCATATAACACTAATCAACCCTTTGTTGGTAAAATGGCGACTGCCATTGAGAGTTGTCCTCGATATTATTCCTACATTCAGCAACTAAAACAAATGATGCAGGAGCGAGAACTTGTATTAGACTCCGAGGAAACAGAAGGAGAAGCCCTCGTAAATCAGTTTAATATTCCACAGACTGACATTATCACAGCATGTAAAAACGCAACAGCTAAACAATATCAATCATTTATTAATTCAATCATGAATTTTGAAGAATAAAAAATATTATTCCTATGCAGAAAGATTGCACAGAATAGCAGTACTTTTGCAGCAGAATTAAAAAATAGAATATTGACACAACGAATATGAAAGCAATTGGTTTTAAGAATTTCCGCAATTTCGAGGAATTGCCTTTGTTAGAATTTGGCAAAGGAGTTACATTTTTGGTTGGGCAAAATAATGCTGGCAAATCCACTCTAACGAAGGCATGTCGACTTATGGCCGAAAATATGCCATCGTGTATCAAATCCGAAGAAACAGCCACTATTGATTTCGGAAAAATATGCCATTCTTTTAAACGTGCTATGCGTATTGGAGCGGATAATCAAAAAATGGAGTTCTCTGTGCAAACAGGTTACTTTACCATCACTTATACCATCGATGGTATGATTGAAGATAGACAGAACACGCGAGGAAATGTATCTCTAATTAAGGTATATGATCAAATAGATGATTGTACTTGGATTGGTGATTTTGAGAAAAAACGCGCCACATTAGAATATAATGGTCGTTTATTAGCTAATATCATTCGTCAAAATCTTGATGAAAGTGACAATCGGGAAAATTTATTGGATTACACACATTTGTTCATTGATAAAACAGACATAAACATAGAAGAAATGCTTCTTAAACCAATTATTAGGGAAAAATGGGCATCAAAGAGAGAAGAATACCAAAAATGGATAGATGAACTTTCTAAGGACAAAAAACTTCGCAGAATTGACTTAGTAGATGATTATGGTTGTAGTACCATGTCGCCATTTGCACACCACACATTAGATTTTATATGGATAGATGAGTTTGGAAAAGAAGTGCATGACTTACAATGCAATAATCAATACATGTGCTATCTTCGCCAAAAATTAGCGCTCCATGTCAATATGAATGATGAAATAAAACATGATATGCTGGTATTATTTGACGTCCAACCCTTATTGTCTAAGATTCGTCGACATTATAAAATCGCGATTAGTAGCGAAGTAGACTTTTTACCTACTCATGAAACGCCACAACGCAGTGCATTCTATATTGGAGATGAAAATCTTGACTATTTCGAAACTATTGTTCGTGATTTTTACTATGGCGAGGCACTCAGAGAACGTATATCTTGGGTATCAGACCGTATGAAAGATCTCGGTATAGGAACTAGTATAGTTTTACAACACCAATTGGGTGAAGTTGTTAATATATCAGTTAAGAAGGAAGATGGTACAGAACTTCCTCTTGCGGATTTAGGAAGAGGATCCATTCAGATAATAATGCTATTGTTGAGCGTTGCAACTAAAATATGTTCGATATACCTCAACCCCAATCTTCATCAGGTACTTTGTGAGAAACCTATGGACTATGCGTCTTTACTCCCAGGCCAATTGGACGAACTATCTCGCCAACAAGCCCTTCGATATGAGCGTACAATCATTATCGAAGAACCAGAGCAAAATTTACATCCAGCCTTGCAAAGTAAGTTAGCAGATCTCTTCCTTTGTATATCAAAGACATTTAGATGTCATGTTATTGTGGAGACACACTCCGAATATATGATTCGACGAACGCAAGCCATGATTGCGACAGGAGAAATTTCGTATGATAACAATCCGTTCAAGGTGTATTATTTCCCACAAGG
The DNA here is from genome assembly GCA_024400125.1 of Paludibacteraceae bacterium. Taxonomy (GTDB): domain Bacteria; phylum Bacteroidota; class Bacteroidia; order Bacteroidales; family Paludibacteraceae; genus Colicola. The sequence continues at coordinate 16,254 of JAKSNG010000002.1, forward strand.
AGGTCTTCCGTATGATATGGGATATCAAGAGTCTGGAATGTTTGAGAATAAGTTTGACGAAGGATTCTTCGATGAAGCGGAATCAATGAACTATGAAGTATTCCAGAGAAGTCGTCAACTAAAAAAGCAGCAACTGTGATAATACTATACACTACAGGTGAAATATTAGATCGCTTGCTAGTAGATGACATTGGCAATTGGGGACGGCTCCTTCATACAAAAGGCGCAGTCAGGGTTGTTGTTGATGAGATTGCGAATACACCGGAATCTATCCGATTTACAAAGATGGGAACATTTGATGAAGACACAAGTGTATTGGACTTTATATCTCAGCCTCAAAAAACGCTTGATGAATCAAATGCAGTTTTTATCTTTGATGTAGAAGAGACGGTTGCTTCTAAAATACGAAAGGAATATGGTGTATATTTTGTGGCATATAAAAATGCTACGAAGAATATTCTAACAGAACAGGGGTGGGATTGGGATACAAGTGATGATTCCAAAACGCAGACGTGGCCATCATTCTTGGATGGACATGGGTGTCCAATAAACTCTGCTATTATTTTAGATAGATATATGTTTTGTCCGGAAGGAGATGAGACCCTGGACGACTCGCTATTTAATATATGGCAAATAATGGAAGCTGTTCTTCCCTCTAATATCAAAGAGAAGGTCTTCAATATTGCATTGGTCTTTGATTATTCCAAGGGAACATATTGTAAAGATGATGGGGAATGTTATTCCTTTAAAGAACTTGCAGAAAGAGTGAATAAACTAAAAAGGAGAATTACTCGTCCTTATCATTTTACGATAGAATTAATATCTGTAGATCGAAAATGTGATGATTTATATAGTGAAACACATGATCGTCATATTATAACTAATTATTTTTTAGTGCATGCCGGCCATAAAATGAAAGCATATCGTGATCCGGATATACCTCTATGCAATCAAATTATTTATTTTAAACGTTTATTCTCCAGTGATCTAGCGGGGAAATCAAGTCTTCCCATAATTACACAGACCAGACTAAAGAGTGCTCTTTATGATATAACGCACAATCCGCTATGGGATGATGAACTCGATTATGATGCAGAGTATCATTATGCAAAAGACGGGGCTGTGTACAACATGAGAAACGTAAATATTGAGAATCGAATACTGACTTCCTGACTAGTGCAGAAAGATTGCATAGGAATAACGAACTTTTGCAGTGGAGGAAGATATATATTAGATTCACACAACGCAAACAAGCACAACAGCATAATCAACACTCATTATCAAATAATGTAAAATTATTGTTACACAATTATTCAAAGTCATTCATATCAATTCTAAACAATGTAAATATATGAAACGATTTATTTTTTCTATTTTAATTATTCTACCTATCGCTATACATGCACAAATGTATAACATTAATTTATCTGCTAAAGTTGTAAAAAAGTACCAAGATCATAGCAAAGGGGAGATGTTGAATATTATCGGTCTACGACATGATATAACCCTTTCAAAAGATTTATATTATAGCGGCGTTAATAAATTTAATGACTCATATAGTATGATTTTAGAAGGAGGGGCAGAAGTTCCATTAACGACTAAAATAGATAGAGCCCTTGACTTTCAAATAAAAACAATTGATGATTTATGGAATGCTGCTATTTTGCAAGATGTAATTCCTATGTTAATAACTAAAGGAACGCAGGTTGACCTTCGTCAAGAGATAGAGAATGACGCACTACAATATATTGAGACTTTGAAAGAAAATGGTCTTGAATTCAATGACCCGTATTTGCTTAATTATTTATATACCATCATTTCCAAAATAGCACCATCCACCCTCATAGATGGTCGTCCAGGTTCTGTAAATATAATAATCCAAGATAGTCCAGAATTAAATGCTGCAACTTATCCAAATGGCACGATTATTATAAATACAGGACTACTTGCTGCACTACACACAGAAGATGAATTGGTTGCAGTACTAGCTCATGAAATCGCGCACTTCGTTCTTGATCACAGTGTCCAAAACATTAATGCACAAATTGAGCAACAAAAAAGAGCGGCGGCAGCAGCGGCGTTCGCAACAGTTTTGGCAGGTATCGCAGAAGCCGGAATGGCATATTATTCAAATGGATACTATATGCCTGGAGCCGTTACAGCAGCAACAGCTATTGCCGCAACGGCTATTGCAAGCCAAGCAGTTGAAGATTTTGGTATGAACTATAGCAATCAACAAGAATTTGAAGCAGACAGATATGCTATTCAAGCTTTAGACTTTTTGGGATATAATCGAAACGCGCTTTCTACTGCTCTTAATCGCTTAAAAGAAATTATGCTCATAGAACGTAGTAGAGCTATGTATTTCGCTTCATATTCTCACCCTGCCTTAGTTGAGCGAATTAACAAAGCAGGGACACCATCAATGGCATCAGATCCCGAGTTTGAAAAAATGATGTCTTTTGCTGTAACGAACACTGCATTTGTTAAGTACGACTGTCGCCGATTTAAGGAGGCGATGTGCTATGCAGAACAAAATATTAAAAATCATGTAGCAACCGCCGATGATTATCTATTAAAAGCCAATTGCTTATTAGCATTAAATGGCACCAAAGAATCTGACCATGAGGTCTTGTCTTTAATAAATAAAGCGAAGCAATTAGACCCTACAAATGTTAATATTTTTAAGACAGAAATCCTTACCGAACTTCGTTTAAAAAACATATCAAACGCAAAGATTATGTTAGACGAGTATGTGAAATATCTCGCAGAAAAAGAAAATCACCTTAAAGATATTCAACATTCTGATGTTTGGTTAGGTTTATACAATTATGTGATTAGTGAGCGCAAATGGGCAAGCAAAATGTCTATTAAATTATCTGGTATGATTTAATCAATGGCCTTTGCATTTTTACATTATACTCTTTCAACATCCAAAAGTGGTATAAGGCAGAGTGGTAAGAAAGGACGAGTTCTTTGTAAATATGATTAGAAACTTATACATAATAGGAAATGGATTTGATTTGCATCATGGAATTAATAGTTCCTCTGATGAGTATCAACATTTTTCCATATAATAACTTTTTAATATTCCTATGCAGAAAGATTGCACAGAATGGCAGTACTTTTGCAGCACCTTTTTGAAGGATATACACAATAAGGATTATTCCGTTGTGAAAACATTCAGGGTGGGACTTACGTCTCGCCCTTTCTTTTTCATAGAATATATCCGCTCGCTATCCTCTCGGAAAGTGGCTACATTCATCGGACGTAGTCTCGCAGCACCAACGGAGCACCTGCGGACGTGGACATCCCCGCCAATCCGCCACCAAAAACTACTTTTTTTTAGGGAAAGACAATGTATTTAATAGATTGTCCCTAAGAAAAGAAAGAAAAAGGTAAAAAGTAAAACATAAGCGATTTTGTTTTTCCATCTCTCTTCTTATACTCTACACGCGTACATCTGCGCGATGCTCCATTACTAATTTAATTTCGATACTTTTTACTTTTTACCTTTTTATGAACTGTCGGCAGACAAAGTGGATGAGTTAAGCGTTACAGCGTTACAGCGTTACAGATTAAAAATTGAGGGTACACACTTTGCCGCAAATCTCTATATACTATATATAACTATCTAATAATCAATAATATATATAATAATAAAGAGGGTAAAAAAAGAAATACCCCCTTCGTTTTTTGGGACTGTAACGCTGTAACGTAACGCTTTGTGATTCGTTAAAGTGTTTGTAATCAAGAGTTTAACTGACAATATTCTCGTGACAAAAACGAAGAATCGTTACGATTTGATGGGTATATCTGCCCTTCAAGAGTCCAAAACGCTACCTCGAATGCTGAATATGGCGGCAGTAAATGCACCAAGGCATATAAAACCTGTGATTTTAAATTCGCACATTTTCTGCGTTGGGAGCGTTAATGCAGCATGTTGGATTTCGTTGTCCTGACAATATGCATATAGTTATTTGTTCGAGAAATTTTATTGAAACATAGATAATTGGTAATCATTACCAAACATTTTATGAAAAATGTGGTACTCTTGTACTGTGGTCACAAAAATGGCAGAAAATAGGGGGACAAGCCGCTCGGTAACCTCTCGGTATCCTCTCGGAAAAGATCGCCTAAAAAAGGACGAAACAAATTAGGGTCGGCGAACAGAAATAGAACAGAAATAGTATAGACTGGTCGCGGTGTGGTCGCGGTTGTAGTTGAGCATGGGTAGTGTATGACTGGCATAGAAAGTTGCAAGTTGCAAGTTGAAAGTGATATCCACAAGCCCATGTGATTTGTTGTTAAAAGTTACTTGCCTCGATGTAGCCGTTGCGGAAGAATAGAACGGATGTCCAAACGGAATGCGATACATGCAAAGACCAGAATCAGCACGGTGCCAAATGCCATACGCGTAAGTGTATAAGTTGTGGTATTGATGGACAGTAGTCCGCTGTGCTGAAGTGCCATTGGTACGAGATAAAATATGCCCAATAACACAACAATAACGCCCGTATATAGACCAATTCGACGTAAGTCGTATGGGATGTCTAAGTGCTTGCGACCAACTAAATAGCTGATGAGCATAATCACGAAATAGCACACTAAACTGCTGCCGCACGATGCCCAATAACCGATGCGAGGAACGCCCACAATCTGTAGAACGACGGTGATGGCTAAACCAATCAAAGAAAAGATAGCACCGAAACGTGTCTCGTCCGTTAACTTATACCAGAAAGAGAGATTGAAATACACTCCCTGGAAAATGTATGTCCAAAGGACGATAGGCACAATACGCAAACCCTCCCAATAGGTGGAGCCGATAATGTACTTGAAGATGTCCAAATAAACGACAACCACGAGCAGGATAAGATAAGAGAAGATGATGTAATACTTCATGGCATCAGCGTATGCCTCGACGGATTGACGGTCTTTGTGTTTGGCAAAAACAAATGGTTCGTACGCATAGCGAAAAGCCTGCGTGAACATCATCATGACCATCGCTACCTTGAAACAAGCACCATAAATACCGAGTTGAGCCTCTGCATCTTCGCCCGAATAAAGATAGGGGAAAATAATACGGTCAAGCGTCTGGTTCATGATGCCAGCAATACCGAGTACCAGCAATGGCAACGAATAACGCAGCAGTTCCTTGAGCAGTCCCCATGAGTATTGACCACCACGCGGCAATGTGAGCAGCAGCAAAATGACAGTCTGGATGGTAGTGGCAAGGATATTGCTGAGGAAGACATAGGTGACGTCTTGCCATTGCAGAATAATCAAGAAGAGTAGGTTGAAGGCAATGTTAAGTACTACAAACAGCAGCTTGAGTGCCGCAAAAAGAATGGCACGTTTCTGGTAACGGAGATAGGCAAAAGGCACGCTGGATAGGGCGTCCATTGCCACCGTCATAGCCATCATGGCAATGAAATTAGCATGGTGTTCGTAGCCCAAACCATTAGCAATCGGTTGCTGAAAAACAAGGCAGACAACGGCAAAAAGGACGCTGGTTGCAAAGACGGTCCACATACTGGTTTTATAGACAGAACGAGCATCGTATCCGTCCTTGTTAGCAAAACGGAAGAAGCCTGTCTCCATGCCGTAGGTCAAGATGACGAGTAACAATGCTGTCCATGCGTACAAGTTAGTCACGATACCATAGTCGGCGGTGTTTTGAAGTACGTAGGTATATAGTGGAACGAGCAGATAATTAAGGAACTTTCCTACTATACTGCTGATGCCATAAATGGCTGTGTCTTTTGCTAATCCAGATAAATTACTCATCTCCTTTTTTAGAGGATTTGCCCTCTACAATCATAACGATTTCGCCTTTAGGCGGTGTTTGTTTATAGTGCTCTATTAACTCTACTAAAGTGCCACGTTGGGTGTCTTCAAACTTCTTGGAAATCTCCCTGCTGACAGATGCACGGCGTTCTGCACCAAGGACTTGTGCCAACTGCTCCAGGGTCTTGACCAATCGGAACGGGGACTCGTAGATAATCATCGTATGCTCTTGCTCTGCCAATTGTTGCAAACGAGTCTGCCGTCCTTTCTTTTGCGGCAAGAATCCCTCAAAATAGAATCGGTCACAAGGCAGTCCACTATCAATGAGTGCCGGCACAAAAGCAGTGGCACCAGGAAGACATTGCACTTCTACTCCTTTTTCTATACACGCGCGCGCGAGCATAAAACCTGGGTCAGAGATACCAGGAGTGCCAGCATCAGAGATAAGGGCAACGTTCTTGCCAGCAGCAATCTCGTCTGCTACGGCGTTGGAGGTCTCGTGCTCGTTGAACTTGTGATGTGAGCGCAAAGGAGTATGGATGTCGTAGTGCTTGAGCAAAACAGACGAAGTCCGTGTGTCCTCTGCTAAGATGAGATCCACTTCTTTGAGCACACGCAATGCTCGAAGTGTGATGTCTTCTAAATTTCCAACCGGTGTAGGGACGAGGTAGAGCATGGGAGTCAAAAGTCGAAAGTTGAAAGTCAAAAGCGGCGGTGAAGGACGTTGAGGAAGAGCTGATAAGCAGTTGATTCTTTGTCCCAATCTGCAAAATGTTTGTCGAGATACGCAATGGCTTCATCCATATTGGCTTGATTATTGAGTGTCTCCAACGTTTTCTGCATGAGTTCGCCGTTTTGAGCAAAGAGTTCGCGTTGGAACAAGAAGCGATCTCCTAACGAAATCGCGTGACGAATATCATCGACGGGTGTGCCAAAGAGTGCACGCTCTGCAAAAGGATCAGCAGATTTGGCCTCTTCTTTCACTTCCAAGTCAATGAGACGAGCCTCTAATTCTGCCATCTTCATGTCTTGCTCTAATTGAGCATCTACATTAGATATGGCTACTTCGTCTTCTTGCTCAGCCTCTGCAAACTCTTCTGCAACCACTTCCGGAGCAGGTTGTGGAGCAGGTTGAGCAGCCAAAGTCGTAGCTACGGCAAGTTGCTCTTTGAGACGCTTAATCTCTGCCTCCTGTAGTTCTTCTTGCTTGTGTGCTTGCTCTAACGTGTTTTCTAAGGAAGCCACTTTGCGTTCTATTGCTTCAAGACGAGCATTTTGTTCCTCGATATATTCAGCGATTTTTAATAAAGTCTCTTTCATCGTGGTATGAATTTATTTAGTCATTTCATTCAGTTTCTTCAGTAAGGCAAACATTACAATAGCGCTGATTAAGCATAATCCAATGAGAATGCCCCAGTTGTACATCAGAGGAATGCGATTCCATAGTTGTGAAGGTATTTGGCTTAGATAGTTGCCAATAGCGGTGGCAACAAACCAGCCACCCATCATCATGCCTTTGAATTTGGGAGGAGCGACTTTGCTAACAAAAGAGATTCCCATTGGACTAAGCAATAATTCTGCTAAAGTGAGGGTGAGATAAGTAGAAATCAGCCATGAAGGGGACAATATACTTTGCGTGCTATCGCCCAAATCCATTGGAGAAATCAGTCCTACTGACGCAATAGTGATAACACCAAATCCGACGGCTGCTACTAACATACCCCATGCAATACGTGCTGGAGCGCTAACTGCTTTACCACGTTTTTCTAAAGCACCAAAAAATGCCATACTGAATGGCGTTAGGGCTACTACAAAGAATGGATTAAATTGTTGGAAGTCAGATGGTTGCGCAGCTACTGGGTTAGGCATACCTAAAAAGAGTGCAATAGCTCCGCTCCACAATACGAGGGTAATCAATCCACAAATAATCTTTGACTTAGCAATCTTGCTTTGGATGGTAGCAAAACCTGTATATACAGAAGCAGCAATCAAGGCTAAACTCCAGATGTTAAAACCAAATCGCATGCCGCCATGGATGCTAAGATTGGTATATTTCTTGGCAAAGAAAGTCAAAGCTGAACCATTTTGATGGAAAGCCATCCAGAAGAAGATTACAACAGCAAACACCAATAAGAGTGCCGTAATGCGGTCTTTGGTCTGTTTAGGCGTGAGTTCAACAGCATCTGCGTCTGCTTCTTTGGTCTGCTTGGCAGTAACATCTGCATGCTTAAACCAATTGCGGAAACCGAAATAAACAGCAGCGGACAAGATTAGTGACACGGCAGCCACGCCAAAACACAAACTATATGAATTTGACAATGCTTCTAAATATGCGGGATCCATATTGGCAGCATCATAAACAAAACCATATTTGGACAAGTGCTGGTTGGTAATCCATTTTGCCATAGATGGAGCAAACATGGCGCCGATGTTAATTGCCATATAGAATAAGGAGAAGGCTGAGTCACGACGGTCTGCATACTTGGGGTCATCGAAAAGGTTACCGACGAGCACCTGCAAGTTGCCTTTGAAGAGACCTGTTCCCAAGGATACCAATAGTAAACCTCCTAACATAACTATCACACCTGTCATGTCAGGATTGGTAGGAATGACTAATGCAGCATAGCCTAAGAACATGATGGTCATTCCCATAACTACACATTTGCCGTAACCAATTCTGTCTGCTACCCAACCTCCTAATAATGGTACAAAATAAACGACTGCAAGAAAAATAGCAAAAACTTTGCCTGCGACATCTTCTGCCCAGCCGAATTTAGCTTGCATGAAGAGGGTAAAAATAGCTAACATTGTGTAGTAGCCAAAACGTTCGCCGGTGTTGGCGAGAGCGAGGGCAAATAGCCCTTTAGGTTGATTTTTAAACATAGTGATTTATTATTGGTTATTTATGATTTTGCACCAATGATGCGTATCTTCGACACGTCCAAATTGGATGTCGCGAATGGTTTTGTATAGTAATTGGCAGATTGGTCCTGGTTTTTCTCCATATTCATACACTTTGCCAGTGTCGGGGTCTGTAATGCGGCTAATGGGCGAAATAGCAGCGCCTGTGCCACACGATGCGGCTTCTTGAAAATCGCTTAATTCATCTACTGCTATTGGACGCTCTACTACAGCAATACCTAAGTCGGCACACAATTCCATGAGAGAACGATTAGTGATACTCGGCAGAATAGATTCTGACTTAGGCGTCACATAGATGCCATCCTTGATGAGGAAGATGTTGGCAGCTCCACATTCGTCTAAATAACGATGTTCGGCAGAATCGAGGAAGAGTACTCCCACGCCCTGTTTGTGTGCGGGTTCGGTGGCTCGGAAAGAGGATGCATAGTTGCCTCCTACTTTATATTGTCCTGTTCCCAATGGTGCTGCACGGTCCACGTGTCGATTGATGACAAATGGAGTGGTGCCAAAACCGCAAGGGTAGTAGGGACCGATAGGTGTGACAACGACGCAAAATTCAAACTCGGACGCCGGACCGACACCCACTCTGGGTGTTGTACCAAAGAGAATGGGACGGATATAGAGTGTGGCATCTGTTCCGTACGGGGGTAGGTAGTCGATATTCTTTTTCACAGCTAAGATGACTGCCTCCATAAAAAGGTCTGTCGGCACGGGTGCTATATACATGGCTTTGGCAGAAGCCTGCAAACGCGCAGCATTTAGTTCTGGACGGAAAATCCCTACCGTTCCGTCCATTCGACGATACGCTTTAAGTCCTTCAAAAGCCTGTTGCGAATATTGAAGCGCGGTGGCTGCCACGTGAATAGGTATAGTGGCATCGCTGGTGGCATAAGGGCGTTCCCAAACGCCATTAGCATAGTGGCTACGCACTATATAGTCCGTAGGAGTGTAAGAAAAAGTAAGTTTTGACCAATCAATCTCTTTCATGCACTAAAAGATGTTTTCATCGAGTTGCGGTTGCGGTTCAGCGGGCGTTTCTTCCTCTTTACCGAGGTTGCGGTATTCGTCAGGACGATATACAATCTGCACGTTCTCGGCAATGATTTCTGTTTTGCGGCGGACTTGTCCGTCCTTTTCCCATGTGCGTGTTTGGAGTTTTCCCTCCACGTACAGTTTCATGCCTTTACGTACAAATTTCTCTGCCCATTCGGCGAGATTGCGCCATAAAACGATAGGGTGCCACTCGGTGCGGTCTGGCACTTGGTTGCCATTTTGCATCGTGTAACCACGCTCGGTGGTAGCTAGATTGAAATTAGCGATGGCAACGCCACGATCCAAATAACGAACTTCAGGGTCACTACCGACGTTTCCAACTAAGATAACTTTGTTTACACTGCTCATAATAGTAAGATTTATATAAAAATCGTGCAAAAGTACAAAATTATTTGCATATATCAAAATTTTGTTGTAATTTTGCAGCGTTTTTGAAAAAAATATTTTATAAACAATAATTTTACCACAATGAAACACAACTATTTTTTGTTAGCGTTGGCACTGATGTTATCGGTGAACGCATCTGCACAAAGCGAGAAAATGATTCGCTGCATCGGGTTCTATAACCTTGAGAACTTGTTTGACACTATTCATGATGAAGGAAAGAACGACTATGAGTATTTGCCTGATGGCGGAATGCACTGGACGGGACTCAAGTATGAGCACAAAGTGAAGAATATGGCATACGCATTGTCACAGATTGGAACGGATGAAGATCCTCGTGGCGCTGCATGTATTGGTGTTTGTGAGGTAGAGAACTTCGGCTGCTTGCAGGCTGTAGCGGAGAAAATGAAAGATTATGGTCGCAATATGGTGCCAGTTCTATTAGAAGGTCCAGACCGTCGTGGTGTGGATTGCGGCTTCTTGTATAATCCAGAGTTATTCAAGATGGTAAGTGCTAAAGGTCATGAGCTGAAGGCTCACTATGCTGATGGTGGTTTAGTAAAGTCTCGTTTGCAACTGGAGATAGATGGTTATTTGTTGGGCGGCAAACCAGAGAAGATTCATATCATTGTTAATCACTGGCCAAGTCGTTATGGTGGAGAACTTCGTTCGCGTGCCACTCGTGACTCCGCAGCTATGCTGACAAAGTCGATTATTGACAGTATCTATCTGAAAGAGCCTCGTGCAAAGATTGTGATTATGGGTGACTTGAACGACGATCCATACAACCACAGTTGTGCAGAAGTGCTGCAAGCACGTAAGACTCGTGAAGAGGTTGCAGAGCAAGGTCTGTTCAATACCTTATGGCAAAAACTGGATCGTGGAATCGGTTCGTTGGCTTATAATGGTAGTTGGAACTTGTTTGACCAAATCATCATTTCTGAGCCTATGATGAATGAGAAATTAGAGTCAGGAAAGTGGGTATATTGGAAATCACAGATTTTCAACAAACCATTCTTGACCGTTCAAGAGGGCAAGGATAAAGGCACTCCACTTCGTACTCACAAAGGTGGTGTATGGCAAGATGGTTATGGAGACCACTATCCAACAATGATTTATTTGATTAAGGAGAAATAATGGATTCATTACATCGTCAGTCAGAGCCCATACGGATGCGTAATTATGGGCGAATTATACAAGATATGATTGAGTATTGTTGCACGCTGAATAACGAGCGTGAGCAACGGTCTCTTATTTTGTACATTGCGCGGTGTATGCGCCAAAAGAATTTAATTTGGAATAAGGATCAGGAGTCCAATTGGGGGCGTATTAAGAAAGACTTAGTGACGTTATCAAAAGGACGCTTGAGTTGTGATTTTGCGGAGTTTGAGTCTTTGCAGAATCAACCGATTCCGTTATCAGGAAAGAAAAAGAAGAGATAACATGTTACAAGAAGCCAGTCAGTTTAAGGTCTTTGCCGGTAGTCAGGGTGGTGCAATTGCACAACGTATTTGTGAACACTTGGGTTGCCGCTTGGGTAAAGTGACTATTAGCCGTTTCTCGGACGGCGAGTTTGCAGCCGCATTTGATGACAGTGTACGAGGGCAGTCGGTTTATTTGGTTCAGTCCACTAATCCGAACAGTGATCATTTGATGGAATTGCTATTGATGATTGACGCAGCGAAGCGTGCGAGTGCATACAAAGTAATAGCTGTGATACCCTATTTCGGCTGGGCGCGTCAAGATAGAAAAGATAAACCGCGTGTTTCCATCGGTGCCAAATTAGTGGCAAACATGTTGCAGGTAGCAGGTGCAGATCGTGTGATTACAGTAGATTTGCATGCTGATCAGATTCAAGGATTCTTTGATATACCTGTTGATCACTTATATGGTGCCAATGTATTGGCTAACTATGTGGAGTCGCTCAAGTTGAAGAAACTGATTGTGGCTTCTCCGGATGTGGGTGGATCTAAACGTGCGGCGACGTTTGCTAAGAAGATGCATTTATTGACCGATAAAGAAGTGCCGATGGTTATTTGCTACAAGAATCGTCCAGACTTCAATAAGGTGAGTGAAATTCGCATTTTGGGTGATGTGTATGGCAAAGATGTGGTGATTGTAGATGATATGGTAGATACAGCAGGAACGTTATGCGCAGCTGCCAAGACGATGAAAGATGCTGGTGCAAAGTCTGTTCGTGCGGTAGTGAGCCATGGCATTATGTCGGGTGAAGCATGTCGGTTGATTGAAGAAAGCGAATTAGAAGAACTTGTCTTTACAGACACTATACTATTTGATACCAGTAGATGTTCTAAAGTTCGAACCGTATCTATGGCAGAGCCGATAGCAGGTACGATACAAGCTATTCAAGAACACAAGTCCATTTCTGAACTCAATATTAAGTAAAACGATGTGGCAAGTTCTTTCGATGAAGCGGTTTCGTTTGTTACTTCCGTTTTTTGTGTTGATGATGGTGGGTTGTGCTAAGCAACCTGCAGCAGTTGAGCGTCCGTCTTTTTCGGGCGATTCTGCGTATGCTTACGTGGCACGACAGATGGCTTTTGGTCCGAGAGTTCCTAATTCGCAAGCGCATCTTGATTGTGCGGTATGGCTGATTCAGCAGTTGCGTAGTTGTAGTGCAGAGGTGGATTTGCAGAAGGGGACGGTGACCAATTATGCTGGTCGTGATCAGCAGGTTATGAATATCATTGCGCATTTCCCATCTCGTACAGCGAAGACACCCGCTCCCATATTACTGTGTGCACATTATGACACACGTCCGTGGTGTGATGAAGAGGAGTTGTATGAAGATAGGGCGTATAATGTGCCAGGTGCTAATGATGGTGCGAGTGGGGTAGGTGTACTTTTGGAAGTGGCACGTCAATTGAGTATGGATTCGACACATCAGTCTATTGATATTGTATTCTTCGATTGTGAAGATATGGGTACACCTCGTTCATACACAGGTATTCAACGAGAGAACACGTGGTGTCTGGGTTCACAATTATTCGCGACGCATAATGTGACGAAGTATCGTTACGGTATTTTGTTGGATATGGTGGGTTCGCCAGATGCGATTTTCCCCCGTGAGTATTACTCCATTCAGTATGCAGAGAACTATCAAGAACTGATTTGGCGTGCTGCGCGCAAGTTAGGATATAGTCGCTATTTTGTAGATAACACGGCTTATCCGATTATGGATGATCATTATTATCTCAATTTGGTTGGAATCCCTTGTGTAGATATTATTCACTATGATGCGAAGACGGCAACGGGATTTGCGTCGTGGTGGCATACTCGTGAAGACGATATGCGCAATATCAGTACAGCTACGCTGCAGGCGGTGGGTGAAGTGGTGATGGAAGTAGTTAAGTAGAAAGTCGAAAGTCAAAAGTAGAAAGTAGAAAGTGATGATGAATCTTCTTGAAATATATGATTTGCATGCTTCGATAGCAGGGAAGGAGATATTGAAAGGTATTGACTTGACCATTCGTGCGGGCGAAGTACATGCGATAATGGGACCGAATGGTGCGGGTAAATCGACTTTGTCTGCCGTATTGACAGGCAATGAGCAATATGAGGTGACGAAAGGCACGGTATTGCTTAATGGCAAAGACTTGCTAAGTATGCCAGCAGAGGTTCGTGCGCGCGAGGGCGTGTTCCTTTCTTTTCAATATCCAGTAGAGATACCTGGTGTGTCGATGGTGAATTTTATGCGTACGGCGGTGAATGAGAAACGTCAGTATGAAGGTAAAGAGCCGCTGTCGGCTACAGCATTTTTGAAGTTAATGCGCGAGAAACGTGCATTGCTTGAGATGGCTGATAAACTCAATAACCGTTCGGTGAATGAGGGCTTCTCCGGTGGAGAAAAAAAGAAGAATGAGATATTTCAGATGGCTATGTTAGAGCCGTGTTTGAGTATCTTGGACGAGACAGACTCGGGATTAGATATTGATGCGCTGCGTATTGTGGCAGATGGTGTTAATCGCTTAAAGACACCGCAGAACGCATCGATTGTGATTACGCATTATCAGCGATTGTTAGATTATATTGTGCCTGATTATGTGCATGTGCTGGCTGATGGTCGCATTGTCAAGACGGGAACAAAAGAGTTAGCATTGGAATTAGAAGAGACGGGTTACGTACAATTTGAATGACAGCAGAAAAACACATAGCAGCAGGTCAGGTAGAAGAGTGGGTCTTGGTGGATGAACAGGATGTCGATTTGTATGTGCGTCAAGCGGCTAATTCTGTGTTACGAATCGTATTAGTGAATTTTCATTCAGCGACGAACGTATTACACATTGACCATACGGCATCGAATTGTCGTACGGAGGTTTATGCGTTGGCATTTTTGAAGGGCAAGGAACATGTAGAGACGAAGACATGCATGCACCACGATGTGGGTGAGGGCGTGAGCGAACAGGTGGTTAAGTTTGTGTTGGATGATGAGGCAAAGGGCGCTTTTGTGGGTGAATTGAAGATTAAGAAAGATGCGCAGCGTGTGGAAGCGCAACAGACCAACCGCAATATTTTATTGTCTCGTACGGCGACGATGCGTACGCAACCGCAATTAGAGATTTATGCGGACGATGTAAAAGCTTCTCATGGTGCGACAACGGGACAGTTGGATGAGTCAGCATTGTTCTATATGCGTCAACGAGGTATATCACCAGAATCAGGACGCAGGATGTTACTTCATGCGTTTATGAGTGATATTGTAGAGAAAGTGAGTGATGAACACCAGCGTCAGGTATTAGTGGATGCGATTGATGGTGTACTCGAGTAAATCCAGAAGACTTTGTTTTGTAGGATTATCGTGAAAGATAGAAAGCGCTTCGATGGCGCTTTTTTTATGCGTTTGCATTTGTGCGTACGTATAGCGTACTCCTTCGTAGCGTAGAACGAAGGACTTTATTTCTTGTTCTGCATCTATTCGATTGTCGCTATTGTGCAGGCTTTCGGCTAATTGTCGGATGTAGTCAGCTTCCTCTTTTGGAGCACGTTGGAGAGAGACGAGGATAGGAAGTGTGGCTTTACCATCTTGCAGATCGTTCATCGTTGGTTTACCCAATTCTTCGGCATCGGAGTAGTCGAGAACATCGTCTTTGAGTTGGAAACAAATTCCCAATTGGTGCCCAAATTCGCGTAGGGCAGAGACTTGCCGTTGACTTCCGCCGCTGGACTCAGCGCCGGCTTCGGTGCATGAAGCAAAGAGTTGAGCTGTTTTTTGGTCAATGATATGAAAATACTCTTCTTCTGAAATCCACATGGAGCGGTTGTGGTGTAATTGTACGAGTTCACCGCTGCTGAGTGATTCGCCTAATCGTGCAACGATATTGAGGATTGGAGTGTTTCGTATGTCTGTGATGCAGGCAATTACTTTAGCGAGCATGAAGTCACCTACGAGAACGGCAATTTTGTTAGACCAATGTTTGTGCACGGCTTCCGCGCCATGTCGAATAGGGCTATTGTCCACTACGTCATCGTGAATGAGGCTGGCATTGTGTAAGGTCTCGAGCGCAACCGCCGTTTTGATGGACTTATCTGTGACGCCGTGACATAACTGCGCAGCGAGTAAGACCAATAGCGGTCGCATTTGTTTTCCTTGCTTGCTATAGACATAGCGCAACACCTCTTGCAGCAGCGGATTATCGCTCTGCATTGTTTCCGCGAGTGCTTTTTCGTAATCGTTGTAAGCACTTTGGATGGGTTTTCGAATGTCCTCAATTGTGCGCATGTCTCAAAAAAACGTGCAAAGGTACTAATTTTTTTGCACATGTGCAAGAGCCGAAACGATTATTTTGAAAGTTTAACGTTTTTTAACGCACAATAAGAATATTTTTAACGTAGGAGAGTGTAGGTATTGCTCAATTATATGTATTACTCAATTTGCAGGACAAGTCCTTTGAGGTATTCTCCTTCTGGGTGGTAGATGTTGATAGGATGATCTGCGGGTTGGTGCAGTTGGTGCAGGATGCGGACTTTGCGTCCGGTTGCTGCGGCTGCGCTGAAGACTGCGAGGCGGAACATTTCTTTGTCAATGGCTTGCGAGCAAGAGAAAGTGAAAAGAATACCTCCTGGTCGAATTTGTTCGATTGCTTTTTGGTTGATGCGTTGGTAGCCGCGTAGGGCGTTTTTGATGGCATCGCGGTGTTTGGCAAAAGCGGGAGGGTCAAGAATGATGAGGTCGTATTTATTTTTGATGTCCGCCATAAACGCGAATGCTTCTTTGGCAAAAGCTTCGTGGTTGGAGTGGTTGGGGAAGTTGCGTGTCACATTTTCGCGCACGAGTTCGATGGCTTTTTCGCTAACATCGACAGAATGTACTATTTTTGCGCCTCCGCGGAGTGCGTAAACAGAGAATCCGCCCGTGTAGCAGAACATATTAAGGACTTCGCGCCCGTGTGCGTAGCGCTCTAAGAGTGCGCGATTCTCGCGTTGATCCACAAAGAAACCTGTTTTTTGTCCACGTAGCCAGTCAATACGAAATTCGAGTCCATTCTCCTTGCTCCAGAACGTATCGTCGTTATGATCTTGTTGGATGAGGTAACCGACTTTGTCTTCGTTGGGAATATCGGCTTTGAAGGGTAGCGTGTCGTCCGATTTGTAATAGACATTGACCACTTCGGGTATTCCTTGAATGATGGCTTTGGCGACATCGTGTCGTGCGAAGTGCATTCCAACGGAGTGTGCTTGAACGACAGCGGTGTTTGCGTAGATGTCGATGACTAATCCGGGGAGGTTGTCTCCTTCGCCGTGGACGAGTCGGTAGGTGTTGTTATTAGGGTTAAGCGCGGAAGTCAGTTTTAGGCTTTGGCGCAGTTGATAGGCAGAGTGAATGCGCTCGCGATAGAAATGTGCGGGTAATTCGTTGATGCCAAAAGCCAGCATACGAACGGTAATTGACCCTATTTGGTAATGTCCAACGCCGAGAGGGGTGTTCTTGCAATCGGTGACGAGTACGAGTTCGCCTTCTTGTGGTGATTCGTGCGGATAGTTTTTATCTAAGACGATGCGAGAAATAGCGCCAGAAAAGACCCAAGGGTGAAAACGTTTGAGTGATTCTTCTTTGTGCGGTTTGAGAATGATGGTTGTCATTTTTGCTTATTTATTTGCGATTCAAAGCGCAAAGGTACAGTTTTTTTCTGATATGTGCAAATATGGGTGCGGAAAAATTTGCATAAACCGCATTTTTTTGCGATTTAAGAGGGGGTTGATTGAATTATCGAGGGGGTGTCGAAGAAAAAATGAACTTTTTTTCAAAAAAATTTGGAAATTGTAATTTTTTTTTGTATCTTTGCAGCGTTTTTTGGGGAGAGGGCATAAAAAGTCAAAAGTAGAAAGTCGAAAGTCAAAAGTCAAAAGTTGAAAATAGGGGTGAGGTAGGGGATGCTTAACGTATGCTTAACGTATGCTATTTTTTAAGGTGCAAAAATGGCGAAAAATGAGGGTCAATTTGAGGATGCAAAATTGAGGTTTTTTAGTGGGGGTATAAATGATTCGAAAATAACAAAAAATATAAAATAAATATATGGAAAACGAACACAATGTAACAGAAGTTAATGAGGATGAGTTGATCAAACATGATCAGATTATCCCCGTGAAGATTGACGAGGAGATGTGCAAGTCGTATATCGACTATTCGATGAGTGTCATCGTAAGTCGTGCCTTGCCTGATGTACGCGACGGTTTTAAGCCCGTTCAACGTCGTGTATTGTACGGAATGAACGAGTTGGGCTGTAACTCCGACAAGCAAACGAAGAAGAGTGCGCGTATCGTCGGTGAAGTCATGGGTAAATTTCACCCGCATGGTGATAGTTCTATCTATGGCACGCTGGTACGTTTGGCGCAACCTTGGAATATGCGTTATTGCTTGGTAGATGGACAAGGAAACTTCGGTTCGGTCGATGGTGATGGTCCAGCAGCGATGCGTTATACAGAGGCTCGTTTGAGTCGTTTGGCAGAGGAAATGTTGCGTGATATCGAGAAAGATACGGTTGATATGCAACTGAACTTTGATGACACAATGCGTGAGCCGACCGTGTTGCCCTGCCGTTTCCCGAACCTGTTGGTGAATGGCGGCACGGGTATTGCAGTCGGAATGGCAACGAACATGGCTACTCACAACCTCTCGGAAGTGATGGACGGTTGTATGGCGTTGGTGAATAACCGCAAAGCGCGCATCGCTAATCCTGAAGAGGAAGAGATTACTGTAGAGGGTTTGATGGAGTATGTGAAAGCTCCTGATTTCCCAACTGGAGGTACAATTTACGGTTACCAAGGCGTAAAAGACGCGTTTGAGACTGGTCGCGGACGTATCGTTATCCGCTCGAATGCTGACATTGAGACGGAAGATAATGGTCGTGAGCGTATTATTATTACGGAGTTGCCGTTCGGCGTGGTTAAGTCGGACTTGGTGAAGAATATTGCAGAGTTGGTCAGCGACAAGAAGATTGAAGGTATATCTGATATCTCTGACCAATCGAAACGTGATATTCGCATTGTGATTGATATTAAGCGTGATGCTAATGCTCAAGTGGTACTGAATAAATTGTATAAGTTCACTGCATTGCAATCATCGTTTAGTGTGAATAATATCGCATTGGTTCATGGTCGTCCAATGTTGCTGAACTTGAAAGATTTGATTAGCAACTTCGTTGACCACCGTATGGATGTGGTGACTCGTCGTACACGTTTTGAACTGCGTAAGGCAGAGGAACGCGCGCATATATTAGAGGGGTTGATAATTGCTGTCGATAACATTGACGAGGTGGTGAAGATTATTCGTGCAAGTCGTACTCCGGCAGATGCACAAACGAACTTAGAGCAACGTTTCAACTTGGATAACATACAGTCAAAAGCCATCGTGGATATGCGCTTGAGTCAATTGACAGGCTTGCGTATTGACGAATTGAAGGCTGAATATGCTGAGATAGAGAAGTTGATTGCTCACTTGAACGAGTTGCTGGCATCGGAGACGTTGCGTTATGATGTGATTAATGAGGAGTTGCAAGAGATTAAAGATAAGTATGGTGACGAGCGTCGTACGCAGATTGTGAAGATGGCAACTGAGTTCAATCCAGAAGATATGTATGCAGATGACGATATGGTGATTACTATTTCTCATTTGGGTTATATCAAGCGAACTCCGTTGACTGAGTTCCGTCAGCAAGCACGTGGAGGTATTGGTTCTAAAGCTGGTTCGGCACGTGATGAGGACTTTATTGAATACGTACACCAAGCTTCGATGCACTCAACGATGATGTTCTTTACGGAGGCAGGTCGATTGTATTGGCAGAAAGTTTATGAATTGCCAGAAGGCAATAAGCAATCGAAGGGTCGTGCTATTCAGAATATGATTAACCTGGAGAAGGGCGACAAAGTACGTGCGTTCATCAATGTGAAGGGACTGAATGATCCTGAGTATGTGAATAACCACTATCTGATTTTTGCGACGAAGAACGGTTTGATGAAGAAGACAACGTTGGAGGCGTATAGTCGTCCACGTGCTAACGGTATCAATGCTGTTGGACTGCGCGAGGGTGATGAGTTAATCGCAGTGACGTTGACCGATGGTCAGTCAGAGATGTTAATTGCCAGCTACAACGGTAAGGTTGTTCGTTTCAACGAATCGACGGTTCGTCCAATGGGTCGAAATGCTTCTGGTGTAAAGGCTATTACGTTGGATGGTGAGAATGATCGTGCAATTGGCATGATTTGTGTAGCGAAAGATACAGACAAGACTGTGCTGGTTATTTCGGAGAACGGTTTTGGTAAGCGTACATTGTTAGACGACGAGAATGGCGAACCAATTTATCGTATCACGAACCGTGGCGGTAAAGGCGTTAAGACGATGAACCTCACGGATAAGACAGGACAATTGATTGCGATTGAGGCAGTGACGGATGAAGATGACTTGATGTTGATAACAAAGTCTGGAACGGCTATTCGTATGGATATGTCTTCGATTCGCGTGATGGGTCGTGCTACACAAGGCGTCAAACTGATTGAATTGCAGAAACGCAATGACACGTTGATGTTCGGATGTATTGTACCCAAAGAAGAACCCGAAAACGAAAACCCAAACGAAAACGCAAACCAAAACGAAAACCAAGAATAATATGAGAAAGACATTATTTATTGCAGCATTAGCACTGATAAGCGCAGGCTGCGTAGCGCAAAAAGCCAACGTAAAAGAAGTTAAGACTTTGATTTACGGAGAGAGTGCAGACTATAATAAGGCACGTCAACTCATTCAAGAGGCTTTGACTAATGAAGAAACCAAAGACTTAGCAGAGACTTGGTATATGGCTGCTATGATTGGTTATCAACAGAGTGAACAACAGTTATTGCTCAAGCAAATGGGTCAGAACATGGACCAAGAGACAGCAGGTCAAGCTGTGATGGAGAGTTATGACTATTTGCTGAAAGCAGACGAGTTGGCTTCGGTGATGACGCTGGATAAGAAGGGCCGCGAAGTGATGACGGATGCCAAAACGCATAAGAATGTGCAAAAGATGATGAAAGAGTACTACAGTAAGCAACTCTTCCCTATCTATGGTATTTTCCTCAATGATCAACGTGATTTTGCGGGTGCTTATCATGCGTTTATGAACCACCTGAATATCCCTAATCTGCCAATGATGCAGGATGAAAAGTCGCAAGCAGATATGCCGAAAGATAGTACGTATAATGAGTACACTTATTATGCAGCACTGTTTGCTATTCAGGCAGAGATGCACCCAGAGGCTATTGCGTTGTTAGAGCAATTGAAGTCGGGCTCGTATGAAGCTATTTCTGTTAATCAGTTCTTGTACCAGGAATATGTGACTACCAAAGATACTGCGAACTTTGTTCAGGTATTGAAAGACGCGATGGTACGTTTCCCACAAGAGCCTTGGTTTTTGCAGAACTTGATTAACTACTACATTTTCTCTAATCAGGAATCTATGGCAATTGACTATCTTAATCAAGCGATTGAGCGTGAGCCAGAAGTTGCTCAATATCACTTGATTATGGGTAATTTGAAGGAGAATAAACAGAGTTATGAAGAAGCAATAGCAGAATTCGACCGTGCGCTGCAATTAGATCCCAAAATGGCAGATGCAGCAGCAGGTAAGGGACGTGTATATTACAATCAAGCGGTGAAGATGAACGAGGACGCAGCCAATATTATGGACGCCAAAGAGTATAAGTTGGCTTTGGAAGATATGAATGAAATGTTCCGTCAATCGCTACCGTTCTTTGAGCAAGCGCACAAGATGGACCCTGCTAATCGTGACTATATGATTACTCTGAAGGGATTGTACTACCGTTTCTCGATGGAGGCAGAGTACAATGCTATTCAAGAGGAATTGAATAAGTAATGGGACGAATTTTAGCCATTGATTACGGTCAGAAACGCACAGGATTAGCCGTTACGGATATGCTCCGCATAACGGCTAATCCGTTGCTTACGATTGATACGAATCAATTGCAACAATGGCTCACGAATGAATTGGCGAAGGGCGAAATAGACACTGTGGTGATAGGATACCCGACACAACTCAATGGGCAACCATCTGATTCTATGCGTTATATCACGCCTTTTATGGGGTGGTTTAAGAATCATTTTCCTACGATGCCGCTGATACCGTATGATGAGCGTTTTACGTCAACGATTGCTCATCAAGCAATGATTGCTGGGGGCATGAAGAAAAAAGATCGTCAAGACAAGGCGGTAGTGGATAAGATTGCTGCATGCATTATTTTAGAAGATTATTTGAGTACACTATGATTTTACCAATATATTTATATGGTCAACCAGCTTTACGTAAGCCGACCGAAGAAGTAGAGCAAGGTGCATTGGATGTGAAAGAGCTGGTTGCCAATATGCAGGAGACATTGACTGCTGCAGAAGGATGCGGCTTGGCTGCTCCGCAAGTGGGTTTGTCGCTGCGACTCTTTATCGTCGATGGCTCAGAGTTGGGCGAAGAATATCCTGATTGTGCGAATTTTAAGCAGGTATTTATCAATCCAGAGATTGTGGAAGAGAGCGAAGAAACTTCGGTTTATAGTGAGGGATGTTTGTCTTTGCCTGGTATAAGCGAGAATGTTGTTCGACCAAAGACGATTACTATTCGTTATCAAGATGCCGATTTTAAGTGGCATGAGGATACATATACGGATTTCAAAGCACGTATTGTACTGCACGAATATGATCATCTGGAGGCACATGTGTTCACAGATCGTATTTCGCCTATTCGGAAGCAGTTTGTGAAGACCAAACTGACGAATATAGTGAAAGGCAAAACCGTAGCTCGCTATAAGTATAAACGCTAATGGATGTCATTACCATTATCTTGATTGCCATTGGCTTAGCCATGGACTGTTTTGCTGTCAGCATTGCCAAGGGATTAGCAAACGGACGATGGCAGAGACAAGCATTGTGGATGGCATTGCTGTTTGGAATTTTTCAAGGAGCGATGCCGTTGATAGGGTACTTTGCGGGGGCTGTTTTTTCCTCTTTCTTTAGCCGATTTGCGCCATGGATTGCGTTGGTGTTATTGGGCTATATTGGCAGTAAGATGATTTGGGATAGTTTGCATAATGAGAAAGAAACGCATTCTAATGACACGCCGATTTGGCTTTTGGCTATTGCAACATCCATTGACGCATTAGCAACAGGCGTGGTGTTTATTCCTTATCCCGAAGTGTTGTGGATGGCGATAGGGATTATTGCGTTGGTGTCGTTTGTATTTTCGTTGGTGGGGTATTGCATTGGCTGGAAAGTGGGAGAGCGCTTTACGTTTAATGTCGAACTGTTAGGTGGCATCATTTTGATAGCGATAGGTCTTAAAATTTGTTTGGAGGGAATATTGTAATGTTCGCAATTGGAAATACATTGGTTTCGCTGGACGTCTTGGAAAAAGAATTCTGTTGCGACTTGGGTGTGTGCCATGGATGTTGCTGTATCGAGGGAGATGCTGGTGCGCCAATTAGTGACGAAGAGTGCGAAGAGGTTGAAAAGATTTTGCCCCTTCTGCTGCCCGAGATGACAAAAGAAGCGCGTGAGGTGGTGAAAGAGCAGGGTATTTCGTATATTGATCCTTCAGGAGAGCGTGTCACGTCTATTGTGAATAATAAGGATTGTGTCTTTGCACGAACGGACCATAATGGATGGTGTTATTGCTTGATTGAGAAAGCTTATCGAGCTGGCAAAATCACGTTTCTTAAACCGATTTCTTGCCATTTATATCCTATTCGACTAAGTGCTTTGTCA
Organism: Paludibacteraceae bacterium; assembly: GCA_024400125.1. Classification (GTDB taxonomy): domain Bacteria; phylum Bacteroidota; class Bacteroidia; order Bacteroidales; family Paludibacteraceae; genus Colicola. The sequence continues at coordinate 39,664 of JAKSNG010000002.1, forward strand.
GGTGCGGAATACACAGTTGGGCTTAATTATCATCGTTGGGATGTGTGTCATTGTGCACGGGTGTTGGGCAAGAAAAATAAAATCAAGTTATACGAGTTTTTGAAGGAACCGCTCATTCGGCGTTTTGGGCAAGCGTGGTATGAGGAATTATGCTTGACAGCGCAAGAGTGGGCAAAACAATGTAAGCAATAATATGCAATGTGAGATTATTACAATCGGAGACGAGTTGCTCATAGGGCAGGTTGTGGATACCAACTCTGCCTTCATGGCACAATTGTTGTTGGAGGAGGGCATTTTGCTCTATCAAATAACTTCTGTGCATGATGACGCAAATCATATTCGCACGGCGATAGATGAGGCATTACAGCGTTCGGAGATAGTCATCACGACAGGTGGTTTAGGTCCAACAAAAGACGATATCACCAAGAATGTCTTGTGCGACTATTTCCATACAACGTTAGTGGAAGATGACACTGTTAAAGCGCAGATAGAGAGCCTTTATCGAGACCGTCCTGATGTGCTGAATCGGTTGACGGCAACGCAGTGGCTTGTGCCAGCAAACTGCACGGTTCTGCCTAATCGAGTAGGGACTGCACCGCTGATGATGTGGCAGATGAATGGTAAAGTGCTTTTCTCTCTTCCTGGCGTACCTTACGAAATGGAGATAGCTATGCAGGAACAGATAATACCGACTATTCGTCACATGATTGAAGAGCATGTTTTGTCTTTCCAACGCCTTGGACAAAATCGCACTTTGTTGGTGGCTGGTATATCTGAATCGGCTTTGGCTATTCATTTGGAGGAGTGGGAAACGGCATTGCCGAAGAATTTGCATTTGGCTTATTTGCCTAAAGACGGTACCATTCGTTTGCGTTTGGATGCCGCTGATGAACAGGCTTTGTTAGATAGGAAATTTGAGGAGTTACAGCAACTTGTTGCACAGTGGTTGATTATGACTGAAGATAAACCATTGGAGTTGGCTTTAGGGGAACGTTTGCGGGCTAAGGGGTACACGATTGCTACTGCGGAATCTTGCACAGGCGGTCGATTGGCGGCATTACTCAATGCGCATCCTGGTAGTTCGGAATGGTTTATGGGCAGTGTGGTGGCATATGACAACCAAGTTAAACGCAATGTGCTTTCTGTTCCTGCAGAGGTGTTACAAACTGTGGGTGCAGTCAGTGAGGAGACGGTGAAGGCAATGGCAGAAAATGTGCGTCAGTTACTACACACGGATATGGCAATTGCAACCAGCGGAATAGCTGGTCCATCAGGCGGCACCAAAGAGAAACCTGTAGGAACTGTTTGGATTGCGTGCGCTACGGCGCACGGAACGCACGCAGAATGTTTCCATTTAGGACGCTTGCGTGATCAAATAACTCAGTGTGCATGTACGCGCGCATTAATTATGGCACTTCGTGCTTTGACAATATAACTAAACAATGATGAATACTACTAAACCGCGCTACGAAACAAAGCGCCCCAAAGAATCGGAAATGGTTTTTGGCATCCGTGCTGTGATAGAAGCTTTGGATGCAGGCAAGACGTTTGATAAAATCTTGTTACGCCGAGACATGTCGTCTGCGATAGGTCGAGAATTATTGGCAAAGTTAGATGCTCTCTATCCACAGGATGGAGTAGGCGCAACCGCCTCCATACAACGTGTTCCGGTAGAGAAATTGAATCAGTTTACGGACAAAAACCACCAAGGTGTAATCGCATTCTTGTCGCCAATTGAGTTCCAACCATTGGAAGAAATGATACAAGGGTTGTTTGAAGCAGGAAAGACACCATTTTTAATGGTGCTGGATGGTATCACAGATGTGCGTAATTTTGGCGCGATTGCTCGTACGTGTGCTTGTGCTGGAGTGGATGCGTTGGTGATAGCAGCTCGTAGTGGTGTGGCTATCAACGGTGATGCGATAAAGACTTCTGCGGGTGCATTACATACGTTGCCTGTATGTAAAGTGGAAAATATGCAGAATGCGTTGCGATATTTACGAGATAGCGGATTGCATATCGTGGCAGCAACGGAGCATGCGACACATGACTATACAAAGTCAGATATGACTCAACCTGTGGCGATTGTGATGGGCAATGAAGAACATGGTATCTACGAGGAGAATCTCAAACTCTGCACAGAGCAAGTGCGTATCCCAATGGCAGGTTCGATAGAGAGCTTGAATGTGTCGGTAGCCGCAGGGGTAATGATTTATGAAGTAGTTCGTCAGCGTCGAGGTTAACGATGTGAGTGCTATAGAATAGAGTTACGAATCTCGGTACTTGAGATATTGAAATAGGGCGCGTCGGATAGGAAAACGACGCGCTTTGTGTTGAGAGTAGGGCACTGATGATTGCTCTCATTGTGTCGAGGGTACACTAAGACGCGGTAGTTGTCAAGTATATATTCGTACTCGCGCCATTGGTCAAAAATCTGCCAATTATCTTCGCCGATGAGAAGAGTAAATTCGTGTTCGGGATAGGTTTTGCTGAGTTCGCGCAAGGTGTTGGCGGTGTAATTAGGCACTGGTAGATGGAACTCAAAACCGCAAGCAATCAATTTGTCTTTGACATTTGGTATTTGGTTAATGGCAGCTTGCACCTCAGCCATACGGACGTGTGCATCTGTCAAGATAGCACGATTTTTAAGCGGATTGTTAGGACTAACCATCATCCATACGGCATCTAAATCCGTGTGTTCCACAACCCATTGTGCTAATCCTAAGTGTCCAAAATGCACAGGATTAAAACTGCCACCATATATTCCGATTTTAGCCACGAGTGATTAGAGTGTATTGTGAATAAGTGTGTCTAAGTTGGCGAAAGCTGATTGCAAGTTATCGTTGATGATAATGTGGTCAAAATGTATTTTATCTTCCATCTCCTTGGATGCTTTGGCAACGCGTTTTTCAATCATTTCGGGTGCGGTATCCCCTCGTCCGATTAGTCGGTCTCGGAGACAGTCAATGGATGGAGGACAAATAAAAATACTGACTGCGCGGTCTCCAAAGATATGCTTGAGGTTGATACCGCCTTTGACGTCCACATCGAAGATAACGTGGTGTCCGTTGCCTTCTATGCGAGAGATCTCTGATTTGAGTGTGCCGTAGTATAAGCCTTCGTACACTTGTTCGTGTTCGATGAATTCGTCGCGTGCGATGCGTTGGCGAAATTCTTCGGGAGAGATAAAGTAATATTCTCGTCCGTGTACTTCTTCGCCACGTGGAGCACGTGTAGTACAACTAATGCTCAGTTCAAAAGTATTTGGAAACGTGGTTAGTAGGTGCTTAACCATTGTTGATTTGCCGCTACCACTTGGGGCACAAAAAATGTATATCATGGTGTATGTTGGTTATAGGACGTTTAAGACTTGTTCTTTGATTTGCTCCAGAATATCTTTCATTTTGACGACGATAATTTGCATTTCCGATTGGTTAGATTTGCTGCCTAATGTATTGATTTCTCGTCCCATTTCTTGTGCGACAAATCCGAGTTTTTTGCCGACGCCGGTTGTTTGGTCGTTCATTACTTCAAAGAAGTATCGGATATGATTGGTGAGTCTCACTTTCTCCTCGGTGATATCCAGTTTCTCAAGATAATAGATGAGTTCGGCTTCGAGGCGATTTTGATCTACGGCTTGTTTCGTTTCCTCTGCCAGTTTATCGAGGTTAGCGAGCAGACGTTGTTTGATATTATTGACGCGATTCTTTTCGTAAGGCTCGACTTCTGCCAGTAACGTAGATATGCCATTCAGTTTCTCGGTGAACATACGTTCCAAGGAAGCACCTTCTTGCGTGCGGAAAGCCACAAAGTCTTGAAGAGCGCGTTGGATGGCATCTTGTAGCAATTCCCATTCTTTGTCGTCCAATACGATTTCAGAGTTGGCGCTTTTGCATACTTCAGGCATTCGCATTACGGAAGAGACTAAGTCTGCGTTGGCTGGGATGCCGAGTTCGGTTTGGAGGGAAACTAATTCCTTATAATAATACTTGAAGGCCTCTCGGTTGATTGGTGCAAATTCTTTAGACTGTTCGCCCAAGTCTTGGGTGTAGATAGTAACATCTACTTTTCCGCGTTCCAATGGTGAGGTCAGCATGGCACGGATAGCGGCTTCTTTGTCGCGGAAGAGTCCGCTTGCTTTGAGTGTTAAATCCAATTGCTTGCTATTAAGCGAGCGAATTTCTACAATTGTTTTGTGGTCGGAAAAAGTATATTCGGCTTTTCCGTAGCCTGTCATAGATAATAACATGATTTCTTCAAATTAGCGTGCAAAAGTACACTTTTTTTTTGGTATATGCAAATTTTTTTGTACTTTTGCAGTCGGAATAGTTAAAAATAGTTCTATGAAAGATATATTGTCTTTTTTATCGGATCTTTCCAATCACAATAATCGTGAGTGGTTTGAGGCTAATAAGGAGCGTTTTCGTGCGTGTCAAGGTACGTTTGTTTCTTTTACGGAGCAGTTGATTGCTCGTTTGACGGAGTTTGAGCCAGAGTTTGCTGGACTTACTCCGCGCGATTGCATTTGGAGGATTTATCGTGATGTTCGTTTTTCTGCAGATAAGCGTCCTTATAAAGAATGGTTTGGAACGTTTCCTGCCGCTAAAGGAGGTAAAAAATCACAACATGGTGGCTATTATGTGCATATACAGCCTGGGTATTGTATGGTTTCTGCAGGAATATGGAATCCGTGTCCAGATTTGCTGCGTGCTTTGCGTCGCGAGATTGAGGCTAACTATGAAGAAGTAGAAACAATTATGGCTGCGCCACAATGGAAACGCTATTTTTGTGATTTTGATACTGAGTGGATGCTTAAGAAAGTACCAGCAGGATTTGACCCGAATTTTGTACATGCAGATTGGTTGAAGCGCAAGTCGTTCACGTGTTCTACGATGTTGACTGACGCGCAAGTGTGTGCTCCAGATTTTTTAGACCATGTGGTAGATATTTGTCGAACTGTCAAGCCGATGAATGATTTTTTGAATTATACGTTTGAGGAATATGGTGAGTTCCCTGAACGTTGTTAACTACATTGAAGCGATGAATATTCATACTTTTTATTTCAATCCATACCGTGAATGCACCTATATAGTTCGTGCCGAACAATCGTCTGAAATAAAGGAGGTTCCAGTGCTGATTATTGATCCTGGTATGTATGGCGAAAAAGAGAATGAGCGGTTTCAACAGTATATGGATGTCAACCATTTAACGCCTATTGCTGTGTTGATTACGCATAGTCATCCAGATCATATCTGTGGATTGGAATATCTGCATAAGCGTTATCCTGCTTTGCCTATCTATGGCGTTGATTCACAAGTATGTAATTCACCTATTGCGAGTACAGATACCGAGAATCATTTGGAGGTATTGAATTTTGCACCTTTTTCATGCCAAGTGCTGCGTACTCCTGGGCACAAAGAAGATTCGGTGTGCTATTATTGGTCTGAGGAAGGCGTGGTTTTTACGGGCGACACGCTGTTTCAAGAGTCTATTGGACGTACAGATTTACCTGGAGGTGATATGCGACAATTGATTCAATCACTACAGAAGTTAGCGGCTTTGCCTAAAGAAACACAGGTTTATCCAGGACATGGATACCCCACAACGATTGCGCATGAATTGGAGTTTAATCCGTATTTATAGTTTCGTTGTGACGAATTTTTTCTACGTAGGCAACCCAAAGTAGGAACATAAAGCCGTAGAATAGGTATTTGAAGATATACGTGTGCAGCAGTTCGAACCATTCCGGATGGAATTCGATGAAGAGTGTGATGCACGTGATGCGGAAGATGTTGAAGAAATAGAGTAGCAAAATTCCCAATAAAGTATATCCCCACTTTTTCCACTCGTTTTTAGGCGTAGCGACCATGATGCAAGTCCAAATAAAGATTTGTTTGAGTGGTGTGCATGACCATACGATACGTGTGCCGCTGCCGCTGGTAAAACGCAAGGTGTAGGTATCTGCTTGATAAATCGTATCTCGGAAAAGAGATACGCACCAATAGACAGCATTGGTAATGTTCTCAGCCATCCATGCAAATGGTGCGGTGATGTTGATACCGAACCAAGTCACTAAACCGACCGCATCATCTCCATGAACGGTGAACTTCCAAAAGTAGTTGCTAACAAGCAATGTGACTGCAAAAATGATGATGTCACGATAAGGAAGTAGTTTAGATTTGAGTTTTGGCGAAAGGAACTTCATCGATGGCGCAAAAATCGTTGTCTTGGTATTTGAAATATCCGGCTTGTGCAATCATAGCCGCATTGTCTGTTGTGAAGGAAAATGGAGGAATAAATACATCCCAATGATAGCGACGACCATAATCCAAGAACGCTTCGCGTAATCCGCTATTTGCGCTGACACCTCCTGCTACGGCTATACGATTGATATGCAAGTCGTTAGCAGCTTTTTTGAGTTTGCGCATTAGCACATCTATGATGGTGAATTGCAGACTCGCGCAGAGATTCTCTTTTAAGAGAGGAATACGGTCTAATAAATCTTCCACCGTATCTACGTGCTCTGCTTTCATCATATCTCTAATGGTGTATAGAAACGATGTTTTTAATCCAGAGAACGAGTAATCGTATCCCGCAATATGTGGTTCAGCAAATTGGAAGGCGTGCGCGTCTCCTTCGTGTGCTAATTTATCAATCCATGGACCGCCAGGGTAGGGTAATCCTAACACTTTGGCGCATTTGTCGAAGGCTTCGCCAGCAGCATCGTCAATTGTTTGTCCAATGATTTGCATATCGTTGTACGCTTTCACCAACACGATTTGGCTATTGCCTCCGCTTACAAGAAGGCAAAGGAATGGGAACTCGGGATGTCGGATAACAGCGTTTTGCAGGCTGGGGACAGTTTGTTTATATGCTTCTGATGGCTCAACAAAATGTGCCATGATGTGCCCTTGTAAGTGATTGACATCGACTATGGGAATGTTCAGCGATTGAGCTAAACCCTTAGCAAATGAAGTGCCGACCAATAAACTGCCTAAAAGACCTGGTCCACGTGTAAATGCGATAGCGGATAATTCGCTCGCGTTCACGCCTGCACGTTTGAGGGCGGTGTCAATGACTGGAATAATATTGAGTTGATGTGCGCGGCTCGCTAACTCGGGTACGACACCGCCAAACTCCTCATGTACTTTTTGAGAAGCGGTTACATTGCTGAGCAAAAGCCCATCTTGGATGACGGCTGCAGAGGTGTCGTCACAACTGGATTCGATAGCAAGAATAGTAATCATATTCGAAATTTGCTGCAAAATTACATAAAAATTTGCATATACCAAAAAAAAATTGTAATTTTGCGCGATTTTTATGTAATATTATGCGTTTATATTTTTTACTCATACGAATAGCTGCGCTTTGTGGGCATAAAAAAGCCCAATTATTGGTGCGTGGGCAACGTGACACGTTGGTTAGAATTAAGCAAAGAGGCGAAGTAGCTGCGAAGGAAGTTGTATGGTTTCATGCGGCTTCTGTGGGCGAATTTGAGCAAGCACGTCCAATTATAGAACGTCTCAAAAGTCAAGATAATGCAGGTGATGTTCGGGTTGTGCTGACATTTTTCTCGCCATCTGGATATGAGATGAGAAAGAATTATGCCTTTGCGGATGAGATTTATTACTTGCCTTTTGCCACGCGTCGTAATGCGAAAGCGTTTATTGCGGCTATTAGACCAACGAAAGTGATTTTTGTTAAGTACGAGTTTTGGCCAGCTTACTTGCGTGAACTTAAGGCACAAATGATTCCTACGTATTTGATTTCGGCCATTTTCCGTCCTGGACAACTCTTCTTCCGTTGGTGGGGAAAGTGGTATCGTAATTTGCTGCATTGTTTTACGAAGATTTTTGTGCAGGATGAAGACTCTTGTCAACTGTTGGCTAAATACAATATATTACGCGTATTAGTGGCTGGTGACACTCGTTTTGACCGTGTGCATGCTATTGCTGAGCAATCCAATGCGATTCCGATCATTGAACATTTTGCTAATGTGACAAAGAACGTGTTCCAACAAACGCCTAATAGAGTGATTATTGCTGGCAGCACGTGGCTACCTGATGAGGAGTTGTTAGCACGCTATGTCAACGAGCACGAAGATGTCAAGTTGGTGTTAGTGCCTCACGAGATTGATAAAGCACATTTAGACGCCATCTTTAATCTATTCCAAGGTCGTTTAGTGCGACTCTCTGAAGCGAATGCACATAGTGTGGAGCATGTGAGAACGATATTGGTGGACTCGATGGGGCTGTTATCCAGCATTTATCGCTATGGGCAAGTGGCGTATATCGGCGGTGGCTTTGGGGTCGGAATTCACAATACGATTGAGGCTGCTGTTTATGGGGTGCCTGTCTTATTTGGCCCTAACTATCAGCATTTCCGTGAGGCAAAAGGTTTGATTGCTGCGAATGCTGGATTTAGCGTGGCTAATTATCATGAATTAGCAGCGGCTTTAGACAAAGCCTTAGAGGAGCATGTACGCTTAGGTTTGAATGCTCGCGACTATGTCAACTCGGAGTTGGGCGCAACCGAACGAATAATGAAATCTATTTTTTGAATTATGATACAGAAACCTAATATCCCTAAGGGGACTCGTGATTTTGGTGCCGTAGAGATGGCTCGTAGAAACTACATCTTTTCGACTATCCGTTCTGTGTTTGCCTTATATGGCTTTCAACAGTTAGAGACTCCGTCGATGGAGTTGATGTCTACGCTGATGGGCAAGTACGGTGAGGAGGGAGACAAACTCCTTTTCCGCATTCAAAACTCCGGCGAAAAAGCCAATGAAGCACCAGAGAAAGGACTGCGTTATGACTTGACGGTGCCCTTTGCGCGCTATGTTGTGCAACACCGTGATGAGATACAGTTTCCTTTCCGTCGCTATCAGATTCAACCCGTATGGCGTGCTGACAGACCGCAGAAAGGACGGTATCGTGAGTTCTATCAGTGTGATGTGGATGTGATTGGTACAACGTCGTTAGTGAGTGAACTGGAACTGATTCAGATTGTTCAAGAAGTTTATCGCCGTTTTGGTATTCGTGTGTCGTTGCATATCAATAACCGCAAGATTTTGGCTGGTATAGCCGAAGTCATTGGTGCTCCAGATAAGATGATGGACATCACGGTTGTCATTGACAAATTAGATAAGATAGGCTTAGATAATGTAAATAAGGAATTAGCGGAACGCGGTTTAAGTGAAGACGCGATTGCTAAGTTACAACCTATTTTAGCGCTATCTGGTAGCAATGAAGATAAGTTAGATACGATTGCACAAGTGCTGAGCGATAGCGAAATCGGAATGAAAGGTGTGGAGGAGTTGCGTACAATCTTTGCTTTAGTCAATGAATCCAATCCGTCTGCTGCGAATGAGCGTTTCATGCTGGAATTAGACTTGACGTTGGCTCGTGGACTGAACTATTACACGGGTGCTATTTTTGAGGTGAAGGCTTTAGATGTGCAGATGGGCAGTATCACCGGAGGAGGACGTTATGACAACTTAACGGGTATCTTTGGTATGCCCGACGTGAGTGGAGTGGGAATTTCATTTGGTGCCGATCGTATCTATGATGTTTTGACCGAACTCAATCTTTATCCAGAGTCGATGATGGATAGTACACAAGTGCTGTTTGTTACTTTTGGAGACGCAGAATTGCGATATGCATTGAAGTGGGCAAAAACTTTGCGTGAAAACGGAGTGCGTGTTGAGGTATATCCAGAGCCTGCTAAAATGAAGAAACAGATGGGATATGCAGATGCTAAGCACATTCCGTATGTAGCTATTGTGGGTGGAAACGAGATGGAAACGAATACCGTTATGCTCAAGAATATGGCAACGGGCGAACAGCAGCCCATTGAACTAACTCAACTATTGACTTTCAACTTTTGATTCTCATGAATACATCGAATGAATTTGACCAAGTGGCAGCACTCTGCCGAGAGATTTATGTAAAGAAAATGAAGGACTATGGTCCATCGTGGCGTATTATGCGTCCGCAGACTGTCAATGACCAATTGTTCATCAAAGCCAAACGCATCCGCGAGATAGAAACTACGGGTGTTAATCTTGTTGGAGAATCGGTTGAGGGGGAGTTGATGGCAATTGTCAATTACTCTATCATCGGGCTTATTCAACTCAATGAGGGCTATGCTGATTCGATAGATATGACGGCTGAAAAAACGATAGAGCTCTATGATCAATATATGCAACAAGCCAAAGAACTGATGTTGCGTAAGAATCATGACTATGGCGAAGCATGGCGTGATATGTTAGGCTCGTCGTTGACAGATATTATCTTGACGAAGATTAACCGTAATAAGTCTATCTCTGCCAATGACAATCAAACGCTTATCTCAGAGGGCTGCGATGGCAATTATTTCGATATGCTCAATTACGCCGTCTTCTATCTGATTAAGTTGATTATTGAGAAATAACTGTGACTATTGTATCATGAAACACGTTTGTTTACTATTGCTATTGCTTAATTTGGTCGTTTCTCCTTTGGCTGCGGCTAAAGTGGTATCATTGTCGATTACGTATGAATATAAATCTAATGACCGCAAGGAGTCACAAGAAGATGCTGAAAAACGAGCTATTGAGCGCGCTAAGCAGAAAGCGTTAGAGGATAAGTTTGGTGTTGATGTGAGCAATATCATTGTACAAGTAGAGCGATCTAATGATGCAGGGAAGTCGCATTCGTATAGTGATGATTTTTTCTCGATGGGAGGAACATCTTCTCGTGGAGAGTGGTTGCAGACGACTAAGGAGGAAGTGCTGACTTCTATTCATGATGGCGAGTTATGGCATGTAAAAGTGTATGTAGAGGGTACTGGTCGTGAGCGAGTGGGTGAGCCGATAGATATTAAGGCGGAGTTTATCAATAGTCCTGCTGAGAAACGAGGAAGGACAACGTTTTATGATGGCAATGACTTGTTTTTGCGTTTTCAGTCGCCGGTAGCGGGAGCGTTGTGCGTGTATTTAGTTGATGGAAACAAAGACGCATATTGCTTGCTTCCGTATATGAGTAGTTCGACTGGTTGTCAAACGATTGAAGCGAATAAGGAGTATTTGTTTTTCTCAAGTGTGGCTGATGTGTCGGCAGATGAGTACACACTCAATACGCAGTTGGAGCAAGAGCAGAATATCTTGTATGTAGTTTTCTCGCCCAATCGTTTTACGAAAGCGAATGACACGCAAGGTGGTCAAAATTGGCGAGAGGAGCAATTGCCACGAACGCTCAAATATGAACCATTTTTGAGGTGGTTGTCTGCTAATCAAATTAAAGATGAGCAGATGGTTGTTCGAACGGAGGTCGTGACGATTGTGAAATGAGGGTTGTCAACACTCCACCACAAGCCATCAAGAAACATCTGGACGCAGATGAACTTATGGAGAAAAAGGAATGAAAAGATAATGAATTCTGAAAAGATATGGAGAAAGAAATGAAAATCCAGACCCTTGCGAGTCTACGCACTACGGCAGATATTGTTCACGATGTGCGTTCTATATTGGAAGAAGCGCGCCGATTGTCTGTGCGTGCCGTAAATAGTGCGATGGTTTATTCGTATTGGTTGATAGGAAAGCGCATCGTGCAAGAAGAACAGCAAGGGGCAGAACGTGCCACGTATGGTGAGCAAATACTGAAACGTTTATCTCAAGAATTAACATCGGAGTTTGGAGAGGGTTTCTCGTATGCTAACTTGCGAAATATGCGCCAATTTTATCGTACATATCCAGATGAACAGATTTGCTACACACTGTGTAGCCAATTGCCATGGAGTCATAACCGCCTGATTATGAGAGTAGATGACCCATCTGCTCGGGAGTGGTATTTGCGTGAGGCGGCAGAGCAGCAATGGACGGTTCGTCAGTTAGAGCGTAATATCCATTCGTTCTATTATCAGCGACAATTAGAAAAAAGTGAAACGAAAATGCTACACGTGTGTAGCCAATCTGTTCCGACTATTGATACACGGTCATTCGTAAAGGATCCGTATGTGCTTGAATTTGTGGGTTTGCCTCCGTATCCAGAGCATCGCGAGAAATCTTTGGAAGATGCGCTTATGGACAATATGCAACAGTTTTTGTTAGAGTTGGGTAGGGGCTTTTCTTTTGTAAAACGGCAATATCGTATTGCTACAGAAACGAGCGATTTTTATATAGACCTCGTTTTCTATAATTACATACTCAAGTGTTTTGTATTAGTTGACCTGAAAGCGGACAAACTGACTCATCAGGATGTTGGGCAAATGGATATGTATATTCGTATGTTTGATGACTTGAAACGAGGAGAAGGAGATAATCCTACGATTGGAATCTTGATGTGTGCCGAGAAGGATGAAACAGTGGTTAAGTATTCTGTTTTGGAAGATTCTCGTCAGATTTTTGCCAGCAAGTACCTGCCTTATCTCCCCAGTGAAGAGGAGATTCGTCGCGAATTAGAACAACGCTCAATGATTGATAATGAATAATTGAGAGTGGATGTGCAATATTGAATGAAGAATAAAAAATGAAGTAAATTACGAATATGAAGAATATGAAGAATATGAAGCGAAGGAGTTTGATAATAGTGTGTTTGTGTGCGGTGTGTGGAATGGCAGTAGCACAGAAAGTGAGTAATGTATCTGCTGAACAGGTGGGGAAAAATATCGTGGTGAGTTACGATTTGGACAAAGCCGCTACGATAAGTGTGTGCTATTCTACGGATGGGGGAAAAACCTATTCACGGCCCATCAAGCAGGTAACAGGCGATGTGGGAAAAAATGTAAGTGCTGGACACAAACAAATAATATGGAATGTGCTGAATGAAGTGGAGAAATTAGTGTGCAGCAATTTGGTGTTTAAGGTAACAGCAGGTAGAGGAAATGAGACTTTTACTGTGAAGGGAGTAACCTTTGAGATGGTGAAAGTGGAAGGCGGCACGTTTACGATGGGCGCCACAAGTGAGCAAGGAAATGGTGCAGATAGTGATGAAAAACCGACTCATTTGGTTACTTTGTCGGATTACTATATTGGCAAGTATGAGGTGACGCAGGAGTTGTGGGAAGCGGTGATGGGCAATAATATAAGAACTTATTATGGAAGTACAATACCTATGGAAAATATTAGTTGGGACGATTGCAAAAACTTTATCAGCAAGTTGAATAGTCTGTTGTCTTCTCAGTTAGGCGGCAAGCATTTTGCGCTACCGACGGAGGCGCAATGGGAATATGCTGCAAGAGGAGGTTCTGAAAGCCGAGGATATAAGTATAGCGGTAGTAGTACAATTAGTAATATTGCATGGTATTTTAATAATGGAGGAAGGTCTTCTCATACGGTGGGGATGAAGATGCCGAATGAGTTAGGAATTTATGATATGAGTGGCAATGTATGGGAGTGGTGTCAGGATTGGTATGGTAGTTATAGCAGCAATTCGCAGACGAATCCTACAGGCTCTGCCAGTGGGGCGTGCCATGTGGCTCGGGGAGGAAGTTATCTCAATGATGCGTGGGATTGTCGTGTCTCGAATCGAGATGAAGTTCCTGCTTATCGTAATAATATAGGTTTTCGTCTCGTGCTCATCCCATAAGTGAGGGGGGCGAAATATCGACCAATCGACCAACTGAAGGGCGAAGAACTTGACAAATCGTATGCTCGACAAATCGAAGGGCGAAGTGTGAAGAAATCGAGAGAATAGAAAAGTTGAAATAAAAAAAGATATTATGATAGTACATGTAGCGACGTATTTACGGAGTGCGGGAGGCAAAGTTGATGAGGGAAAGTATTTGCGTGGAATACCAGGCAGAACAGGTTATGCGACTTTGTGTAACAAGCCGAAATATAGTAAGAAAGAGAAAAAAGAAATGGGGAAACGCCCTGAAGTATCACACTTTAAGGAAATGATGGCAAAGGTAAAAGCCATTATGTCAGACCCCGAACAGCTCGCGATGTGGACCAAAAAACATGCTGAGGCTCAACGTGAAGCGAGTAGGCATCAAAGGCAACCAGATGCTAAAGGGAAACCGTTTATACCTGCGAGATTGTATGACTATATCCGCAGGGAAGTGATGAGGCAATGATCGGACAACGAAAGGGAAGCGAAAGGAAAGCGATAAGGCAACGATAGGGCGAGGTTCCGATGAGGTTCCGATGAGATTCCGATGAGGTTCCGATGAGGTTCCGATGCAGACAGCGGGCAAACAGCAGGCAAGTAGGGGGTGAAAACGTCGAAAGTAGAATGTAGAAAAAAATAATTCGTTATGAAAAAAGGAATATTAGTATTAGTAGCCACGATGTGGAGTGGTTTGATAATGGCGCAGAATGCGGGTGTAAGTAAACCTATTTCTGTGAATATCGTAAAGGAGATAATTCCAGCGATATTGGATATTGTGCCTGGGTCGGTGGAGTTTGTGGATAAGTCGGGTAATAATGCGATTGATGCGAACGAGACGTGCTATATCCGTTTTCAAGTGCGAAACACAGGAAAAGGAGACGGCATCGGTTGCAAAGTTAAGATAAGTGCGACAGGCACAGCGAATGGCGTGCGTTATGCGGACAAGACTTTGCCTACAATCGCGGCAGGTAGTACACAGACGGTAGAGATACCGCTGACGGCAGGGATGGGGACGTTAGACGGAGTGGCGAACTTCCGCTTTGAGGTGACGGAACCACAGGGATTTGGAACTGACCCAGGAGAATTGTCGGTCGCTACGAAAGCATTTGTGAGTCCGATGCTACAGATTGTGGATTACTCGATTACGTCCTCTACGGGCAGTAGCCAATTGCAAAAAAAGTCACCGTTTGACTTGCAACTGATGCTGCAAAATACCCAATACGGCAAGGCAGAGAATGTGAAAGTGCAGATTAGTTTGCCAGAGGGAGTGTATCTGATGGACGGAGAGGAGTTGATGAGTTTTGCAAGTATTGACGGCGGAAGCGCGAAGTCGTTGGTGTATTCGTTGATTGTGACTAATAACTATGCCAACACCAATATCCCTGTAAAGGTAGAGTTAAAAGAGAAATGGGGTAAGTACGCAGAGAACAAGACAATCAACCTGCAACTGAATCAGACGATGGCATCTAATAAACTCGTAGTGGATGAAGTGCGGCAGCAGCGTGACGAGATACAAATTGCTCAGATTGGTTCCGCAGTAGATAAGAATATCCCGCATACAGATGTGGTGAATAAAAACACGTTTGCGTTGATTATTGCTAATGAGGATTATATGTCTGTGGATGCTGTTCCGTTTGCTAAGAACGATGGTAACATTTTTAAGAAGTATTGTATCAATACTCTCGGAATTCCAGAGAGGAACATCCATCTTCGTGAGAACGCCACTCTCAATATTATGCGTTCTGATTTAGGCTGGCTCAAACAAGTATGTGATGCCTATAAAGGTGAAGCGTCCATTATCTTCTACTATGCTGGTCACGGTATTCCTGACGAGAACGACAAATCCGCTTATCTGCTTCCTACGGATGGTGATGGGCGGTTTGTTCAGTCGGGATATAAGTTAGACGACCTTTATAGTCGTTTGGGGTCAATGCTCGCTAAGTCTGTGACTGTGTTTATGGACGCTTGCTTTAGTGGTTCACAACGTGGTCCGGGCATGTTAGCCTCTGCACGTGGTGTGGCTTTGAAAGCCAAATCGGGAGTACCACAAGGAAAGATGGTGGTGTTCTCGGCTGCGCAAGGAGACGAAACCGCCTATCCTAATAACGAGGAAGGACATGGCATGTTTACCTACTATCTGCTGAAAAAACTGCAAGAAACGAAAGGCGACGTAACTTTGAAGGAGTTAGGCGACTATATCACAACGAATGTTAGCCAACAATCGATAGTGCTAAACAGCAAATCCCAAACCCCATGTGTCACGCCTGCAAGTGCGGTTGCGGATAGTTGGAAAAACTGGAAATTGAAGTAAAGATAAAACCAAAAACTTACCATTTAGTGCAGTTTATTGCGTTTTTATTTGCGTATATCACAAAAAAATAGTACTTTTGCAGCGTGTTAACCTAAAAATGGTGCAGTATTAACAGTTTAGTTAACCTAAAAATGATGCAGAATAAGATATGAAACGAGTAAAACAAATCATAGGAACATGTGCGCGGACGCTACTCGCGCTGACGTTTATCTTTTCGGGCGTGGTCAAAGCGATAGACCCGTTAGGCACGACATACAAAATAGAAGACTATCTCAAAGCTTTTGGAGGTTTCTTTACGGAATTGCTGCCATTGGCTGAAACGGCAGCGATTGCGCTGATTGCGGTGGAGTTTGTGTTAGGAATCTGTTTGCTGCTGAATGTCGGTAGCAAAATAACCTCTTGGCTCACGCTGCTGTTCTATCTCGTGATGACGCCGCTCACGCTCTACATCGCCCTCAAGAATCCTGTGAGCGACTGCGGTTGTTTTGGTGACGCACTTGTGCTCACGAACTGGCAAACATTCTGGAAAAATATCGTTCTTCTTGTCTTAGTTGCCTTGTGGCTGAGTACAAAGAAGACTTTGCGAGCATGGTTTATGCCAGTGGCAGAGATTGGCGTTGCCAGTTTGTCTGCCTTGGCAGTAGTAGCATTCATGGCTTGGACGCTCAATCATTTGCCAGTGGCGGATTTTAGACCATACGCAGTAGGAAACAACATCCCCGCGCTGATGGAGTATCCGGAGGACGCTGAGCCTGACGAATACGAGATAACTCTTATCTATGCCAAGGACGGCGTTGAGCAAGCATTTACGCTGCAAGACTACCCCAAAGGCGATTCGACTTGGACATTTGTGGACCAGCAGTCTAAACTGATAAAGAAAGGCTACGAACCTCCTATCCATGACTTTGAGATACTCAATATGGACTATGAGGATTTGACCTACGACATCTTGGAAAGTGAGACTCCTGTTTCGCTCGTTGTGATGTATGACTTAGAGAAGGCGGACTTAAAACAGATGAGCAAAGTGACGCAGTTGATGCATACATGTATGGCTCGTGGTGAATTATTCTATATCCTCACGGGCTCTGGTGAGCAAACGATTAACGACTTTTGCTTCAATATCGCTATCAACGAGACCTCGAACGAACTGACGCCGTTCAATCACCCTGCACAGTTCTTCTGCACATGCGACCCCGTCACACTCAAGACGATTGTGCGTGCGAACCCAGGCGTGATAGTCGTACAAAATGGAAATATTATCGATAAATACAATATTAAAAACAGATAACAATGAGAACAAAAATGGTTGCAGGTAACTGGAAAATGAACAAAAACCTGCAGGAAGGTGTAGCTTTAGCTACAGAATTAAAAGCACAAGTTAAGAATCCCAAATGTGAAGTAGTCATTGGCACTCCATTTATTCATTTGGCAACAGTGTGTGAATTACTTAAAGGCTCCGCTATCAAAGTAGCTGCTGAGAACTGCGCAGATAAAGAGAAAGGTGCTTACACCGGCGAGGTCTCTGCCGAAATGGTTGCATCTACAGGTGCAGAATATTGCATCTTAGGGCACTCAGAGCGTCGTGCTTATTATCACGAAACCCCAGAAATCTTGAAAGAGAAAGTGCTGTTCGCATTGGCTAACGGACTCAAACCAATCTTCTGCATTGGTGAGGTGAAAGAAGAGCGCGAAGCGAATATCCAAAACGAGGTAGTGAAATCACAACTCGAAGGTTCCGTCTTCAACTTGAGTGCAGAGGAGTTTTCTAAAGTTACTCTCGCCTACGAACCCGTATGGGCAATCGGTACTGGTCTCACCGCAACTCCTGAGCAAGCGCAACAGATGCACGCATACATTCGCAGCCTCGTGAAAGAGCAATATGGTGAGCAAGTGGCAGAAGATACCACTATCCTCTACGGCGGCAGTTGCAACGAGAAGAATGCAGCCGAGTTATTTGCTAACCCAGATGTAGATGGTGGACTAATTGGCGGCGCATCACTCGTGGCTGAGAAGTTCTTAGCGATTATCAATGCACGTTAATCATGGCACTTATCAAGACCATCAATAGAAACGGTGAGATTTTGACACCTCGTATCGCGGATGGCGTGTCTCTAATGGAGAACGCTACCGTGGTAGGAGATGTGACTATCGGAGAGGGCACATCTGTTTGGTTTAATGCGGTGCTGCGTGGCGATGTTAATACCATCACTATCGGCAAACACTGTAATATCCAAGACGGTTCCGTGCTACACACGCTCTATCAAAAATCGACTATCACTTTGGGCGATTATGTGTCTGTCGGACACAATGTCACTATCCACGGCGCCGACGTGGACGACTACGCGCTCATCGGCATGGGTGCGACTGTGTTAGACGGTGCTCATGTAGGCAAAGGTGCCATAGTTGCAGCCGGAGCACTTGTCCTCAAAGGCACACAAATCGGCGAGTACGAAGTGTGGGGTGGGGTGCCAGCTAAGTTCATTAAGAAAGCCGATCCTGCACAAACTGCAGAAATCAATGTTAAGATAGCCAACAACTACGCGATGTACGCGAGTTGGTACGAGAAATAGAACAAAAACAACACAACTATGTATAAACGAATACTCTTAAAACTATCTGGCGAAAGCCTCATGGGAAAGCAAGGTTACGGTATCGACTCAGACCGTTTGTCGGCGTATGCACGTCAAATCAAAGCCATCGCAGACAAAGGCGTTCAGATTGGTATTGTGATTGGCGGAGGCAACATCTTCCGTGGCTTGAGTGGCGCACAAAAAGGTTTTGACCGCGTCAAAGGTGACCAAATGGGAATGCTCGCTACGGTGATTAACTCGTTAGCATTGTCCTCGGCATTGGAGGATGTAGGTCAAAAAGTGCGTGTCTTGACTTCTGTTCGTATGGAGCCGATAGGTGACTTTTATAACAAACCCAAAGCGCTGCGGCTCTTCGAAAAAGGAAACGTTGTCATCTTAGCCGGTGGCACAGGCAGCCCATATTTCACGACAGATACGGCTTCTGCGCTGCGCGCTATCGAGATTGAGGCAGATGTGATGCTCAAAGGAACACGCGTCGATGGCGTTTATACAGCTGATCCAGAAAAAGACCCCACTGCCACTAAGTTTGACGAAATAACGTACGACGAAGTGCTGTCGCGTGGTCTCAAAGTGATGGACTTGACCGCTATCACGATGTGCAAGGAAAATAACATGCCCATCTATGTCTTTGACATGGACACCGAAGGTAACCTGCTCAAGGTTATCAACGGCGAACGCATAGGAACACTTGTAAAACCCTAAAATAACTATCCTCGCTTCCTCTCGTTCAGGGGGAAGTAGAGGTACTAATTAACCCAATAAACCCAATAAACCCCATGATTGAACCCAAACAAATCCTAAACGAAGCCGAAGAGGCTATGCAATCTGCAGTGATGTTCTTAGACGACGCTTTAGCACATATTCGTGCTGGTAAAGCAAGTGCGCGTATTTTAGACCCCGTCCGTGTGGATTATTACGGCTCAGCTACACCATTATCTAACGTAGCTACTATCACGACTCCAGACGCACGTACTATTCAAATCCAACCGTGGGAAAAAAACATGCTGTCTGTCATCGAGCGTGCGCTCATCAATTCCAACATTGGTCTGGCACCGAATAACAACGGCGAGTGCATTCGTCTGATTATTCCCCCATTGACAGAGGAACGTCGTCGCGATTTGGCAAAACAGTGCAAAGGCGAAGCCGAGAACGCCAAGATGAGTGTGCGTAATGCGCGTCGTGACGCTATCGAATCCCTCAAGAAACAAATCAAAGAGGGCTTGCCCGAGGATGCAGAGAAAGACGCAGAAGATCAAGCGCAGAAACTGCACGACAAGTACATCAAGCAGATAGACGAGGTCTATGCAAAGAAAGAGAAAGAGATAATGACCGTTTAATCTATGTGCGGTCTGGTCATCAAATCCACTGGCAGCAGTTACCTGGTTCATTTTGATGATGGTAATTGTTTGGAGTGCCACGTAAAAGGTAATTTCCGCATCCGCGGTATCCGCTCCACTAATCCTGTAGCGGTGGGCGATTATGTGGAAGTGGAAACATTGCCCGATGGCACGAATTGGATTATAGATATTCAAGAACGGCGAAATTATATCATTCGCCGTTCTACTAATTTGAGTAAGGAGACACACATCTTAGCGGCTAACTTAGACCAAGTGGCGCTGATTGTCACGCTTAATCATCCTGTCACATCCACCACGTTCATTGACCGCTTCTTGGCGACGGCAGAGGCGTATCGAGTGCCTGCGGTGCTGATTTTTAACAAGATAGACTTACTCACAGAAGACGAGCAAACGCAATTGCAGTCTTTGCGTCAACTCTATGAATCATTAGGTTACTCGACGTTAGCACTCTCTGCCAATCATCTCGAGGACTCGCAGCGTGCTACGCTTTACGCACAACTTGCAGGCAAGGTCACTTTGTTGTCTGGCAATTCGGGCGTCGGCAAATCGACGCTACTCAATGCGCTCTTTGGACGTGAAATGACGCGTACGGGCGTGATTTCTAATGCGCACGACAAAGGAATGCACACGACCACTTTCTCCGAGATGTATCCGCTGTCGCTACCTTCCTGTGAAGAAGTGCAGTCCAAGACTTGGATTATTGACACGCCAGGTATCAAAGGTTTTGGAGGGGTGCAGATGGACAAGTACGAAGTGAGCCACTATTTTCGTGAAATCTTCGAAGTCGGACACAACTGCCGATACAGCGACTGCCTGCACACGGACGAGCCCAACTGTGCTGTTCGCGACGCAGTAGGAGAGGGCAAGATTGCTCTCTCGCGCTATGAATCGTATCTGTCTTTATTGGGAGACTGCGACGAGCAGAAGTATCGCTAACGCCTTATTTTCTTTTTCAGTCATCACAGCTTTAGTCTCAGGCGTCTTGTCTGCTTGACCGGTTAGGTGTAGGATACCGTGAATGAGTATGCGATGCAACTCGTCCTCAAAACTAACGCCCACTTGCTCTGCGTTGGAGCGAACGGTGTCTAATGAGATATAGATGTCTCCGTTCAGCCGCGATGGGGTAGTGTAGTCAAAAGTGATGATGTCTGTGTAATAGTCGTGTCCCAAGAACTGACGGTTGACTTCCAATATGCGTGCATCGTCGCAGAAGATATAGTGAATATCACCCACACCAAAACCGTATCCTGCGGACACCTTATTTATCCACGCACGCACACGCGTGTAATCGAGCGTGGGCACTTCTACATTTTCTCCAACAAACTGTATCATTCTACTTTTGACTTTCTAGTTTTCTAGTGTTATAGTGTTCTGGTTTTCTAGTGTTCTAGTTTTCTAGTTCTCTATTTCTACATCCCCCTCCCACAGAGGGGGCTTGGGGGTGTCAACCATACAACACATACCCCACGCCTCCAGCAATAATCAGCAGAACAATGGGGTTGCTGATGATCGAGGTCAACTTATTCCTACGCACTTCTTCCACTAACATCAACGCCGCTGTCACCCCAAAGATTGCCCAACTTTTCCAGTCGATGAACGAGGCAGGAGTACACATACGAATAGCTGCGCTGGCAATGAGCACAACCACCAGGATGCGGATGATACGCATCGTGATTTGGAATGCGCGGTTGTTAGACCAGCGGTCGCGTATTTTCATATAAAGCGCGCAGATAGCAATCATAATAATCAGACTCGGCAAAATGATGGCGAACGATGCGAGCAGACTTCCCCAAATAGAACCAGTGGTTGTGTAGCCTACGTAAGTTGCACAGTTGAGTCCGACTGGTCCTGGAGTGATTTGACTGATAGCAACTACATCTACAAACTCCGTCGAACTCATCCAGCCATACTTAGTCACCTCGCGTTCCAAGAGCGCAATGATGCTTAGTCCTCCGCCAAAACCTAAGAGACCTACTTTGAAGAACGATATGAATAGTTGCCAATACATGTTACACTTTTCTTGCTAAGCGCACGACGGTGGCTGCGATTAGGGCGACTACGGCTGGTCGAACACCCTTGAAAATGGCTTCCATAGTCGGCAAACTTTTATATCCGGCTGCGTAGATAGCAATCAGCAGAATAATAACAATCGACGGTAATGCTGCCCCTAAAATAGCAGCCGAAATGCAGCCGACAGTAAATAACTTGGAGTTTTTGCAGTAGTTTTTAGCAACTCCCCATCCCACAAAAATGGCGGTGTTGACGGCTATCAGTCCTGGCGCAGCTTGTGCGAGAGCTAACATATTGAGGAATTCTTTTTCCTCCATCCAATGCCGTTTATCTACAATCTCTCGCTGCACGTACGCCAACATGACATAACCTCCTCCAATCGTGAAGGCGCCTATCTGCAAGTACGTCCAAAAGAGTTGTAGAATAATCCGGAACATAGTTATTGTTCTTGGGAAGCAGCCCACAACTGCTGTTTAATGAATTTTGCCAACACGTTAATAGCGGCGTTGTTGTGACCTCCTTGTGGAATAATCACGTCTGCATAGCGTTTGCAGGGCTCAATAAACTGCTCGTGCATAGGTTTGAGCACACGAATATACCGTTCCATCACCGACTCAACTGTTCTACCGCGCTCAATGATATCGCGCTTGATGACACGAATAAGACGGTCGTCTCCGTCTGCATCCACAAACACTTTGAGGTCCATTTGTTCGCGCAAGTCGGTATCAATCAGCGCCATAATTCCCTCTACCACAATTATTTCGCGCGGCTCAATATGAATAGTCTGCTTCTGTCGTGTACAAGATATGTAGTCGTAGATGGGTTGTTCAACAGCTTTCCCGTCTTTGAGCATTTGTATATGCTGTGCAAGCAGCGTCCAGTCGAATGCGTCCGGATGGTCGAAGTTTATTTTTTGTCGCTCTTCTACTGGAACATCCGATGAGTCTTTGTAGTAGGAGTCTTGTGGAATAACCACTACTTCGCCTTTTGGAAGACGTTCAATCAGTTTTTTGACCACCGTAGTTTTACCCGAGCCGGTGCCGCCCGCAATACCGATTATAAACATACTTTGTACACTTTGACGTGCAAAGGTAGTGCTTTTTTTTGAATTACGCAAGTTTTGTTTCAAAACTTTAGAAACTTTTGTAACTTTTAGAACTTTTTTAACTTTTTTTACACATTTATTTGCATATATGCAAAATAAACCGTACCTTTGCACCGAATTTGGATAACCGCCCTAAATGCAAGCACAACCTTTTATAGAAGATTTGTCACGAGTTGGGAAGCAAGTACTCCCTAAGGACGCGTCATTATGGCTTTATGGCTCCCGTGCTCGAGGCAATGCACATGATGGCTCTGATTGGGACGTACTCATTTTGTTAAACAAGGAAAAACAGGAGTTGAATGACTTTGATGAATACTCCTATCCTTTAATTGATTTTGGTGCGCTTAATGGTGAAATTGTGTCGGCTCAAATCTACACGCAAAAAGAGTGGAAGTCTATGTCATACACACCATTCTATAAAAACGTTGAACGTGATAAAATTGTAATACTATGAGTTTGAGCAATGAGGAACGACATATAATGGTAACCCTTGAATTGGAACGTGCCCGCAAAATCCAATCGGAGTTTTCTGTGTATCAGCAAAATGAGTTGTGGAGCACTCTTGCAAACAGAATGTATTATGCTGTATATCATGCCGCGATGGCGTTGCTTATTGCTAATGGTTTGCATGCGGGAACGCATCAAGGTGTTTATGTATTACTGAATCAATATTTCATTAAAGAGAAACTATTATCAGCAGAACATGGTTCATTGTATGCTCGTTTACAGACGATGAGGGAAAAGGGCGATTATAACTGCTTTATTGAAACTACATCTGCGGAGTTGCTGCCAATATTACCTAAAGTTTCTGCTTTTATAGATGCTATTGCGATATTGGTTCAAGATATTTAGTCTTTCTCTCAGACTATAAACGAGAGAACAATTTTGGAAATCCACGCGAGGGAATGTGGGCGGGAAGTGTCCCGAGTAACCCCCTCCTAAGGATGGATTTCGAGGACATAAAACGGCACAAAGTGCCGCGATAGCGTTTACTAACGCTTGTGATCGACTATTGAAACGTAGGAAATTTCATGTCTTTTTCGAGAACAAGTAAGTAGTAGATGCTCATGGTGTGATTATTCTCACACGTGCGCATATCGCGCATGGCTTTCAAAACTGAGATACACACGCGTGGGTTTCTAATTGCTTATTCGAAAAGACGGGTTCTTCCTACGACCTCAATAGCGGATGAGCAAAAGTGAGAAATCCGCGTTTTTTGTATGCCTATATGTCAACGAATAAACAACTAATAAACAACTAATTAACAATAATTTATTAACAAACCAATTAAAATTTTTATGATTATGAAAAACAAATTCTTTAATCGGTTATTCTTGCTCTCCACCGCACTAATAACCATGTCAGTTAATGTGTGGAGTGCAACTTATAGTGCTTCTGTGATTACAGCAGAATCGGATTTAGAGGATGGAGGATTATACATAATTCTCCAAGATGGTCATGTGTTAATCAATACTGTTACCTCAGACAAAGCCCAAACAACTGATACGTATAAGACTACTAATTTGGCAGGAACAGAGAATTATGTATGGAAATTGATTGCAGATGGTACGCAATGGAAGATACAATCAGCAGCATCCGCGACCAATTATTTGAGTTATAAAACGGGTAAAGATAATAAGGGAAAAATAAGTATGACGACCAGTAACTTATGGACGATTACTTATGAATCTTCTAAATGGAAATTTGTGGATAGTGAATCTCGTTTTTTGGGATATGTTGACGCTACATCGTACCAATATAAAACCTACGCCAACTCAAATTATGATGCTGGAACATATCCTAATAATATTTCCCTTCTCAAACTATCCGCTGGCTCTTCTAAAGCAGACGTTACATTAACACCTACTCAAAACGCAAGAAACGTAACGGTGAATGATATTGTTGAGGATTTGAGTTCTTGGTATACAGTTACTCCTGCTGCTTATGATGGAACGATAACATACACCTCGTCAAATGAAGAGGTTTTTACAGAAGAAGAAGGTGCTGGTTATGCCTTCTCCACTGGTACGTGCAACTTATACATAAATGCATCTGAAACATCAAATTACAAAGCAGCGAATTGTACAATCTCTGTTACGGTTTCTGCTCCTGCCAATCAATACACAGTTACTTTCCTCAACAATGGTCAACCTGTTACATCCATTGGTACAAATGGCGTGAAAATATATAATGAAGGAGAGGCATTAGGACCATTACCAACGCAAGGCGATATGACCCCTTGCGATGGCACAAGTATCACTTTCAGGGGCTGGTATGCTGGAGATCCTATTAGAGAAAAACAAAAAGATCCTCCAACCTTTGTTACTTCCTCAACAACCGTCAATGACAACATGACTCTGCGTGCTGTTTGGGCGCGTGAGCAATAACCGCCAGCACAAACTTAGTGGCAGCGGCAACGAGAACTGGTTCTTTTTGTTTACGCGTTTTATACCTTCTCGTTACTGCTGCTACTTTTTTGTGTCATCGCCTTCCGCTTTTTATTTCTCGTTGCAGCACGGACTGTATAAACACATCCAATCGTCTATAAATACGATGTCTTCCAGTCTTTGGATCAATAGGAGCATCTGTTTCTCCTTTCTCTAACTGTTTGTGCCAACGCTCTTTCCAATAAGCCAATCGTTCTGGATTTTCACGTTCTTTTTGGCCTGCGATAACTGCTTGACTAAACGCACTCACATTAGCGAGTTGTTCGCCTTGAAGTGGGTTCTTGTCGTAGTCGCGTGGATGCACAATGTAATAGACTTCTTTTGTGCCTTTACCGATGATGCGTCCTTTCTCATCGCGATAATACTTGCGTCTAAATACGCCTCCATTTTTGTCTTGTTTAGCTGCACGTCCGTGCAATTCATCTACAAGATTGATAAATTCTGTTCTTGCCATAATTCTGTTAGTTTAAGTTTAATTTTATTATTTTCCATTCTTTCGACTTTTTCCTTTCTCCTTTCTCCTTTTGACTTTCTCCTTTTGACTTTCGACTTTCTTCCTCCATCCCCCTTCTTTAGAGGGGGCTTGGGGGTGTCTCCACCATCGACCCTTTCACTCCCCCTTTATTTATAGGCTTTCACGCGGTTTTTACCGGACGATTACCGATTGATTACCGATTGATTACCGGAACATTACCATAATGATACCATAACTTTACCTTTATTTTACCACGATATTACCTTTATTTTATCATAATATTCCCGATATATTCAGCATACCATCACATCACTTCATCCTCGATTTCTCGTCTCTCACCTCTCTCTCGATTCTTCGATTTGTCGTTTCTCGCCCTCGATTTGTCGATTCGTCGATTCTTCGATTCTTCGATCCTTCGATTTCTCGAATTTTTCTGCAAAGATACAAAATAAAAATCGCAAAGTCAAGTCTTTTTGCAAAAAATATGCATTTTTCTTCAAAAAACTGCACAATTTGCGTTAATTTTCTTGCATATCCCAAAAAAATGTTGTACCTTTGCAGCCGATTTGTTTGATACAAAAAAAAGTACTTAGTTCTAACTACCGAGTACTGATAGTAATATTCATTAACAATTAACAAAAAAACACAGTTTCTATGAAAAAGATTTTTGCTTTTTTCTGCGTTTTGGCAATAGCCTTTACTGCAAGCGCTGCGCAACCCGCAACCGTGACTAAACAAATGAAGTCACATCATCCTCTCTTCACCTACGTGAAGCATTCTATTGATCAGGCTAAGAAAGCCCCTCAACTTACTAACGAGGTCTTGTTCTTTGACTATAGTGTTAGTATGGGTGTGAATTTTTCGGTATCTCTAATGAACGGTGACCACATGCTGGTCATGAACCTGAATCCGGCTGATTTATCTATGGTGGGTTTCCCTCTAAAAGAAGATACTGCCTACACTTCTGAAACGATGCTGTCTTATTACTTGACAGTTAGTAAAACTGGTGAACGTTTGACTCTGGATACCGTTTCCGTCTTATATTCTATGAGCGAAACTGAACTTATTCACTTCGAGGGCGTTTATCAAGTATCTGGTGGAGATTTGATGCACTATGTGTATGACGACCCTGTCGCTCCTACCGAGTTCGATACGATTGATGTCGCTATGAACGAACCAACCGTCCGCTATTCGTTTACACCTGCAGACGAGATGTATGAAATGCCTGCAAGTGTCACTTTCTCGGGTGAAAACGATGCTATTTCTATGAACCTGACTTATGAAACCGAAGCACTTGTTGGCAAATGTGGCGCATTGTCAAATGCTATTGTAACCACTAAAGCCGACAACCGTAATTGGTCTGTAGTCGCTGAACTCTGCAACGCGGAAGTGACATTAGATGAAGACGAAAATCCCATCATGGAGGCTTATGTCTATTCATACGATGGACACTGCTACCACACCACTTTCCATTTCCAAGCTCCTACTGCGAAAACAACCATCGACATGGTTGCTACTAACCTCAAAATCGATGCAAGTATGTTCGACATGTACTTAGAGTGGTTTGGCATGGGCGAGTTCACAGCAGATGCTAACAATGACGAATATACAGTAAGTCTCGGCTTCGCAAGCCCAACTCAAGTAACAGGCCTTTATGATGAGATTACCTACGGATCTATTTTTGCTACTGACGGAACGTCATACGAAATCTACAACGTTTCCGAAACAATCGAAGTCAATAAAGAGGAAAAAACACTCAAAGGCTCTGTCCTGTGCTTCGGTGATGTACAGTTCAATTTTGACTGGAGTTTTGTAGCCCCTGCCGCTGCAGACACTATCACACTCGATTTAACGAAGGAAGTTGCATATTTCTATCAAGATGGACAACTCGTTTTCAATGGCTATACTGAAAACAATACCTATGGATTGCTCTTGGCTATCAATCCTAATGAGGAAAACATCTACACAGAAGAACATATTGATCCTTATAACACTTATATCTATGAATTCGATCCTGCAGATCCTTCTATGTACATAGAGAACTACAGCGATATTATTTTGGCTGACTTGGTTATTGAACCGAACGAAAGAGATGGCTCATGCAATCTCAAGGGGTATCTCCTCTGCAACGCAGAAGTCGCAGGACATATTACTCGCATTGAACTGGATGTGGAGAATATACCTAATGGCAACTATCAAATTGATAACGACCAAGATATCTCTCTCCATTTCGATAACTACGAAGTGGATGATAGCTCTGCAGAATGGTTCGGTAATGTCTATGTGACTGCAGAAGACAAAACAACTGGTGCTTTTGTGGCAATCGAATTGTGGGTTAGTGGGGCAACTCTGACTCCAGGAGAGTATCTGCTTGAGTTTGTTGATCCTGCAATGTTCTTCGGAAACCCTGGTACCGCGACTGCTTGCACAGGTCTCAGACCTGACTATACAGTCTTACCAAGTTATGTGACTTACATCAACGAAGAAGGCTATATGACTGACACTTGGTGTCTGACCGAAGGAACTGTGACTGTGGCGGAAGATAATATCGTTGTTGAAGCCGTTAACTCTAAGAATAGAACTATCCATGTTACAATGGGTAATGTGCCAGAAAGCGTAGAAAATGTAAACGGAAATAACTGCGTTAATAAAGTTCTCCACAACGGACAACTCCTCATCCGCAAAGGCAACAAAACCTTCAATGCCCTCGGACAAGAACTGAAATAAAAGGTCTATGGGACAAAATTATTTGCCTTTGTGATGTACACGAAAAAGTGTACAAAACAAAGATAAGAGTAGAAGAGTGCATTCTTTTGCACTCTTCTTTTGTATATGTATCTAGATGACGCTACCGCCTGCATAGATAGATAAAATCTATCTTTTTTGCATATTTTCGCGAAAATATTTGCACATTCCAAAAAAAAGCAGTACCTTTGCAGCCAAAATTATTTTGTACACAAAATGAAAGAAGTTACAAACAAACAATTATTGGATGCCATCATCGAAGGCATCCGAAACAGAAAAGGACACCGTATCGTCGCTATCGACCTCAGAAAAGTCAAAGAGGCGCCCGTCGAATACATGATTGTCGCTGAAGGAAATAGCAACACCCAAGTCGCAGCAATCGCCGCAGAAGTAGATGACTACGTGCGCACAAACCTACATGTTCATCCGCTCGCTACTGCCGGAGAAGATAACGCAGAATGGATTGCAATGGACTATGGCACGATTTTTGTCCATATTATGCAACGCGAACCTCGAGCTTTTTATGACATTGAAAACCTTTGGAACGATGGAAAAACAACAGAATACCCCGACGAATAATCGTCAACCGAAAAAGAAACAAGACCCCCGAAACAGTAAGAAACATCGTATCGGAAGTGCCATCCTCTACATCGCCATTTTTGCTCTCATAGGCATGTGGATGTTTGGCGGCGACAAAAACGGCGACGCAGCACAAAAGCAGATGAGCTATACCAAGTTCACCTCTTACATTCAAAATAATGCTGTCGCCGACCTCACTATCTATGACGATAACCACGCTAAAGCCACTGTCCGAAAAGAAAGCTACACCATCGTCTTTGGTGACCCAACGAAAGGCGAGGAGGCGAAAGGCGAAATAACCGCGCATATTCCTTCGGTCGAGGAGTTTGCTAAGTTCATCGACGAAGTCAACGACACCCGCCGTGCACAAAACAACCCCGCCATCGACGTCACGTACGCCAAAGCGCATGACTACTGGTATCTCATCCTAGTCAATGCGCTGCCGTTCATCATCTTCATCCTCTTCATCGTCTGGATGAGTCGTGGGGTAGGGAACATGGCAGGTGGCATCTTCAATGTCGGCAAAGCCAAAGTGCAACTGTTCGACAAGGACAAAAAAGATAAAGTCACATTCAAAGATGTGGCTGGACTCGCTGGCGCCAAACAGGAAGTGGAAGAGATTGTCGCTTTCCTCAAAAACCCCAAGAAATATACCGATTTAGGAGGTAAAATACCCAAGGGCGCGCTTCTTGTTGGACCTCCGGGCACCGGAAAAACATTGCTCGCAAAAGCCGTAGCTGGCGAAGCCAATGTGCCGTTCTTCTCTATGTCTGGCTCAGACTTCGTGGAGATGTTCGTGGGCGTCGGCGCCAGCCGCGTTCGTGACCTCTTCCGACAAGCTAAAGAGAAAGCACCTGCTATCATCTTCATCGACGAGATAGATGCTGTCGGACGTGCCCGCGGTAAAAACGTCATGACTGGCGGAAACGATGAACGCGAATCGACCCTCAACCAACTCCTCACCGAAATGGACGGATTTGGCACAAACTCAGGCGTCATCATCTTAGCTGCTACCAACCGCGCCGACGTTCTCGACTCAGCCCTCTTACGTGCAGGACGTTTTGACCGACAGATACATGTCGAACTGCCCGACTTGCAAGAACGCAAAGAAATCTTCCAAGTACATTTGCGTCCTCTCAAAATAGACAATACACTCGACATCGACTTCCTCGCTAAACAAACTCCAGGATTCTCTGGCGCCGACATCGCCAATGTCTGCAACGAAGCTGCACTCATAGCTGCTCGCAAAAACAATAAACGCGTCGGCAAACAAGACTTCATGGACGCAGTCGATCGTATCGTCGGCGGACTCGAACGAAAAACCAAGATAATGACCGACGAAGAAAAACGCTCCATCGCTTATCACGAAGCAGGACACGCTACCATCTCTTGGCTTCTGCGTTGGGGTAACCCACTCGTCAAAGTCACTATCGTCCCTCGCGGAATGGCACTGGGCGCAGCATGGTACTTGCCCGAAGAAAGACAACTCACCAACCGCGAACACCTCGAAGACGAACTGTGCTCACTTTTAGGTGGACGCGCAGCCGAAGAACTGTTCCTCAAACAGACTTCTACCGGCGCACTCAACGACCTCGAACGCGCCACGAAAATGGCTTACTCAATGGTTACATACTACGGTTTCTCTGCAAAACTCAAAGATGTGAGTTACTATGACTCGACGGGACGATATGAATATGGATTCACTAAACCCTATTCGGAAAAAACCGCACAAGTCATTGACGAAGAAAGTGCAAAGATTATCGCAGATCAGATGACTCGCGCGCGCCAAGTCCTCCAAGACAACGAAGCCGGACACCACGCTCTCGCAGAACTGCTTATCGAAAAAGAAGTCATCACGCACGAAGATGTAGAACGCATTTTAGGACCTCGTCCTTGGAAAAGCCGTGGTGACGAAATAATGGAAGCCAATGCCGCCATCGCTGCCGAACAAGCTGCCTCTGCACCCAAAAAACGCCCCCGCAAAACCAAAAAAGAGGAAACAAAATAGACTTTCGACTTTCGACTTTTGACTAACAATTAATAACCAATAACAAAAATGAAAAAGACGCTCCTTAGTGCTCTCGCACTCGCAATCGGCATCATCGCCTTTGCACAACAACCCGTGTTGTTACCTATTGACTCTGCTGTTAGAGTAGGACACTTAGACAACGGCCTAACTTATTACATTCGTCACAACGAGTGGCCTAAACAGCGCTGCGAATTTCATATCGCACAAGCCGTCGGCGCTATCCTCGAAGAAGATGACCAAAACGGATTAGCACACTTCCTCGAACACATGGCTTTTAACGGAACCGAACACTTCCAAGGCAAAGGTATAATCAATTACTTTGAGTCTATTGGTGTTAATTTTGGAGGCAACATCAACGCCTACACCTCCTTAGACGAAACTGTCTATCGACTCTCCGAAGTACCCACCTATCGCGAAGGTATCATCGACTCCGCACTCCTCGTTATGCACGACTGGGCGTGTGGTCTCCTTTTAGAAGGGGACGAGATAGACGCTGAACGTGGTGTTATTCGTGAAGAATGGCGAACTCGCTCCGAAGCCAATCGTCGTATGTGGTCTGCACTCAACCCGCTTATGTTCCCTGGTAGTCAATATGCTAAACGCGATGTCATCGGCGACACCGCCGTTATCAATAACTTCACCTACGATGCCTTGCGTGCGTACTACAAGAAATGGTACGGTCCAGACAACCAAGCCATCGTAGTCGTTGGCGACATCAATGTCGATTCCATCGAAGCCAAGATAAAAGCCCTCTGGGCAAACGTTCCTGAACGTGTCAATCGCGGTGAAAGACCTATCTACACCATTGACGATAATAACGAACCTATCATCGCTCAAGTCAAAGACAAAGAAGCACAATATAGCCGCATCGTAGTCGATTATAAGAAACCTGCACAACCCAAAGAATTGCGCTGCACAACAATGGATTATATCACCGATTTAGCGCATGATCTTATCTGCGCCATGATGGACAATCGTTTGGACGAGTTGGCTCAAAACCCCAATGCTTCCTTCATTGGAGCTGGTTGCGGTTATGGAGAGATTGTTAAAAACAAAGATACATTTGAGGGAGTAGTTGTCGCTAAACAAGGTCAAGAAAAACAAGCCTACGAAGACCTGCTCTTCCAATTGGAAAAAATGCGTCGATATGGCTTCACCAATGCCGAACTCGAACGCGTCAAAACCGAGAAAATAACTGGCTACGAGAAAGCATATAACGAACGCAACTCCACGCGCAACATCAACTACACACGCTCGTATATACGTCACTTCTTAGATGACGCCTACATCCCAGGTATTGAATGGGAATATAAGATGTTGCCGCAAATACTCCCCATGCTCACATTGGATATCATCAACCAAGAGGCAAAAGCATTGGTTACTGACGAAAACATCATCGTCTCAATGACCGCTCCCGAGGCTGCCGAACTGCCTTCTAGAGAGGAATGTCTCGCTGCTCTCTCCAACATGAAAAACTTGGAAATAACTGCCCCAGTAGAGGAAACCATGCGCACGAACTTGGTCGAAAAAGCGCCCAAGAAAGGCAAAATCAAATCCATGCAAATAGATAACGCTATGGGTACTTCTGTTTGGACACTTTCCAATGGTATTCGCGTGATTATCAAACCTACCGAATTCAAACAAGACGAGATTCTCATGAAAGCATACTCATTCGGCGGACTTACTGCTATTGACGACCCAGAAGACTTGTACTCTGCACGCATGGCAACTTCCGTAGTTGAGATGTGCGGTATCGGTGACTTTAGCCGTATTGACTTGCAAAAAGCATTAACGGGCAAGTATGTAGCTGTGTCTCCATCTATCGGTGCTAATACCGAAACACTTGGTGGTAGCTCTAACATCAAGGACTTTGAGACGATGCTGCAACTGGCTTACCTCTACATGACCGCTCCGCGTCGTGACGAAGAAGCTTTCAAAACGCTAATGAGTCTCCTCGAGACACAACTCAAAAACAAAGAAGCAGACCCCAAATCTGCATGGAGCGATTCCATCCGTGTGATGTGCGCAGACCATTCTCCTCGCGGAATCATCTATTCATTGGATAACATCTCTAAAATCAACATGGACAAAGCATTGCAAATATACAAAGAACGCTTTGCTAATCCTGCTGACTTTACCTTCTTCTTTATCGGCAATATCGACCCCAACGACGAATTAGTACAACAGCAAATTTGTCAATGGATAGGTGGTCTAAAAACAAAGAAGTGCCGTGAAGAAGTCATCGACCGCAATGTCCGTGTCGCTCCAGGAATGCAAAAGAACTATTTCCAACGTTCCATGCTCACTAAGACAGGTTCCAACTTCATCCAATACACCGCATATAACTTGCCATACACGATGAGCAATGAGACACAAGTCGATATGATTGGACGAATCTTAGACATCCGTTATCTCGAGTCTATCCGTGAACGTGAAGGTGGCAGTTATGGCGTCGGCACATCTGCATCCATGTATATCTTCCCGAAACCAAGCGCAGAACTGACCATGTACTTCGATACAGACCCCGATAAACAAGCCAAATTGATGAGCATCATCCACGAAGAAGTGCAGACCATCGCTAAAAACGGTCCTTTAGCCGAAGACTTATCTAAAGTGCAGGCATCCATGGTCAAGGATTTTGCAGAAGATATAGAGAAAAATAATTATTGGTATGGCACTATTTTGCCATCATACTACATCTTTGGAGACAACTACTTGACGGACTATGTTCCTACAGTACAAGCTGTTACCGCAGAAAGTATCCGTCAAACGCTGCAACTCATCTTAGATGAAGGTAACGTAATGGAAGTCGTAATGATGCCAGCTGAAGAATAATGAAGTACTTCTTGTTAGTTGGCGAGCCCTCTGGCGATTTGCACGCAGCGTCTTTAGTAGAAGCGTTGCGTGCACGCTGTGCTACTGCACAGTTCTACGGACTCGGCGGCGACAAGATGCAAGCAGCGGGAGTAATCCTCTTTCAACACTATCGCAAAATGGCTTTTATGGGCGTCTTAGCTGTGTTACGCCACTTGCCCGATGTGAAACGAAACTTCCGCATCGCAGAACAAGCACTCTTACAAACACAACCCGATGTGCTCATTCTCATCGACTACCCGTCATTTAATCTGCGCATGGCGGCGTTTGCCAAGAAACATCTACCACAGACGAAAATTGTCTATTATATACCCCCCAAAGTATGGGCGTGGAAAACTCGTCGTATTCATCGCATCGCAACTTTGTGCGACGAAGTGTTAGGAATCTTCCCTTTTGAACCGACTTTCTATGCGCGTTACGGATATACTTGCACGTATGTGGGCAACCCCACTAACAACGAGATAACTGCCGCCCAAACCCACATCAAAACGGCTGACGAACAGCATATCGTACTTCTGCCAGGATCGCGCATGTCTGAAATCAAACATTGTCTTCCCACAATGTTGGCAGCAGCACGAAACATCAAAAACCAACAAGCACGAGACCTCTCCCTTGTTATCGCTGCGGCGCCATCTGTCTCAGATGATTGCTATCAACCGTATCTACAAGAAGGAGAACGCATCACGCACGATACGTATCGCGCACTATCTACTGCACAAGCCGCTATCGTGAACTCTGGAACAGCAACCTTAGAAACAGCATTGATTGGTTGCCCACAAGTAGCAGTCTATCACGTCACCGCCAGTCGATGGCTCGGATGGATAAAACCACTATTGTTCAAAATACCATATTTCACGCTACCCAATATCATCGCCAACAAGCAAGTCATCTATGAAGCTGTCGGAGCTCAATTTACACAATCGAACATCGAACGTGAACTGACGCGACTACTTGACGATAAGCATTATCGACAACAGATGATGGACAACTATCACGAAATTCAAACACTATTGGGAAAACAAGACGCACCTGCCACCGCTGCAGAACATATCTATCGTTTAACGCAAACTGCATAAACAATGCCTATTCGTTTAGCACATATCAACAAGACTTTTGGACAACAACAAGTCCTCAAAGACATCTCACTCTCTATCGCTGACGGAGAAGTGGTTGGTTTACTCGGTCCTAACGGTGCCGGAAAATCAACGCTGATGAAAATCATACTCGGCTTATGGAAAGCAGATGCACATCCTGAGTCCGTACGTGATGTTCCAGCAGAAATGGGTTACTTACCAGAAAACAACCCACTCTACAACGAGATGTATGTGCGCGAGTATCTGGAGTTCATACAGCGATTAAATAAAAAAATACCTGCACACGGTAATCGTGTGAACGAACTGATGGAACGCGTCGGACTAACCCAAGAAGCCAATAAACGCATTGGACAACTCAGCAAAGGCTATCGCCAACGAGTGGGACTCGCACAAGCATTGATGCAGGACCCCGATGTGCTCATCTTAGACGAACCAACTACCGGTTTTGACCCCAATCAGTTGGCTGAAATACGACCACTCATCAAACAATTAGGACAAGACCGAACCGTCATTCTCTCTACACACATCTTGCAAGAAGTACGCGAGATGTGTAGTCGCGTCATCATCCTCGACCACGGAGAGATAAAAGCAGATTTACCGATGACTGAGATCACTAATTTAGAAGAACTCTTTCATCAAACAACTAACAATTAACAACTGATAACTGACAACTATGGATACCGATTTTGATATACGTGAACAAATGAGCGAGAAAGAGCAAGACAATGCTCTTCGTCCTTTGCGCTTTGCTGATTTTGCTGGACAAAGTAAGATTGTCAGTAACCTCAAAATCTTCGTGGAAGCTGCACGCATGCGACATGAGAGTTTAGACCATGTGCTGCTGTTTGGACCTCCAGGATTGGGAAAAACAACCCTCTCAAACATCATCGCCAATGAATTGGGAGTGGGATTTAAAGTGACAAGTGGTCCAGTCTTAGATAAACCTGGTGACTTAGCTGGACTACTCACTTCCCTCGAAGAAAACGACGTGCTTTTTATAGACGAGATACACCGTCTCAGTCCTGTCGTGGAAGAGTATCTCTATTCCGCGATGGAGGATTATCGCATTGATATCATGATTGATAAAGGCCCTTCTGCACGCACGATACAAATCGACCTCAATAAGTTTACGCTCATCGGTGCTACTACTCGCAGCGGACTACTCACATCTCCACTACGCGCTCGTTTTGGTATCAATTGCCATTTGGAGTACTATGATACAGATGTGCTTGCTGGTATTGTACAACGTAGCGCAGGACTATTAGGCGTAGATATTGACACAAAAGCCGCCGCCGAAATCGCACGCTGCAGCCGTGGCACACCACGTATTGCTAATGCGCTGCTACGACGCGTACGCGACTTCGCACAAGTCAAAGGAGACGGACGCATCAACCTCGAAATAGCACAATACGCACTAACCGCTCTAAACATCGACTCGTTTGGATTAGACGAAATAGATAACAAACTGCTCAACACAATCATTGATAAGTTCAAGGGTGGACCAGTCGGTTTAACAACCATCGCAACCGCTATGGGCGAAGATGCTGGCACAATAGAGGATGTTTATGAACCATATCTAATCAAAGAAGGCTTCATTAAACGCACTCCGCGTGGACGCGAAGTAACCGAATTAGCATACCGTCATCTCGGCAAAACACCACTTTTAGGCGGAAACCAACCTACTTTATTCTAAGACTGACATTTTGGCAGTCTGTTGGCAGATTTGTGAGCGTGGCACACGTTTTGAGTAACGATAGACAAAATCATTATTCATTACAACTATGGAAAAGAACGAAAATCTAAACAAGTTTGCTATCAACCTTTGCGAGCGTGCGCAACAAGGAAAATTAGACCCAGTCATCGGTCGTGATGACGAGATTAGACGTGTGTTGCAGATTCTCAGTCGTAGAACAAAAAATAACCCCATTCTTATTGGTGAACCTGGTGTCGGCAAAACCGCTATTGCTGAGGGATTAGCACATCGTATCGTACGTGGCGATGTGCCAGAGAACTTGAAGCGTAAACTAATCTATTCATTAGATATGGGAGCGCTTATCGCAGGTGCAAAATACCAAGGCGAGTTCGAAGAACGCCTCAAAGGTGTTATCAATGAAGTGGTTCAAGCATCTGGCGAGATTATTCTATTTATAGATGAAATACACACGCTCGTGGGCGCAGGTAAGTCGTCCGGAGCCATGGATGCGGCTAACATACTCAAACCAGCCCTCGCGCGTGGCGAACTGCGTGCTATCGGTGCAACAACTTTGGACGAGTATCAAAAGTACTTTGAAACAGATAAAGCACTCGAACGCCGTTTCCAAAAAGTGATGGTTGATGAGCCGGACGAGTCTGCTACTATCTCTATTCTTCGTGGACTAAAAGAGCGCTATGAAACCCATCACAAAGTGCGTATCAAAGATGATGCACTCATTGCCGCTGTATCACTATCGGCACGTTATATAACTGACCGTTATCTGCCAGACAAGGCCATTGACTTAGTCGATGAAGCTGCGGCTAAACTGCGTTTGGAAGTGGACTCTAAACCCGAAGAATTAGACAACCTTGACCGACAAATCAAACAATTAGAGATTGAACGTCAAGCACTGAAACGGGAGTCACAAGGAGAACAAATAGAAAATAGACGATCGAAAGTAGAGACGCAGTTAAAAGAACTGACCGCTCGACGCGATGAACTCAATCAACAATGGGAAAAAGAGAAAGGTTATGTAGCTACAATCCAAAACGAGAAAGCCCATATTGAGGAAATGAAACATCAAGCCGAAGTAGCAGAGCGCGAAGGCGATTATGGCAAAGTGGCAGAGATTCGCTACTCGAAACTGCAACAAGCAGAAGCGAACATCAAAGCCGCTCAAGAAGCACTAAATCAAGTGGGTGTACAACTCATTAAAGAAGAAGTGGACGAAGACGACATCGCTGAAGTTGTTGCACGTTGGACAGGTATCCCTGTCAACAAAATGATGCAATCGGAACGAGATAAACTGCTGCATCTGGAAGAAGAACTGCATAAACGTGTCATTGGGCAAGACTATGCCATTGAGGCAGTCTCAGATGCTATTCGTCGTTCACGCGCAGGCTTACAAGACCCTAAACGCCCTATAGGATCATTCATCTTCCTTGGTACTACAGGTGTCGGTAAAACCGAATTAGCCAAAGCTTTAGCAGACTACTTATTTGATGACGAGAACATGATGACGCGTATCGATATGTCTGAGTATCAAGAGAAATTCTCTGCCACTCGACTCATTGGTGCGCCTCCAGGATATGTTGGCTATGATGAAGGAGGACAACTCACGGAAGCCATCCGGCGTAAACCATATTCAGTCGTTCTCTTCGACGAAATAGAAAAAGCACATCCCGATGTGTTCAATGTGCTACTACAAGTCTTAGATGATGGTCGTCTAACGGATAACAAGGGTAGGTTAGTTAACTTCAAAAATACCCTCATCATCATGACTTCTAACTTGACAGAAGAACAACTGCGTGCTTCTGTACGACCAGAGTTTATCAACCGTATTGACGACATCATTCATTTCGACGAACTATCCGAAGATGCTATTCGCAAAGTAGTCGAATTGCAAATCGCACGCGTTCATACAATGTTAATCGAGCAGGGAATCGACTTGCGTGTCACTACTGATGCCATCTCATTTATCGCAAAAGAAGGTTACGACCCACAGTTTGGTGCACGCCCTGTCAAACGCGCATTGCAACGGCTGGTGCTGAACGAACTCAGTAAACAGATTATTGCTGGACGCGTAGATGCTGCACGACCAGTCATCGTCGAACTGAGAGACGGAGAATTAAAATTCAAAAACTAAAAAATATGAAGAAAAGTGCATGGTATGTATGTCTGATTGCAATAATCTCTACATTGTGTATCAGCTGTGAGAAAAATGAACCCGAAAAAGAACAACATTTCAGTTATATGTTGATGCTATCAACAACAGATGAAGTACTGTCGGTAGTAGATATTACAGTAGATACTACTTTGTTCGTGCCAGATTCTATCGCAAGTGTCACTTATTGGCAAAGTTACTGGGAACTTACACCTGTGATAGTGGATACCGTGAAACGCGAAGTGGAAATAACGGTAACACTAAAACCAAATGCACAACCTAATCCAAAGGATAGTTTATACTACTATGGACTAAATTGCGAAATCAGTGGAAACTATAATGATGAACATTATGGAATCGCAGATCATTCGCTCTTCAAGACCTCACAATTGGATGTGGTAAAAAAGTGGTGTACGCGTCAATCAGGTACCTATCTACTATCGTTCTCACAAAAAGACCAAAAAGTTATACCTTCTTTTACAAAGAAAAACTAAAAAATCTACTCAAATATTTGTGTAATTCAAAAAAAAGTCGTACCTTTGTGCGCTTTTTTAAAGAAAACAAGTATTGAGTAGGTTTTTATGCGTCATTTGGTGAGATATATCAGAGTCGTACTCGCATTTCTATGCGTGGCTTTGCACGTAGTCGCTGCTGAGATTCCCCAACTCAAGAAAGTGACTTCTACTGAGGGACGAGAATTCTATGTTGGATTCTTGTTAAATGCCAGTAGCAAGCTGACACCAACCCCCGACCCTACACTCAAACTGACTCTTATCGCTTCCTCGCGCGAGGCGCAAACAATTGTGCTTGAGTATGCCAATGGCGCGAGCAAAGAGTACAAAGTGGCGGCTGGTAAATCCGTGCTCATAGATGTGGACCCACAGAATGCTTACGTGGATTTGGGTGCTCAGGAAACAGAAAAAGCAGTCGACAAAGGCTTACGCGTGTATAGTAAAGAGAAAAGGCTATTCTCGTTAATCTCTTACAATAAAAATGGTAGTGACAAGACTTCTGATAGTCAAGACGCTGCACTGATTTTCCCTGTAGAAGCATTAGGCAAAGAGTATGTCATCCAGACCTCTCCCGTAGATAATATAGCTACGGAATTTATGATTGTGGGTACGGAAGATGATACAGAGATTACAATTAGTCAAACTGCGGATTCGGAAGCAAAAAAGAAGGGCGTCACATACGATATCCGTTTGATGGCAAAGCAAGTATGGCTAATTCGTGCATTGCCTGTGGAGAAAGACCCAACAGCTATGAATCTTAGCGGAACTACTATTTGTGCGTCCAAACCCATTGCAGTCTTTCAAGGTAACCAAGAAGCAGCGATACCAAAAGACGGAGGTGCTATCAGTAAAGACCATACTTATGAACAAACTTTGCCCATCAATCATTGGGGTAAAAAATATATTGTTCCAGTAGTAATACCTCTTGCAGAAATGGCGCTTTTTCGCAACGATATTTGTGTGACAGCAATGTTGCCGAATACACAAATATCGGTGAGTGGAGTAACTGGAGTAACAGGCACAACATTGCAAGCTAACGAAACATTTGAGTTGGCAATTTCAGATTATAACTGCTTCACAGAGGCTATATATATTGAGGCGGATAAACCAATACACGTTGCATCTTACCTGCCTGCTGGCTCTGAAAATAAAAAGGTAAAGAATGGAGTTCGCGTGTCTTCTGGTG
Organism: Paludibacteraceae bacterium; assembly: GCA_024400125.1. GTDB lineage: Bacteria > Bacteroidota > Bacteroidia > Bacteroidales > Paludibacteraceae > Colicola. Next base: position 80,429 of record JAKSNG010000002.1, read on the forward strand.
ACGAGAGTTCTATGTATGTGCCTGCGATTGAGCAGCTTACGGATACCTTGATATTCTCCACTATAGATCCCGATTCAGATAATCCGCTGGAGCATTATATGGTCTTGTGGGCAAAGAAAGATAGTGTTCCTCTCATCAAAATGAATGGAGCAAGTATAGCGTCTCAATTTACTACACTCCCATATAATGGAGGAGCTTATGCGTTTGCGCGCATAACCATTGACGCAGAAAAAACATACACCATTACCAGCGCTGGAAAAGATGTGACAGGCTGCGCCTACGGAGTAGAAGACGGACAAGCTTATATGATGCCTATTGGATTCGATTTTAGTCCCAATCCAGATTCATTGTTCGTGGAGATTGTCACAGCTAAAGGCGATAGCGTCTTAGATGTTCGCCATAGCGAACTGATGAAAAAAACAGCGCCTGAAGTAGATAGATGGTATTTGGATATCAATTTAGACCTTCATGGTGAACCATTTATGGACTCCGTTTTTGTGTGCGATAGTGCGGAACTGATTTTTCCAACACATATAACATCTCAGTACGATAAAGTCCTTTGGCAAATTGAATCGGCACCTGACCAACCCAATACTGGACGTGCAAACCCCTATTACAAAGAAAAAGAGGAAACAACAGCTCAGCCGCTACAACACCAGTTCTTATTAGTGCCCCAACACGAGGAACAATTAGCTCCGTATGAGGATTTTGAGGTGCGGCTATTAGTGTATCCCACCCCTGTTATATGTGAGGAATTGGCACCGGATACACTCAAAACATTAGTGCGTGTCCTCCGCGCATACAACGATACGATTTGGAAAACGATATGCGTAGATGATACCATTCGCTTCTTCTATGATGACTACAATCATCCGGGAGTCGGAAAAGCAGATTCAACTACCTTTGTCTATAATCATACCGACCAAGCGAAAGATATTCTATCATTTGATTTAGGCGTTAACTCCTATTCTCGCTCGTACATTTCTTCGGGTGGCTGCGATTCTATGATGACACTGATGCTGCTCGTCTGTGATACCAGTTTGCAACGTGTGGACACAGTCGTTTGCCAAGAGAAACTGAAAGAACTGAGAAATGGTTTCCCTGGTCGATTCCAAAAGGTAGATTTCACGAAAGCCCCAGCACTCAAAGACACAATCTATTACGATACCGCTTATGTCAAATGTTGGGATGATCCAACCAGTGCGCAAGACCCATTGTATCTGCAATTCAAAAACCATTGCAAAGATTTTAAGGGATGTGAAAGCGTATTAGAATTGCATCTAAAAATGATGCCTGTAAAGGTCTATACAGAACAGAAACCTTGGTGTATTGCTTCTCAAGAAGATGTCTATATGGATTGGTTACACGAAGATGGTTCACTTATACGAAAAATTCCACAAGATGACCCTCAGTTCGGAACAGGTATTGTTGGTAACTTCCATGATACTATTTGGCATAACCCATGTACGGATTGTCCTGATGGGAAGTGCCCAAAAATAGTTCACAACCTAACATTAATTAAGATTTCAAGTAAGCCTATTGTTGATACTGTACATATTTGTCAACACACGTTGTTCGAGTACAAAGACCAATTCCAAGTAGTACGATTAAGATACGATGCAGATACGATTCCTGTAGGCAAGGAGCAAATAGACTCATTCCAAGTGATTGTGAAATCAGGAAATGTGCAGTGCGAATATAAGCAAACGTTGCATTTGTGGGTTGATACAGTCTATCGTGACTTAGCTGTTTTGGACACAGCATGTTGCTCTTTGACGGATCGGTATGTGTGGGAGAATCACGATATAGATGAACATAAAGTGTGGGACGTAACAGGCGATTCATTGGTGAAAGCTTCTGAGATTTCGTTGGCTAAACCGGGTGTTTATACCTATATCGATTCATTAAAGACACTCACATGTCAGGCGTGTCAAAATGGTCCAGGATGTGACAGTATATGGACGTTAACATTGATTGTAGGAGACACGTTCCAAATAGTGGACCCTCTTGTAATATGCGATAATAAATACGCCACTTGGCAAGATACAGTTTATTATGGATTTAGATGTCCCTTAGATAGCCTTCCTGCAGAAGTTCCCGCGTCTCGTCGTATTGCTTTACCTGAAACAACAAAGTGGTCTTCTCAGAAAGATACATTCTCGCGTTATAACTGCGATTCAGTTCGTATTCTTGATTTGACAATTCATCCTACTTGGTTAGAGGCAAATGTGACAGATACGAATATATGCGAGGGACAGGTCTATGAGTTCTATGGCAAAACATATTATTTTGACTATCAAGAGAGTGGCGAACCATATAAATTGACAGATACCATCTCATCCACTTGTGGATGTGATAGCGGAATCACTCACCGCGTATTTGTACATAAACGCTATTTCTTGCAAGATACAGATACTGCTTATCAAGAGATTGATGTTAAATATAGTGGTTGGAATAGTCATTTGTTTACAGAAGACCCCACCCGTACAATTTGGATGGTAGATAGTGTGCGAAACACAAAGTGGGCGCTTCATCCTGACTCAATTCCGTTGTCTGTTCCTGGTACATTCTATTTATGGGATTCCTTAAAAACAAAAACCTGTCAAACATGTTTTGACGGTCCTGGTTGTGACTCTATTTTTGTGCGGCAGTTGACTATTTTGCCAACGTATGCGTATGAACATCATCGAGATTTATCCAGTGAAGAAACATTTGTGTGGGAAGGCAAACTCTATGCTGGCGAGTATGCCACTATTCCTGCCGATTGGACAGGTGCGGTACTTCGTCTTACTGCGGATACTTGTGACACAGTACAATATTACACCACGCAGGCGATTGCTCCTTTCCCTCCATCTGTAGGTACTTACGATAAGGGAGACTCTTTGGAAATTTTATGTATCCGTCTGGGTAAAGTGTTCCGTGATACATTGTATGATGCCACTTGTCGTAACTGTGACTACGATTGGACGATTCATCCATTTGGAGTCGCAGAAAATGACGATAGTAAGGACACTCTTATTCATATTTCATCCTCACTATATCCGCTCAATAGTGATACACTATTCTATGATGATTCGCTTCGTACTATGATGGGATTTGACTCCATCTACACATTGGTGCTGTCTATTTATCCGAATAAGTTGTATCAAGATGCAGATGCCATGGAGTGTCAAGGAAATGAGTTTAATTGGCATACTCATCCAGGACAACGAGATTATTTGTATATTACTCGCGATGGACAAACAACGGCTATCTATAAAGACGACTTTGCCTCTGTTATTACGCAGGACTCTGGATGGGTAGTTATCACGGATAGTTTATTGACGGATTCTTTGTATGTTAATACTCAAACACATGAATCTAAACATATTCAATGTGACTCAATATGGCAGTTGAATTTATATGTGTCTCCTACATATAGTGAGAAATATAATCCCAATGATGTGCATTTCCAAACAACAATATGTTCTAATGACACCGTTCTGTGGAACAATTATCTATATGTGGGTTATGATTTTGATACAGTGGCTCATCCTTTATCAAAGGTCGGTCATGACTCTATCATTTATGTTCCCAAAGACTCTGTCGCTTCATATTATGACTCCGTTCCCACGCTAGGAACGAAGAACGGATGTGATAGCACAAATTATCTTCGTATCACAATTAACCCTTCCCGTTTCACATTGTTGATTGATTCTATTGGAGATAATGACGAGACATGGTCTTTTGGAGGTAAAGGAGGTACATTTAGCTATAAAGGTAAACCCTATATCACACGTAACGATCTAATCAATAGTGATACAATTCACTATGACTCAGATAAGCGTGTCGTCCAACAATTCTTCTTTATAGATACTTTAAAGACAAGTAATGGCTGTGATACGATTGTTCATGATTCGTTGTGGATACTACCCTCATATCGTTACGATTTTGATACGACCGTTTGCCGCAATGCTTTATGGAGTTGGCGTCCTGAATCTCCTAATTGGCAGCGATTTAAGGATATTAATTACCAATGCTCTGGTCAATGTACTTTCTATGACTCGTTATTGACCAAACCCGTCGGGTCGCGTCAACTGGATTCTGTATATGTTTTACACTTGACTGTCTTACCTGCTTCTGAGACTTGGTTCTACCCAAATATGTGTAAGAATGATACAATAGAGTGGGAAACATTGCGCATCCATTTCAATCAGGAAAGTCAATCGATGTCTCCTGTCTATAAAGCGAATTATGCGAATGGCGCAGGCTGCGATAGTACATTGTTATTACAACCTACTTATTACGAATTTTATCATTTTGATGATGTGGCGAAAGAGGACTCCACTTGTCAATATGTTCCGTATCATTGGATAGAAGAAGATGGCACGGAGCACTTGCATGCTTTGCGAGGAGAAAAAGGAGAAATTTTTGATTCGATACCTACTGACTCGTTGCCATCTCCTGAAGGAGGATGGATCACAATATACGACTCTTTGCACACTTCGTCTATCTGTCATTGTGACTCGACTTATACGCTACGATTGTATATTCGTCCAACGAAATTCCATCACCTCTCTTACACCGCTTGTACTTCTGATACTGTATATTGGATTGACCGTATAAGTCAATGTGTATTTGATACTACTGGATATGGATTTGATGCCGATGTGGATAGAAAATACTATTGCGATTCTGCATGCAAAGTTCTTGATACAATTGCTGGGGTAACTTCGTGTGGCTGCGACTCAAGTTACTACCTCACTATTCAATTTAATCAATCATATTATTTCCATAAAGAAGATACTGTTTGCTCTACTCATGGTGAATATGTTTGGAATGGAATTACCATCCCACAAGAGGTCTTTGACCGCGTTCACAACACAACATTGGATTTAGATACCGTTGTATGGGATTCATTGCAGACATTGCAAACTTCTTGCGATTCTCTCTATGTCTTAAGTCTGAAGATTAAACCGAGCTTGACAGAATATATTACCGATACAATTTGTTCTGGAGAACGATATATACTTAATGGTGACACATTTGCTATCGATACGGTGATTCACCAAACTCTCACAAACCAATTCGGATGTGATAGTTTCCTTGTCGCGACATTGCAAGTTGTGCCTCCTACAGACTTCAAGATTTCACCCGTCATTGAATGTGCAGATGCGAATTCTTATACTTTGCATTATGAGTTTGATACACTTCATGGCTATGCACCACATACCATTCGTATCGTGTATGACTCGCTTGCATTGGCGTATGACTTCCCGAAAGATACAGTCGAAATAGAAACTGTTGGAAACGAGGTAGAGGTTGACTTGCCCGATGCTACGCCATATCTTACTCCGAATGTGTACTCTGCTACCATTTTCTTTGATAATGGCGTCTGTATCGAACCAGAATCTCAACGCAAAGACTTCTTAATTACCATCCAATATCCGTCATGGGTACTCGAGCAGCATTGGTCAGATGCTATTTGCATATTGAATAAGGATTATAATGGTGGCTACGAATTTAACCAATATCAGTGGTACAAGAATGGTGACCTGATACCAGGAGAAACAAAGCCATATCTATTTGTTCCGCAGTACTTAGACCTTGACGCAGAGTATCAAGTGCTGTTGACTCGTTCTGACGATTCTATATCCGTCTTGACTTGCCCTGCTGAACTGACGTTAAGAGATAGTTCGTTGATGCCAACGAAACCTTATGTGAGTGTGGTGCCAACTTTAATTCCGAAAGCGTTCCCATACACGAACATTCTTTGTAATGAACCAGGGGCTTACACAATCTATAGCCCTTATGGAGTAGCAATTCAATCTGGACGTTTTGAACCAGGTGACCACAATGCGTATCAAGTTAAGATTCCTGCTGAACAAGGAATTTATTTGTTCGATTTACGACAGGAGAATAATGGCGAACAACGTTCAATTAAAGTCGTAGTACAATAGTGAAAAGCAATCATTATCATATTATCCTTTTATTACTACTGATGGTAATGCCTTTATCAGCAGTGGGGCAAACTCGCGCGCTTAATGAACATTCCAAGGCAAAGAAAGTCGTGTCATCTATTCCAGATAAGCATCTTAATAAATCGGGCTTACGCACTACTGCCTACGATGGTATCCATCATTTAGTCGGATTCCATTTAGACGGAGGCTACTCTTCATTGCTGAGTACTATGCCATCTCTATCTTCTAATCTAGGAGGATATGGACTTGGCTTTGGTTTGGATTATTGTTACAATAATAAGAAATTGATTCTGCAAACAGGACTGAGCCTGCGTTGGCAAGATGTGGGAAACGGAGTTCGCAATGACTCACTCTCTTTCTCTATGGTTGACTCGGATAGCAAAACGCCATTTACGTTGCGCTATGATTTCCAAGACCGAAAAGACATATCTCGAAATCTATATCTGCAAGTGCCCATCATGGCTGGAACATATTTCTATGGCTTCTACTTCCTCGCAGGACTTAAACTCAGCCTGGCTTTTGCAGGAAACACAGAAGTACATACCACTATCACTACCAGTGGTGACTACGACAAATATATTGGCCCAGTATATCAAATGGACAACCACGGCTTTCGAGACCATGTTGAAGAGATATATCGAAACGACCGTCTCAAACTTCGTTTCGATGTTATGGCATGCGCAGAAATAGGACGAGAATGGTCCATGGGTAACTATGGCAAGAGAGGCTATAAAAAACAGTCCGCAAAGGACTATCGTTTACGCTTGTCGGCTTTCGCAGAGTTTGGTATCTTAGATATAGAACCACACACCGAGAATGATGCCTATGTGATACCGAAAAATACACCATACGACTTTATAACATTCAATGTCAATCCTGTCGCAAGTACGAAAGCGATGTGGGATTATTCGCTGCACAACCTGACAGCAGGAATACGTATCTCATTCTTCTTCTTTGGTATTCAGACGACTGAGAAATGTATCTTGTGCGGAGCGTTGGGTGATGAAAAACGAATGTGGAAATAATTTAGATAAAATTTATACGATATATGTTTGATAATTTAAGTGAACGATTAGAACGGAGTTTTAAGATTCTTAAAGGTGAAGGACGCATCACCGAGATTAACATTGCAGAAACGGTGAAAGACATCCGTAAGGCTTTGTTAGAAGCGGATGTTAACTACAAAACTGCTAAACAATTTACCGATAGTGTCAAAGAGAAAGCGCTTGGTCAAAATGTGATGACAAGTGTCCGTCCTGGACAATTGATGGTCAAAATCACGCACGACGAGTTGGCGAATCTCATGGGTGCAGAGACAGTAGAACTGAACCTCAAAGGAAATCCTGCAGTTATTTTGATGGCAGGTTTACAAGGTTCTGGTAAAACTACCCATGCGGCTAAATTAGCTCATTTCTTGCAAACTAAGAAAAACAAAAAAGTGATGTTGGTCGCTTGTGACGTCTATCGCCCTGCGGCTATCGAACAATTGCGCGTTTTAGGTGAACAAATCAACGCAAAGGTTTATCTTGGTTTAGACGAAGCGAATCCTGTTCGTAAGGCGGAAGCTGCTATCAAAGAAGCACGTACATACGGATACGACGTAGTTATTGTGGATACCGCTGGTCGTTTGGCTATCGACGAACAGATGATGGCTGAGATTAGTGCTATCAAACAAGCTATCGCCCCTTCTGAAACACTCTTTGTCGTTGACGCAATGACGGGTCAGGATGCTGTCAATACCGCGAAAGAATTTAACGATCGCTTGGACTTTGATGGAGTTATCTTGACCAAATTAGATGGTGATGCTCGCGGAGGTGCTGCCTTGTCTATTCGTAGTGTGGTTAATAAACCAATCAAGTTTATTGGTACTGGCGAAAAAATGGAGGCGTTGGATGTGTTCCACCCAAGCCGTATGGCTGATCGTATATTAGGAATGGGTGACGTTGTATCGCTGGTAGAGCGTGCCCAAGAACAATATGACGAACAAGAAGCACGACGTATCTCAAAACGTATTGCGAAGAATCAATTTGACTTCAATGATTTCTTGAGCCAAATCCAACAAATAAAGAAGATGGGCAACGTCAAGGACTTGATGGGTATGATTCCTGGTATGGACAAAGCCCTCAAAGATGTGGAAATTGGAGATAAACCATTCAAATCTATCGAGGCAATCATTAGCTCTATGACCCCATACGAACGCCAAAACCCTGCTTGTCTCAATGGCAGCCGCAAAGATCGTATCGCGAAAGGTAGCGGTACGTCTATTGTCGAACTGAACCGCTTCCTCAAGCAGTTCGAGCAAATGAGCAAGATGATGAAGAAAATGCAACAAGGCAGATTTAGAAGATGATAATAGACGGAAAAGAAATAGCAAAACAAATCCGACAAGAACTGCGAGACAAAGTCTCTGCTTTACTATCGGAAGGCAAGCGTGCTCCGCGTTTGGGTATCGTCATCGTGGGACACAATCCTGCAAGTGAAACGTATGTAGCGAACAAAATGAAAGCTTGTGCCGAAGTGGGAATAGAAGCAGTCCGCATTGCTTACGAGGATACGATTTCGGAAGCACAATTATTGCAAGAGGTCGAAAACTTGAACGCCGATAATTCCATTGATGGTTTTATCGTGCAACTGCCATTGCCTGCACATATCTCTGAACAACATATCACTTCTGCCATAGACTATCGCAAAGATGTGGACGGCTTAACGCCTGAAAACGTGGGACGTACAGCGCAAGGATTACCGTCTATTGTGAGCGCAACACCGCGTGGAATACGTGAACTGCTTGCTCGATATAACATCCCAACGGACGGAAAACATATTGTAGTAATTGGTCGCTCTAATATTGTGGGTAAACCGATGGCTTCCCTCTTGATGCAAAAACATGAACATGGAAATGCTACTGTTACCCTTTGCCATTCGCATACTGTTCATCTCAAAGAAATTTGCCTATCTGCTGACATCATCATTGTGGCTGTTGGACATCCTGGCTTACTGACCGAAGACATGGTCAGCCAAGGCGTAACCGTCATAGATGTGGGGATAACGCGCGTGGAAGATCCAACTTCCCCTAAAGGCTATCGCATCTGTGGAGACGTGGACTTTGAAAATGTTGCTCCAAAATGTGCCTATATAACACCCGTGCCAGGCGGTGTCGGACCTATGACCATCGTCTCTTTATTACAAAATACTTTGGCGGCTTATGAACATATTAGATAAAATAGAAGGATTAGAGGCTAAGTTCCATGAAGTCAGTCTGCTCATTACTGACCCTTCCGTCATCGCTGACCAACCGCGTTATGTGCGTTTGAATCGCGATTATCATGACTTGGAACGAGTCTTAGCTTCTGCTCATAAGTATAAAAAAGCGGTGCAGAGCCTAGAAGAAGCAAAAGATATTTTCTATAACGAGTCTGACCCCGAATTGAAGGAAATGGCACGTATAGAAATGGACGAACTCGAACCACAATTGCCGCAATTAGAGGAAGAAGTCAAGTTAATGCTTCTGCCACAAGACCCAGAAGATGGAAAAAACGTGGTGATGGAAATACGCGGAGGTACAGGCGGAGACGAAGCCGCACTTTTTGCAGGAGATCTCTTCCGTATGTACACCAAGTATTTTGAACTCCATGGCTTCAAATATACCGTATCTTCTTTTTCTGAGGGTACAGTCGGCGGCTACAAAGAGATTATTTTTAATGTTACAGGCAACAATGTCTATGGCACGCTCAAGTATGAGAGCGGCGTCCATCGTGTGCAACGCGTCCCTGTTACAGAAACACAAGGTCGCGTCCATACTTCAGCCGCTACTGTTGCAGTTTTGCCGGAAGCCGATGAATTTGAGGTGCATATCAACGAGGGCGAGATTCGATGGGATTATTTCCGTAGCGGCGGAGCTGGAGGACAAAATGTGAACAAAGTGGAATCGGGTGTTCGCTTGCGCTATAATTGGAAAAATCCCAACACCGGAGAAATACAAGAAATACTCATTGAGTGTACAGAAACGCGTGACCAACCTAAGAACAAGGAACGCGCGCTCGCGCGCTTGCGCACGCAAATATATGATAAGGAACATCAAAAATATATTGATGACATAGCTGCTCGTCGTAAGACAATGGTTTCTACAGGCGATAGAAGTGCTAAAATCCGAACATACAACTATCCGCAAGGACGAATTACCGACCATCGTATCGGCTATACAATCTATAACTTGCAAGCGTTTATGGACGGTGATATTCAAGGTGTTATTGACGCTCTGACTGTCGCTGAAAATGCTGAACGACTTAAAGAATCTGAATTGTAATGTATCAATTTTTTGCTCCTGATATTGCTATCACATCTTGTCTTCCTGAAGAAGAAAGCCAACATTGTGTGCAAGTATTACGCGCGCAAATAGGTGACAAAATACAAATAACAGATGGACGAGGTTCCCTTTATACGGCAGAGATAACCAACCCTCATCGTCACCATTGCGAAGTGCGAATCGTGTCCGAAGAGCATCCTGAACCTCTCCACGAAGGACATATTCATATCGCAATCGCACCCACAAAGAACATCGACCGTATCGAATGGATGATAGAAAAATGTACCGAGATAGGCGTGGACGAAATAACACCACTCTTGTGCCGTTTTTCGGAACGCAAAAACATCAACCACGACCGTCTGCAACGCATCATGATTGCTGCGGCTAAGCAGTCGCTCAAAGTGACTTATCCTGTGATTAACGAACTCACTCCGTTCAACGATTTTATTGCTCAAAATCACCATGCCGACAAGTTTATTGCCCATTGTGCAGATGGATACGATGCCAATCCCAATAAGTTCGCTTTGCAGAATTGTCTGACGCCGGGACATGCTATGGTTATTCTTATTGGTCCAGAAGGAGACTTCTCTGAACAGGAAATAGCAGATGCGCTCAAAGCAGGATACAAACCCGTATCGTTAGGCAAAGCACGACTGCGCACAGAAACGGCTGGACTGGTTGCGGGGATGGTGGCTGTCCTCGCAGGAGAAAAACGCGACCTGCATCGGGGCAACTCCGGTAGTAACCCGAGTCAACAACGGTAGTAGAACGATAGTAGACCATACTGTAGACATGGATATAATCGCATTAGATCAAGCATTAGAAGTAGCTATCAACGGCTGCCGTGCCCAATGGGCAGACACTTTCTTTTGGTATGTAAGTCAGTCTTATGTTTGGATACCATTGTATGCGCTTATTATCGCGCTACTGTGTATGCGATTTGGATGGAGAAAAGCGGCTATATTAACCCTTGCTTTGATTGCTGCTGCAGGGCTTAGCGACTGGGTCTCATCTGGCTTAATTAAGCCCGCCGTTTGCCGTTGGCGTCCTACTCATGAACCACTTCTATCGGGGCTGATTCAGGTCGTTAATCACTATGCAGGAGGACGATTCGGCTTCGTCAGTAGCCATGCCGCTAATACCATGTCCCTCGCGTTGCTGTTCTCTCTTATTTGGCGAAAACAATGGGTAACGTCTCTTATGATGATTTGGGTGACATTAAACTGCTATAGTCGAATGTATTTAGGAGTTCATTATCCTGGTGACATATTGGGCGGATTACTCTTAGGCACGTTGATTGCATTAAGTATATATTGTCTGATTAGCAAATGCGTTTTGAAACATTCATAGCGAAGCGTCTCTACTATGCGCAGCAGGGTGAACAACGAACATCTCGTCCAGCTGTCAGAGTGGCATTAGCGGGTATCATTATCGGCGTCATGGTCATGCTGGTGACGGTTTGCGTCGTGGTCGGTTTTAAGCAAACGGTTACCGACAAAGTAGTCGGCTTTGAAGCGCATGTGAGAGTGGTGAATTTTGATAACAACAACACCTACGAACTGCAACCTATTTTAGCGCCGGACTCGTTACTCACAGAGTTGCGCGCTATGCCGTATATTAAAAACGTCAGTACGTTTATTACGAAACCCTGTATTATCAAGACCAACGATGCTTTTCAAGGCGTCGTGCTCAAAGGTACCGATTATTGGGACTATTTTGCGGATAATTTATTGGCAGGGACATTGCCTTCTACAGACAAAGATGTCATCATTTCCCAACGCCTCACACAATTGCTCCATCTGCAAGTCGGAGACCCATTGATGTGTTATTTTGTGGGAGAAAATGTCCAAGTACGTAAACTGACAATAGTTGGTATCTATGAAACAGGATTCGTCGATTTTGATGAGCGCTTTGTGTTGTGCAACCAACCCGTTTTACGGCAACTCAATCGCTGGTCTGAACAACAAGTCTCTGGTATCGCTGTGCAAGCAGATGCCGTCAAACACTTATACGAAGTTTCTGACGAAGTGTTCTATGCCACAGCAAATCGTTTTGATGCGGATGGAAATGCTTATTATACGGAAACCGTGGATCAACTCAACCCGCAGATCTTCTCGTGGTTGGATTTGTTGGACACAAACGTCATTGTCATCATCTTGCTCATGCTCTGTGTGTCTGGATTTAGTATGGTCTCAGGGTTGATTATTCTAATCTTAGATTCAATACAACTCATTGGAATCCTAAAATCTTTAGGTTCATCTAATCGTCAAGTCCGTCGCATCTTCGTCACCCAAGCCGCGATGCTGGTCGGAAAAGGTGTAATTTGGGGTAACATACTTGGATTTGCATTATGTCTTGTGCAGCACGTAACTCATCTAATCCCTTTAGATGCTGCTACGTATTACGTCAGTTATGTACCGATGGCTTTCCCTATCGGATGGTTACTTTTGCTGAATGTCGGTATTGTGCTCACCTCGTTGTTAATCTTATTAGCCCCATCCGTTATTATCACTAAAATTTCACCAGCTAAAGTGATGCATTTTGAATAAATATTTCTTGAGATATGATTTTTTCTACATCAGTTGATATTTTGCCTTCCAGTTGGAAAATTACGTACAACGACCAAATTTGTTTGTTAGGTTCGTGCTTCTCAGACAATATGGCTCGGCGTTTTCAGGCGCACTATTTCCGCCATACTTGCAATCCGTCAGGTACACTCTATAATCCAATCTCTATCGCACATCACATGCAGGATGATTGTGTGAAAAAAGCCGACGTGATTTGTATTACTTTTGGTACTGCATGGGTGTATGAAGAGAATGGCGTCGTAGTCGATAATTGCCAAAAAAGACCTGCTTCGTGCTTCAAACGTCGTCGCTTAACGGTTGACGAAATTGTTGAAACGTGGCGTCCTATCTTGGCAAGGTACTCAACGAAACGTTTTATTTTTACGGTTTCGCCTATTCGGCACGTGAAAGACGGACTGCACGAAAATCAACTCAGTAAAGCCATTCTGCTAATGGCAGTTGAACGCCTCACCGCTGGACAACGTAATATCAATTATTTTCCAGCCTACGAAATACTCTTAGATGAATTGCGCGATTATCGTTTCTATGCGGACGATTTGAAACATCCATCTTCTATGGCGGTCACATATATTTGGGAACGATTAGTTGCCGCTTATATGGAAGAGTCAACACTTAGCGCTATGAATGATTTGCACCAACTTTGGTTGGACAAGCAACATCGCCCTCTTAACCCTGGCTCACCAGAAGACATTGCTTTTCAGCAACATATAGAGCAAGAAATGCGCGCATTACGTGTGCGTTTTCCATGGGTACAATAGCACGTATGCGTGACAAAAAAGAAAAAAAACGCATATTTTGGTAAAAAAATTTGCGTATGTCGAAAAAATGTAGTACTTTTGCAGCCGTTTTTGCGCAATGGATACATTAATTAATCTTGAGAAATTAGAACTTGGCTTGCATCAGTTTGATTTTCAGCTGAATAGCAGCTATTTTCAGTCAATTGAGAAAACCGAGCTACTCGGCGGTGAAGTGAGTGCAAAAGCAACCTTGATACTGCGTCCACACGATTTGGAGTTGACGATGGCGGTGAGTGGAGTGGTGCAAGTGACCTGTGACAGATGCTTAGACCCAATGGACATTGAAGTGGATAACGAGGACATGATGGAGGTCGAAGATGGCGCGAAAAGCCTGGATCTGAGTTGGTTAGCGTACGAATTGATTATTGTTAATCTTCCTCTGGTGCATAGTCACCAACACGGTGGTTGCAATCCCGAAATGGATGCACTTCTCCAAAACCACCTTTGCAGCACAGACGAAGAGCCCGAAACAATATAATTGAACAACATTAGTAATTTGTAAAAAAAGTAAATAATTATGGCACATCCTAAGAGAAGACAATCGCACACCAGACAAGCGAAACGTCGTACACATGACGTGGCAAAAATGCCCGCATTGGCAATCTGCCCTAACTGTGGCGCACACTACATTTATCACACTGTATGCCCAAGCTGCGGTTACTATCGTGGTAAATTAGCTATCGAGCAAGCTGCTGAAGCTTAATCGATACTATGAACTAAAACGAACAACGTTGGCTCTGGGTCTCTCAGGGCTATCGTTGTATTTAAAGCTCCTATAGCGATTATAGTGGCAACATAAAATAAACCTACCAATATGTTAAGAATTCCTTTTCAACCATCTAATCATGATGGTCATGCGCCTCAGCGCAAACGTCAGCGTATCGCACGCCCCAGTGATGGGTCCGTACGCGCAGAAAAAGTAGAACGTACATCGAATTTTCGCCCACGCCCTTCTCATAACATGGGCAACTATTCCAAAAAGAAACAGTTTGAGTACAGAGAAAAGTACGAAGACCCAACAAAACCAATTCGTCTAAATAAGTACTTGGCAAACGCTGGTATATGTAGCCGTCGCGAAGCCGATGACTTCATTCAAGCGGGTGTCATTACCGTCAATGGCGAAGTAGTTGATTCGTTAGGAGCAAAAGTTCTGCCTACAGATAAAATCATGTTCCACGACCAACCAATTCGTCGTGAACGCAAGGTATATCTCTTGCTCAATAAACCTAAGAACACCGTTACCACAACCGACGACCCAGAAGAGCGTCACACAGTTATGGACATTGTCAAAGGAGCTTGTGCTGAACGAATCTACCCCGTTGGTCGTCTTGACCGTAATACTACAGGTGTTCTCTTATTGACAAATGATGGGGACTTAGCGGCTAAATTGACGCATCCTAAATTTGGAAAAAAGAAAATCTATGCAGTGACATTGGATCACGAGTTAGACCCAGCTGACGAACAATCCTTGCGCGATGGTGTTCGTTTAGATGATGAGATAATTGTCCCCGATGCCTTAGAGTTCCCTAAAGAAGGAGACCGCTGCCACATCGGCTTGGAAATACACTCAGGACAAAACCGCGTAGTTCGTCGTATCTTTGATAAGATTGGTTACAAAGTGGTTAAGTTGGACCGCGTTAGCTTTGCTGGCTTGACCAAGAAAAATGTACCTCGCGGAAAATACCGCTTCCTCACGCCTAAAGAGGTATCGATGCTTAAAATGGGCGCATTTGAATAAAACATGTGGTTATTGCTCTTGATATTATGTATCACTTCACATCAGTCGCTTGCAGAGACTATCTCTGCAAGCGACTCTCGTATAACGTACGTGGGGCGAACACAAGTGCAGGATAGTTTGGTCTCTTTTGACTGGACTGCAACAACCATTCGTGTACGATTTGTCGGAAAACGCTTGACCGCTCACATCTCTGATACAGGACGTAACCGCTACAATGTGTATATCGACCGCTCGCAGTCTGCACATCCAGATGCCATCGTCGAGACGCAAGGTGATACAACTTTGGTTTTGTACAAAGGGAAACGCGGTGAACACGAGATTACGTTGATCAAACGTACCGAAGGCGAACAGGGACGTACTACTGTTCATTCCTTCACAGCATCATCTTTTTTGCCGGCTACGCCACATCGACCATGGATAGAGTACATCGGTGATAGCTACTCTTGTGGCTACGGCTCCGACGGAGCAGACTCAACGGCACGCTTCTCTATGGAGACTGAATCTGTCTGCAAGGCTTTTCCGATGATGGTTGCAGATAGTCTTCAAATGGATGCAATTGTCATTGCCCATTCCGGCATGGGCGTTATTCGCAACTACAACTCGAAGTTCACGGGCTGGACTATGCCTCTTCGCTATCTGCACACGTTCGACATGGATTCGACAGATGCTTCGCTTTGGTATCCGCAATCCTATGTCTCTAATCCGCAAATGACCATCGTCTGTTTAGGTGGCAATGATTTCTCGGTGGGTGTTGTCCCTGACCGCTCCGCTTTTGTGCAAGGCTATATCGCTTTGCTTCAGCAAATAAAAGCCAATTATGGCACCAACCATCCCATTCTGTGCTGCGTCAAAGTGCATGACCAACTCCTCACGCAGTATGTGGCGCAAGTCGTTGACCAATCTGGTATGACCAATGTGGAATTTCTTCCGTTTAATCAGCAGGATTATCTACCCAATGGACACTTCCGAGGCGCAGACTCACATCCCAATGAGTATGCACATCAACGTTTGGCACGGCATGTAATTGCCAAACTCAATAGTATAGGGTGGTTAGACAAGGGTAGTGGTCAGAGTAATTGACTTTCTCTACCCTAAATTCAGCAGGACGAAAAATCCGTGAACAGAGAATATAATCAATGCGAGCACCCAATCCGTGTTTGCTCAATGTCCAGCCTAATCGTCCTTTGCTTCCACTCAAAAAGCAATCCCTTAATTGCCAATTTCGTATAGTCAAGTAAGCGCGCGAAAGAGGTATAGCATTGAAGTCACCCGCCACAATCACAGGATATGGCGATTGCTGAATGGTTTGTCGTACAATACGCGTTTGTTCTTTGCGTATGGCGCGTGCAGACTGTAGTTTCTCGGCTACGTGTTGAGCCGATGACTTGACCGATTCGGTCTCTATCTCATCTGGCAAGTCTTGAACAACTAAACGATTCGATTCCAAGTGATTATTGAATAGCCGAATAGTGTCTTCCCCTACGATAGCATCGCAGAAATTAGAGATATTCCCGCGTGACGTATAGCGAATAGTCTGTTTATGAATAAGTGGGTATTTGCTATATACTACAATCCCGTATTGGCGACGTTTATTGTAAATCTTGAAGTCGTAATACGAGTACGGGTATTGACGCATCGCTTGTCGCAGTTCAGGCAAGGTAAGGTAATGATCATCTTTGTACACTTCCACCTCTTGTAGAAAGACAATATCTGCATCTTGTCGTTGCAAATATCGAATCACACGATTCTTATCGGCTTTCGCATACATACCCATTCGATGGGTGTTGTAGGTCAGTATAGTCAGGCGCTTATTGAGCCCCTCCGTTTGTGGGGTGCCGTGCGACACAGTTAATAGTGTGGCAGCAACCAATAGCAACACCACTACTATAGACACGCATAACCCTAAACAGCCGCGACGTTTTTTCTTAGGGGAATCCTTTTTCATCTTATTTAGGCTCTAACGTGATGAGTGGAATAAGCATTTCTTCCATAGATATACCTCCGTGTTGGAAGGTGTTTCTATACACTTGTGCATAGAAATTGAAGTTATTGGGATAACCAAAGAAATCCTCTCCCGTACAGAACATATAACTGCTGCTAATGTTTGGGCAGGGCAATCCCACTGCCTTCGGTTGCGTAATCTCAAATACGTTTTTGCTTTGACAATTGAGTGCTTTGCCCACTTTATAGCGCAAGTTCGTATTGGTGTTTTTGTCGCCAATAACGAGTATCGGATTTTGTACGCGAATCGTGCCGTGGTCTGTCGTCAGTACCACTTTGTAGCCTAATCGCGCAATGCGGTGGAAGAACTCGTACGTGGGTGAGTGCTTAAACCAACTCAATGTCAGACTGCGATATGCTGCTTCGTCATTGCATAACTCACGCATCATCTTGCTATCTGTGCGCGAGTGTGACAGCATGTCTATAAAGTTCAGCACAGCGACATTGAGCGGTGATTGCAACCCCTTTAACTGTTTAGTTATCTTCTCACAAAAATCACTCTCGTTAATCTTGTAGTACGTAAATCCATAGCGCTTACGATAACGCTCTAATTGACTTTGAATCAAATCCTTCTCATTGAGATTCTTGCCCTCTTCTTCTATTTCTTCTACCCATAAATCAGGGAACATCTCTTGTATCTGCAACGGCATCAAGCCCGAGAAGATAGCGTTTCGTGCATATTGAGTCGCGGTCGGCAAAATAGACATGCACATGCGCTCGTCTGTTACATTGAAGAACTCAGATAGCAGCGGCTGAATAGTTTTCCATTGGTCATAGCGGAAGTTATCAATAACCACAAAGAATATTTTTTCTCCGTTATCAACCATCGGGAAGAGCACTTTCTTGAATATATCTGGGGAGAGTAGGGGTCTTTCGCTGCCGGTAAACCATGACTCATAGTTCTTCGCTATAAACTTAGCAAATGCTTTGTTGGCTTCCTGCCGTTGCATCTGCAGAACTTGTTTCATAGAAGACTCTACATCCTGCAACTCTAAATCCCACTTAGTCAACGTGCGCAACACCGCCATCCACTCCTCAACCGTTTGCGCCGTATTAATCATGTAACCAATGTCCGAAAAGTCTTCTTGATAACTGCGGTTGGTCTGTTCTTCTACAATCTGACGCTGATGTAGATGTTTCTTGAGGCATATCAGTATCTGACTCGGATTGACTGGTTTAATCAAGTAGTCGGCAATTTTTGCACCTATCGCTTGCTCCATGATGTTCTCTTCCTCACTTTTCGTAATCATGACAACAGGCAATTCCGGACGCATTGCCTTAATCTCTTGCAGCGTCTCTAAACCACTCAAACCAGGCATCTGCTCGTCTAAAAACACAATATCAAACACTTCCGTACGGCAATAATCAATAGCATCTTGACCATTGTTAGCGCCTACTACGTGATAACCTTTCTCTTGTAAAAAAATGATGTACGGCTTGAGTAAATCTATCTCATCATCAGCCCAAAGTATTTGGTACATAGTTTCTCCATTTCTCTAATAAGTTTGACATATCTTCTGGCAGCGGACTATCGAAAAACATTCTCTTGCCAGTTCGTGGATGGGTGAAGCCCAATGTCTTCGCATGCAATACCTGACGAGGACATAGCGCAAAGCAGTTTTGAATATATTGCTTATACTTTTGCGTGGGTAACCCTTTCAGTATTTCTGTGCCGCCATATTTTTCGTCTGCGAATAGTGGATGCCCAATGGACTTCATGTGGACGCGTATTTGATGAGTGCGCCCCGTCTCTAATCGACATTCCACTAAGGTCACATACTGAAATCGCTCTAACACGCGCCAATGAGTAACCGCTTCCTTAGCATTGGGGTTGTCTTCTAAATCCCATATCCTGTACATAGTCCTATCCCGCAAATCTCGTGCCAAAGCACCTTCCACAGTGCCGCTATCTTCGGTAAACGTTCCCCATACCAATGCGTTATATGTGCGCTCAGTCGTGTGCTCAAAGAACTGCAACCCTAAACTTGTCTTCGCCTCTGGCGTTTTGGCTATCAGCAGCAGTCCACTCGTGTCTTTGTCTATGCGATGCACTAATCCGATATTCGGGTCATTGATATCGATACTTTTTCCTCCTTCAGCGAACGAAGTGAGCGGTCCATACTCCTTCAGCGAACGAGGTGAGCGGTCCATACTCCCAAAGTAGTACGCAAGCGCGTGAAGCAGCGTGTGCTCATAATTGCCGTGTCCGGGATGCACGACCAACCCCGCTGGCTTATTCACAACCAGCACATCCTCATCCTCATATACAACGTCAATAGGGATATTCTCTGGCGTAATCGTGAAGTCGTGTGGCTCATGATCCAATAGCACTTGAATCACATCCCCTGGCTTCACCTTGTAATTGCTGTTGACAGGCCGCTTGTTTACCCATACATTGCCCGCATCCGCTGCGTTCTGAATACGATTACGAGAAGTCCCTGCCATGTGCTCTGCCAGGTACTTGTCAATGCGTATGGGTGTTTGACCTTTGTCAACTTCACAACGCCAACGCTCCCATAATTCTTCGCTCTCGTCTTCGCTCATATCGATGTCTTAAAAGAAGTCCTCGTTATCACTCTCGTCGCTTTGCACCACTGCTTTTTCGAGATCTGTAGATAGTTGAATATCTACTATCGACCCCTCTAAAATATAACTACCTGCGGTCGGCTGCTGATTATAGACGAAATACAAACCCTCAGTCTCTTCGGTCGGTTCTTCATCGTAGTGAATACTACCCATCGTCAAGTAACTGCTCAGCAGCAATGACCTTGCCTCAAGCAAATCTTTCCCCACTAAATTCGGCACCATCACGCGCGCAGTACCTTTCCCCTTACCAATGACCAACACCACTTCACTACCTTGACTGATACGCTCGCCTGGCTGAATACTTTGTCCTTCCATACGCACATCCAGCACAATGTCTTTGAACTCCGACGGCTCATAAATATATTCTTTAATTTTGAGCCCAACGGAATGTAGCGTCGCTTCTGCTTGACGAAAACTGATGTCGCGCAGGTCTGGCATTGGCACTTGACGAACGCTGTTCGCGTTAATCACTACATAGATAGTGCGTCTATGCTTAGCATGACTGTTGGCTACGGGGTTCTGCTCTACAATCGCACCAAGCGGCACGAGTTGCGTGTACGTCGAGTCAATGACCTCTAAACGCAAGTCATTCTCTGCAATGAGCGCTGCGGCTTCATCTTGACTCAGACCAATCACTTGCGGCACTAACACTTCTACGCCGTGCTCTGTGTAACTACGTAACCATAGGGTCACGGTAATAATACCAATCACTACTACCACAAGGGCGACAATGAGGTTTTTAACTATCCAACCTCCTGTTGTTTCGTTGAAAAAATGACGAATATCCATACTTTTTAGTAAAAAATCGTGCAAAAATACAAAAAAATTTTGATATATGCAAAAAAGTTTGTAATTTTGCAGGCGATTTCCGAAATAACTCGGCAATCTAACATTTTAAAGCTTTAAAAAAATGAAGAAAGTATTATTCGTCGCAGCTATCGCTCTCTGCGCTATGGGTTGCTGCAAAAAGTGTGACAAAAAATGCTGCCAAGAGCAAGCATGTGAAGAAGCTGCTGTTGTAGTTGAAGAGGCTGCTGCTGAAGAAGTTGTTGCTGACAGCGTCGTAGTTGAAGAAGCTGCTGAAGTAGCTGTTGAAGAAGCTGTTGCTGAATAATCATCAGCCCCCGCTTTTTTAGTGCAAAACTACCAATTAGGGTCAGACCCCTTTTGGTAGTTTTTTGTTTTTTTACTCCCTTTGAGGCTTTCGAGGGGACGATAATAAGATAAAATCTTATTTTTTATGCCAAAAATTTGCATATTCCAAAAAAAAGTAGTACTTTTGCAAGTTTTTTAGCGGATAGTGAATAGTGTAACGACGACATGAATAAGAAAAAGATAATTAACGATCCTGTTTTTGGGTTCTTGACTATACCCAATGACTTACTCTACGACATCTTGCAGCACCCGTATGTGCAGCGCTTGTCGCGTATTCGTCAATTGGGCTTATCGAACTTCGTTTACCCTGGAGTCATGCACACGCGCTTCTTGCATTCGATTGGTGCGATGCACCTCATGCAGGAGGGTATAGACTCGTTACGACAGAAAGGTGTCGCTATCTCTGACAACGAATCTACATCCGCGCAAATAGCTATTCTTCTGCACGATGTGGGTCACGGACCGTTCTCACACGTACTTGAGCATACACTCGTTTCAGGCATCACCCACGAAGAAATATCGTTGCTCATGATGGAGCAAATCAACCTCGATATGTCGCCCAAGAGTGAGCAACACCTGTGGACACAACGACCCTTAGACGAAGCCATCGCTATCTTTAAGGATGAATATCCTCGTCATTTCTTGCACCAACTCATCTCAAGCCAATTGGACGTCGACCGCATGGATTATCTATGTCGCGACTCGTTCTTCAGCGGCGTGCAAGAGGGACGCGTAGCGAGCGAGAGACTTCTCAAAATGCTCAATGTCGTCAACGACCGCCTCGTAGTCGAGTACAAAGGTATCTACTCCGTGGAGAAATTCCTCGTAGCACGCCGACTTATGTATTGGCAGGTGTATCTGCACAAGACCAGCGTCGCTGCCGAACAACTGCTGATTCAGTTATTGACCCGCGCCAAGGAATTAGCCAATCGCGGTGTCGAACTTTTTTGCCCGCCTGCCTTGCACTATTTCCTCTACCATCATATCACGGGCAAGGACTTTTTCCTTGGTTCTGAGGCGCTCAAGCAATATGCGCTATTGGATGATAGCGACATCACTTCGTCTATCAAAGCTTGGATGTCGTGTGACGACCAAGTGCTACGCCTGCTCAGTACGGCTTTCACGCACAGACAACTCTACCGCGGCAGAATACTATCTGAACCGCTGAGTGACGAAGATAAAAAAATGCTCAGTCAGCATTATGTAGAGGCGTTAGGAATCGCGCCCGAAGATGCGCATTACTTCTTCGTAGAGCATGTCACTACCAGCAATACCTATTCGGAGAAAGACGACTCCATCGATATCCTGTACCCCGACGGAGATGTCAAAGATATAGGAGCTGCGAGCGAGATATTAGATGTCAAACTCCTGACTAAGAAACCGAAAAAACTATACTTATTTCAATTTCGTGCGTAATGGAATTTAGTGCTACACAAATAGCCCTCTTATTGGGTGGAAAAGTTCTTGGCGATGGCAATCGCAAGGTGAGCGATGTCGCGCCCATCGAGACCGCGCAGACGCATCAACTCTCTTTTGTGACCGATGCGCAATACCTGCCGTACTTAGACAAGACCAATGCAGGTGTCGTTATGATAACTGCTTCGCTGTTGGAAGTCGAAAGCCAAAAGTCGAAAGTCGAAAGTCGAAAGTCGAAAGTCGAAAGTGCGACTTTGATTCTCGTTGATAACGCACGCAGCGCAATGGGACATTTGCTTCAGTTAGTTGCCAAAGCAATGAATCCTGCCCGTCAAGGTGTTGAGCAGCCCTCTTTCATTAGCGAGGGCGTGTCTGTTCCAGACGACGCCTACATAGGCGCATTCGCGTACATCGGCAAGAACGTCCGTTTAGGCAAAGGTGTCCAAATCTACCCCCATTGCTACATCGGTGACAATGTGCAGATTGGCGACTACACTGTCCTCTATGCTGGCGTCAAAGTGTACTACAACTGCCAAATCGGACAAGACTGTATCTTGCACGCAGGAGTAGTCATCGGTGCGGACGGTTTCGGTTTTGAACCCGATGCACAAGGCGTCAATCAGAAGATTCCGCAAATAGGTAACGTCATCATCGAAGACGATGTCGAGATTGGTGCTAACACTACCATCGACAGAGCGATGATGGGTTCTACACGCGTCAAACGCAATACCAAAATAGACAACCTCGTGCAAGTCGGACACAATGTGCAGATTGGACAAAGCGACTTCCTGTGCGCACAAGTCGGCATTGCCGGCTCTACTACCATCGGCGACCACTGTATATTAGCCGGTCAAGTGGGCGTAGCCGGACATATAGAGATTACAGACAACTGCGTTTTTGGCGCACAATCTGGTGTCGCTTCCTCCGTGCGCAAACAGGGCACTTACCAAGGCTCACCGTCCTTTGACGCACTACAATGGCGCAAGGCCTCTGTCGTCTTTAAGCAGTTACCGGAGATGTGGAAACAACTCAACACAAAGAACTAAAACATGTATCAGCAAACCATCGGACATAGTTTCACTTTATCGGGCAAGGGATTGCATACGGGACTAACTATCAATGCCACGTTTAACCCTGCCGAACCGAATACGGGTATTCGTATTCGTCGTGTGGACTTGCCGTCGCAACCTGCTTACGAGGCTTTAGCGCAATATGTCACGCAGACCACTCGCGGTACTGTGCTGGAAAACGGTTCGTGGCGCGTCTCCACCGTCGAACATGCGCTGAGCGCGCTCTACGCTATGGGCATAACCAACTGCCTCATCGACCTGAACGCACCCGAAATGCCCATCTTAGACGGTAGCGCACAACTCTTTGTCGAAGCAATTGCCCAAGCAGGAGTAGTGCAGCAGGATGCCGAAGCCAAAGAATGGGTCGTGACTGAACCGCTCACGTTCGATAACGGCAAAGGTAGTGTCATGACTATCACGCCTTCCGATCATTACGAACTACATGTGACTGTGCGTTACCCATCGCCCATCTTGAGTGAACAGTCGGCTCAACTGACCGACTTATCGACGTATCCGCAGGAGGTGGCAGCCGCACGTACGTTCTGTTTCTTGCGCGAAGTCAAACCCCTCCTGCAATTAGGACTCATCAAAGGTGGTGACCTACAAAATGCGTTGGTCATTTACGATAAACCTATCTGGCAATGCTCCATGAATCGCATTTCGAAGCGTCTGAACCAGCCTTTGATAGATGCGTCTAAGTTGGGGTATCTCTCTCCGCTCAAGTACGAGAATGAACCTGCGCGACACAAACTGTTAGATGTCATCGGCGACCTCGCATTAGTCGGTATGCGTATCCGCGCCCGCATCGACGTCACCTGCCCAGGACACGGTTTCAACACCTCCTGCGCCAAACAAATCATCAATAATCAATCACAAATCACCAATATACAATGATTCACCCATTATCCTGCGTTCACCCGAGCGCTCAAATAGATGAGACTGCACAGATAGGTGCGTTTGTCGTTATCGAAGAAGATGTCATCATCGGTGCTAACACCATCGTCGATGGCAATGCCACTATCTGCGCACATACGCGCATCGGCAAGAACTGCCATATCTTCCCTTCAGCAGTCATCGGCGCCGTTCCACAAGACCTCAAGTTCCAAGGCGAACTGACCTACACCATCATCGGTGACAACAACACCTTCCGCGAGTGTAGCACCGTCCATCGTGGTACTGCTTCCAAGGGGCAAACAGTCATCGGTAACAATAACCTTATCATGGCGTATTGTCACGTGGCGCATGATGTCGTGATGAAAGACCATATCATCATGTCCAATGCTACGCAACTCGCAGGCGAAGTCGTGGTCGAAGACTATGCTATTTTAGGCGGAGGTACACTTGTGCATCAGTTCTCGCATATCGGCGCACATTGTATGATTCAGGGCGGCACAAAAGTGACCAAAGATGTGCCCCCATTCGTCATTGCTGCGCGCGAACCTATTTCGTACTTCGGTATCAACTCCGTCGGACTGAATCGCCGTGGCTTTACTGCGGAGCAGATACACACCATCCAAGAGACGTATCGCTTGCTGTATATGAACAATATGAATATCTCGCAGGCGGTTGCACATATCGAGGCTAATCAACCCGACTCACCCGAGCGTGACCTTATCTTGGATTTCGTCAAATCCTCCCCCCGTGGCATCATCAAAGGCTAATCACTACATCCTAACATAACAACAATATGGAAACAGAAGAAAAAAGTCTCAATTTCATTGAGCAAATCGTAGAAAAAGACTTACAAGAAGGCAAAAACAACGGACGCATACAAACCCGTTTCCCGCCAGAACCAAACGGCTACCTGCACATCGGACACGTCAAAGCCATCTGCATGGACTTTGGTATAGCGGACAAGTACAACGGCGTATGTAACCTCCGTTTTGACGATACCAACCCCGTCAAAGAGGACACCGAATATGTGGACTCTATTCAGCACGACATTGCATGGTTAGGATTCCATTGGGGTAAGATCTTCTACGCTTCTGACTACTTCGAAAAACTCTATGACCTCGCTATTCGTTTTATCCGCGAGGGCAAAGCATACGTGGACGAACAGACCGCGGAACAGATTGCTGAGCAGAAAGGTACGCCAACCGAACCTGGTGTGGCTTCACCTTTCCGTGACCGTCCTATCGAGGAGAACTTACGCCTCTTCCAGGCAATGCAGAATGGCGAGATAGAGGACGGCAAAATGGTGCTGCGTGCTAAAATCGATATGGCTAACCCGAACATGCACTTCCGTGACCCTATCATGTATCGTATCATCACCACCCATCCGCACCACCGTACCGGTCGGCGCTGGAACGTCTATCCGATGTACGACTTTGCACATGGTCAGTCCGACTATTTCGAGGGTGTGACACACTCCATCTGTACGCTCGAGTTCGTGGTGCATCGTCCGCTCTATGACTATTTCATCGACCAGTTCGCAGATAGCGACTATCGTCCACATCAGTATGAGTTCAATCGCCTCAATATCACTTACACCGTGATGTCGAAGCGCAAGATGTTGCAGTTAGTCAAAGAAGGTCTCGTCGCTGGTTGGGATGATCCACGTATGCCGACTGTCTGTGGTCTGCGCCGTCGTGGCTACACACCCGAAGCTATTCGTGCTTTCATCAATACCATCGGTTATACCAAGGTCGAGGGTATGATTGACTATACATGGCTGGAGAACGCTATCCGTGAGGACCAAAAAGAGAAAGCTCCACGTGTGTGCGCTATCTTGGACCCTGTCAAACTCGTCCTCACCAACTACGAGGGCGAAGGCGAAACACTCACGGCGGAGAACATCGACGGACATCCCGAATTAGGTACACGCGAAATGCGATTCGCTAAAGAACTCTATATCGAACGTGGCGACTTCCTCGAGGAGGCAGACAAGAACTTCTTCCGTCTCAGTCCTAATGGCCGCGAAGTGCGCCTCAAGAATGCTTATATCATCCAAGCCACTGGTTGCGACAAGGACGCTCAAGGCAATGTCACAACGGTCTATGCTACCTATGACCCCACTTCTAAGTCGGGTACGGAGGGCGGCAACCGCAAGACTAAATCTACCATCAACTGGGTCGAGTGCACTACTTGTATCGATGCCGAAGCGCGTCTCTATGACCGTCTTTTCCGTGTCGAGAACCCCAGTGCCGAAGAGGGCGACTTCCGCGACTTACTCAACCCAGACAGTCTGCATGTGGTGAACTGTAAGGTCGAGGGAGCTTTGCGTAGTGAGATGCGCGACACGACTTATGTCGATGGTATAGCGCAGGTCAATCATTTCCAGTTCCTCAAGCAAGGATACTTCGTTGTTGACCCCGACACCACGGCTTCGCATCTCGTCTTCAATCGTACCGCAAGCCTCAAGGATAATTGGCAAAAGTAGTGCAAACCAAAGTCATTGATAATAAGCAATACGTCTTCTGCGACTGGCGCCGCAAGTTTGTGCGCCTAACGCCGGAAGAGTGGGTGAGACAGCAGTTCCTTCATCGCTTGGTGGAGGAACTGAACTATCCCGCTGCACGTATCGGTGTCGAAGTGCCTCTGACTGACAAACGTGCCGACGCCATTGTCTATCGTCCTGACTTAACCCCATTTATCTTATTGGAGTTCAAGGCGGATACTGTCCCTTTGACGCAAACCGTCTTAGACCAAATAGTTGTCTATAATCGCCAACTCCATGTGCCTTATCTCGTCTTGCATAATGGACACCAAACTATAATCGCGCGCGTGTACGAGAGTTCGCTGGATTATTTAGATGCCCTACCTCCTTACTTATGCGAATAGCACTTTTACAATATCCTATTCTTTGGGGAGACAAATCTTCCAATCTCCGTTTAGCTGTCGCCCGTATCCGTGCCATTGCCGGCAAGGCAGATGTGGCAATGTTACCAGAGATGTTCTCTACCGGTTTCTGCACCGACCATCCCGAGTTAGCCGAATCGGTGGACGGTGAGACGCTCTCTACTTTGCAGCGCGTAGCGGATGAGACGGACGTGGCTATCGTCAGTTCGTTCATTTGCTCAGACCATGGGCAATTGTTCAATCGGGGCTTTTTCCTGAAGCCGCATGAAGCGCCTGTTTTTGTGGATAAGGCACATTTGTATAAACATGGAGGTGAAGACCAGTTCTTTTCTGCTGGCAGCAGTCGCACTATCATCACCTATCGTGGTGTACGTTTCCGTTTGCTGTTGTGTTACGATTTGCGTTTCCCTGTATGGGCGCGTCAGGACGCAGCACAACTCTATGACATCTTATTAGTCTGTGCCAATTGGCCTCAAGTCCGTATCCAGTATTGGGATGTGTTAGTGCCAGCTCGTGCTACGGAGAATCAATGTCTCATTGCTGCTGTCAACCCTGTGGGGGACGATGGCATGGGTCTGCATTACAATGGCCATTCGGTGGCGTACGACACCCATCTCAATCCGATTGTCTCTTTTGCGGACGACGAAGAGGGTACGCATATCGCGCATTTCGATGTCGATACTCTGCACCATTTCCGCGATGTCTCACCCCTCTATCAGGATGCCGACCCCTACCGCATCAACCGATAACTTCGTCGTAATTTACCGCTTTTGTTTTGGTTTGGCTTGTCTTAGGCTTGTCTTAGGATGGTCCCGAAGTATGGGCGAACTTGACTCCCGTTTTGTGGCGGATCATTTTTATACAGGAAGTGTGATGTACACAAAAAAGTTGACAAGACAAGGGGGTAGGTGCTGCTACAATACTTGGACGCGATGGAGAGCAATATAATACTGAATCTGAGCGTCAATCAAGTCAGTTTCGGCTTTTTGATAGAGTGTTTGCGCTTCCATCAACTCCGTGATGGAACTCAGTCCTGCGGAGTAGTTTTCTTGCGCTAAGACATAGTTGCGCTGGGCTATGTCAGCAGACGAACGCATTTGGACTAAGAGCAAACTGGTCTTGTGTACTTCGTTAACCGCCTGCTGATGGCGCAAAACGAGTTTTTCGTTCAAGTCTTCTTGTTGCAGCTGTGCTTGCTCGATAGCATAACGTCCTTCTTTGAGTTTATGGGCAGTTTCCCACCAACCTGTTAATGGTACTTGAATAGTGGCGAACAGTAATCCGTTTTCTTTCCAGCCATTGCCTTGTAGGTTAATGCCTTCTACTTGCATGACATTGCCATAGTTATATGACCCTCCTACCAGTATATGTGGTAGTCCATCTGCGAGATCCATTCGTCGCCTGTATTGTGCTGCCTGCACGGCGTCCTGTAAGAGGTCGGTCTCGGGTAGAGTATAGACCGCTTCGCTGAAAGAGTATAGACCGCTCACTTCGTTCGCTGAAGGAGTATGGAGTATAGACCGCTGCGCTGAAGGAGTATAGACCGCTTCGCTGAAGGAGATGGAGACGCTGTCTAATCCGATGCTTTGTGCCAAGGCACTTGAGGCGAGTGCGATGCCATCGGTTAGTTGCACTTGTAAGGCATTGAGTTCGTTCTTTTTGAGTTGTACGCGGAGTAAGTCATTGCTGATGGCTAATCCTGCCGAGACGGCTTCTTCGACATTGGTCTCGATGGTGTCGAGTAGGGCTTGGGTTGATTGTATGAGTTGTTGTTTGGCTTGTAGGTTAACGACGAGCCAATAACTTTCTTCGACTTGGAGTAAGATGTCTCGTTCTTTGATTTGAGCTTGTAGTTGTGCGGCATCGACTCCTATTTGTGCGAGTTTATTTCCTGCGACGATTTTTCCGCCCATGTATATAGGTTGAATCGCCATCACACCTGCCACGGCTCCGTAGTGAAACATAGAAAAGGTATTGTTCAGTCCTAACGATTCGCCATAAGCCGTATAGAGGCTATTGAGAAAGTCGCGTGCTTGGGTGTTGCCTAAGTCGTTGGAGGAGACTTCTAACAATGGATGAAGAGCGTGATAACCTCCGGCTAAGCCGCTGATTTGCGGGAAATACTTGGTACGCGCTTGATTGCGCACTTCTTGTGCTTTCTTCACCTCGAGTTGGGCGGAACG
>JAKSNG010000020.1 GCA_024400125.1 Paludibacteraceae bacterium
TAAACATAATCAGTTAATTTATCAAAAAACTGTCTACCTTATTTAGGAAAAGTCAATATTCCCGAGTTCCTTTTTTTCTACATGCCACACAAATAGCATATAACATACTGAATATTAACATCTTAGTCAAACCCATCAAGCAACGTCAATTTGTTTCACGGACACTAAAACCTCCGCATTCGCCCGACCGCGAATAGTAAACGACATTTGTATTGTTGTACCTTCGGACGCCGCCAGACGCAAGCGTCTTTCCCCCGAATGGTAGTCCTCATCCTTATGTTGTATATTTCGGACGCCGCCTTTCAACTACGTTGAAATTCCCCCGAATAGTAAACTTCGTTTTTATTAAAATGCGCAAAGAGATTGGGCACAAAGGCAGACGCCTTTTATATCACTTTTGCCCTATATTTTTCATGAGCGAGCTCCCTAAATATAGTTCAAAAGTGCTATTATTTGATTAAAATTCAAACTTTGTGCCCAATTTTCTTGCACATCCCAAAAATTTGTTGTACCTTTGCAGCGGATTTAAGTTGAAAGAGATAAAAACAAAGAGAATATATAACACACCCCTCGCGCTTCGCACGATATATCGTGCTCGGGGCTTAGTTATATAAAAGCGAAAATCAAAATACAACTATGAAGAAATTACTGACTATCACCCTACTCTCCATTGCTACTTTGGCTATGGCAGCGGACACCGACACCATCTCTTGTGGTGACATCCGCACTAAAAAAGTAACCTCTGGACTACATTGGGTAGAAGGATTTATCGTGGGCTGGCCTGTTAATAACAAGGGAAACGAATTCACAACTATTGCCCCAGCATCAGGCGCCAACTCACAACTATCCTTAGCCGACGATGCACAAGGAACGAACTGCATACCCGTACAAGTAGCATACGCTGCGCAACAAGAACTGACTGGTGGCGTAGCCGCTAACATAGGTAAGAAAATTCTCATTCGTGGCAATGTGGCAACTTACTTCAGTGTTAACGGACTAACTGGCACTTCCGCCGTTGTCTTCCTCGAAGCCATTCCCGTGACAGGAATATCGGTCTCACCTACCGAAAAAAGCATTGCCGTTACAGAGACCTTCACTATCGAACCCACGTTCACCCCTGCCGATGCAGACGATAAACGTATCACATGGACTTCTTCTGCTCCTACCGTTGCATCCGTCAATAATGGTGTTGTCACAGGACTCAAAAATGGCTCTGCCATCATTACCGCTACTACTGTAGATGGAGGATTCACAGCCACCACAACCGTCACAGTCGGCTCTGCCGAAGAAGAAATACGTATGGCAGATATCATCGTTCTCGACTCAACTACCGCCACAAGCACAGCCTACGTTGATTGGACTTGTGGAGGTGCTTCTGGCACACACTATGCAGGCAAAAATGCCACAGAATATCAGACTATGCAGTTCACTAGCAAAGAAGCTAAAGCCAGTGGCATCGTCAATACTTCCTCCGTGGGCTACATACGCGAGATACAAATAGCATGGAACACGAACTGCCAAGACCGTACACTCAATGTCTATGGCAGTAATACCGCACTCACCTTAGCCAGACTGCACGAGACTGCCACACAAGACCAAATCATTGGCACTATCAGTAAAGGTACAACCACCTTCGCCGTCAAAGGTAACTATCCATACGTTGGTATCCGCGTTGCATCAGGTGGAGCGGCTTATCTCGACCAAGTAACACTCGTCTGGGGAATCACTCGTCACGACGATGAAGATGTGCCACTCAGCAGCATTGCCCTGTCTGACCACGAGATAACCCTCGAAGCTGAAGCAACTGCCAAACTGACCGTGACCTATAATCCCACCAATGCTACCAACAAAGGTGTCACATGGTCCAGCACCAACACCGCTGTCGCTACCGTGAAAGATGGTACTATAACTGCCGTCACTCCTGGTCAAGCAGCTATTGTTGCCACCTCGACCGACGGACAAAAATTAACGGACACTTGCATGGTAACCGTCACCAAAAAAGACATCTTCCGCGGCCGTGACATCTACTATAAGATTTCGTCATTGGAAGACTTGCACCAAAATGATACCGTTATCTTTGTCAACGAGCAATACAACCGTGCTTCGGCTGCCTTCGAGACCTATACGTACAAAAAGAAAAACGAAAAAGGCGAACTCATCGAATACACCGCTGGACGTATTGCTCCTGCCGAACTTGAGATAGTACGTGACGCAGACAGTATCGGCTGCTGGGGCGTGGACGAAATACGACTCGAATACACCGCACAAGGCTGGCGTATCTATGTCACCGCCCTCGAAGATGATCCATACGAAGAAGGACAACAAATTGGTGTGCAACAACTGCTGCGTGCAACTGAAATGAACAAGATAATGATTACTGGCGAAGGCAATACCTACTGGAACATTAACTTCGACCAACAAGGAAACGCCTCTATCGTCAGTCAAGACCCAACTGCTGGTTCTATGCAATTTAATTCCAGCAACAAGTCCTTCACCACCTACACTTCTGCCCAACTGCCACTACAAATATACCGCAAGAAAAATCAGCATACCGAACCAATTCCTATGCAGATAGAACAAGTGAGCGACAGTAAAACGGCTACTAAATTCATTCGTAACGGTATTCTCTACATCCTACGCGATGGCAAGATTTATAATGCACAAGGAAGAGTGGTAGAGAGTAAAGAGTAAAGAGTAAAGATATGAAAATAGCACTTATCGGATATGGCAAAATGGGACATATAATAGAACAACTGTCCCTTCAACGTGGACACCAAATCGTCTATATTGCCGATGTAGATAGCGAAAAGGGCAATTGGGACGAAGCAGAAGTAGCCATTGAGTTTAGTACTCCAGCTACCGCGCAAGCCAATGTCGAGCGTGCTCTACGAGCAGGCAAAAAAGTAGTATGCGGTACAACAGGTTGGGACGTCGAAGGATTCAAACAAAACCATCCCGAATACAACGGACAGTGGATTTGGAAAAGTAACTTCTCTATCGGCGTCAATGTGTTATTTGAACTCAACAAAACACTTGCACAATACCTGTCCCCCTACCCTCAGTATCAACCAGCTATTGAGGAAATTCACCATATTCACAAACTCGACAAACCTTCCGGCACCGCCAAGACTCTGGCTGAAGAAATAGAGGACAACCATCATCCTCACATTCCCATCACGAGTATCCGCGAAGGAGAAATACCTGGCACACATACCATTACATGGGACAGTCCAGAAGATACCATCATCATTCAGCATATTGCCAAAGGCAGACAAGGCTTTGCCTTAGGTGCTATCATAGCTGCCGAAGAACTGACTAATCATTAAGATATGAAGACATTCAAAGAGAGATTACAAACCGTCACCACGAAAGGCTGGATTGCTGCCGCCGTATGGGGCGCATTATATATCGCATTCGTCGTATGGGTGGCTTGGAACGATTGGACAAGCCTACTATGGCTATTCATCTTGCCCGTCATCATAGACGCTTTCACTACTAAATATATCAACTGGAGCTGGTGGCGCAAATACAAGACAACCAACCCTACCCTCTACACTATCTGCTCCTGGATAGACGCTATCGTATTTGCATTAGTGGCTGTTTATTTCATCAATCTCTACCTCTTTCAGAACTACCAAATACCCTCCTCTTCGTTAGAGAAATCACTACGCGTGGGCGACTTCCTCTTTGTCAGCAAAATGGGATACGGAGCTCGCGTTCCTAATACTCCGCTATCAATGCCTCTCGTGCAACACACATTCCCAGCATGGTTAGGTGGCGGTCAATCGTACATCGAACATCCGCAATGGGAATATAAACGCTTAGCTGGTTGGACTTCGCCACAAAAAGGAGACATCGTTGTCTTTAATTTCCCCGCTGGCGATACCGTCTGCACTAAGATGCAAAACCCAGACTACTACACACTCTGCCACTACTACGGACAACGTGCCGTCTCCAATCGCAAAGATGTGTTTGGCGAAATAACCACACGCCCTGTCGATAGACGCGAAAACTATGTCAAACGCTGCGTGGGCATAGCTGGCGACTCTCTCCAAGTAATCAACAATGTCGTCTATACCAAATCTCGCAACAACGACAACTCCTTCACCGACTGGCAAATCGAACCCACCCACGAAGGTGTGCAACTCAACTACCTCGTTTATACAGACGGACATATACTCACACGCTCCTATTTAGACAAGATAGGAGTGAGCCACGACGACCAACGGACATTGGAATCTGGTATCTACCATTTCCCCATGACCTTAGCCATGAAAGCCGAACTGGAAAAGAATCCACACGTGACACAAGTGCTGGTTGAACCCGAGCAGAACGGCGGGGATGTTTATCCATTGGGACACAACGAATGGACACGTGACAACTATGGTGCTATCTATATTCCTCGCAAGGGTGACTCCATCCTCATTACCGAAGACAACTACCATATTTATCGCCGTATCGCACATGCCTACGAACATCAGCCTATTCATATCGGCGAAAAATATACATTCCTGATGAACTACTATTGGATGATGGGCGACAACCGTCATAATAGTGCCGATAGCCGTTACTGGGGTTTTGTTCCCGAAGACCATATTGTTGGCAGACCCGTCTTCATCTGGCTGAGTATCGAGAAAGACCGTCCTTGGTTCAAAGGACATATACGTTGGAATCGCATTGGGCAACCTGCCAAACAATGATCCTACCTACCGCATATTTAGCACCTACAAGTTGGTTTCGTGATTACTTGCGTGAGCCAGCCACATTCGAAGTGCTCGAGACATTTGAGAAACAGACCTTTCGCAATCGGTGTTTCATCCACGATAAACAAGGGCAAGTAGTTCGATTGACTGTTCCCGTCGCACATGTGGAACATAAACAATTTACTCAAGACATCCGTATCAGTTACCAACAACGATGGCAACATCAGCATTGGATGGCACTCGTCTCTGCCTACGAGCACACGCCATACTTCGACTACTATGCCGATTACTTTCGTCCGTTCTACGAACACGAAATACCCTACCTCATCGACCTTAACGAAGGACTAACAGAAGTCATTGACACACTCCTGCATAATAACGTACCAAACCCCTCTCATCTTCTCTCCCATCAGGAAAATAGCGATAAAAGGGGTTCGATTTGGCACGGTTTAACGTGGACAGATTCACATCCGTGGCAGAGCGAAATCAGTATTGTGGATGCGCTCTTTGAACATGGACCATCGCTTATAGCGGATCTATTGCCTGCGCAATAGAATTAGCTATAGTGGACATCTCGTCAGCCGATAAAGATAGTTTATTGCGGAAGTTCATATCTCCCTCTGTATTCATCGGAATCAAATGCACGTGTACGTGATTCACCTCCATGCCCAACACGGCTACGCCTACACGTTTGCAGTCCGTAGCAGCCTGAATACCTGCTGCCACTTTCTTGGCAAACACCATCAATCCGGACAAAGTCTCATCATCCAAATTGAAGATATAATCGGCTTCTGGCTCTGACAGTTTAGGAATAACTAATGTATGTCCTTTCTGAACAGGATTGATATCTAAGAACGCATAGTAACGATCATCCTCAGCCACTTTGTAACTCGGAATCTCTCCATTGATAATACGTGTGAATAGTGTCATAGCAGTATCTATTTATAGAGTAATCTCCAAAATCTCAAATTCGATAACTCCTGCAGGAACATGCACTTGCGCCAATTCTCCCACTTTCTTACCAAGCAGACCTTTGGCTATAGGTGTTGTTACGGCAATCTTACCTTCCATAATATTGGCTTCACCTTCCGTCACCAATTGATACCATTTTTCTTGACCATTGTTGCGATTCTTTACGCGAACACGAGTCAATATCTGTACCTCATTCGTGTTGATGGAGGTCTCGTCAATAATACGAGCATCCATAATCTTGCCTTTCAGTAATGCGATTTTACTTTCCAGATGTCCCTGTTCCTCTTTAGCGGCATCATACTCTGCGTTCTCACTTAGGTCACCTTTCTCACGCGCCTCTGCAATAGCTGCAATCACACGTGGACGCTCTGTGCCCTCTAAGAACTGCAATTCATCTTTCAATTTCTGCAGACCTTCTGCAGTCATATACGTTGTTGCCATAATATAATGTTTTAATAGTTTCTACGTTGAAATATCTCACTGGCAATAAATGCCTTACGCGCCTGAGCGACATCGGTCAAATCTAATGACTCATCCTTCTCTGTCTGCTGAAAACGTTGTTCCAATGCCTCAATTTTTTGTAATATTTCGTCGTTTTTCATACCAAAATAAATTGTTACCAAACATCAGGAGACTTCTCAGCCTCCTGATGCCAATTAAACCTAAACCTTAACAAAGAGATTTCTGTGTTTCACACTTCCATCTCAGTGGTCCCGCTTGGGCTTGAACCAAGGACCCCCTGATTATGAGTCAGGTGCTACTAACCAACTGAGCTACGGGACCTCCTCTCCATATTATTGTACGCGCAGGAGAATGTGCGCGTGTGCGCGTATATTACTTCAAGTTTTCGTAGTACGTCTCCGCATTACGCTTCGAGATATGAAGCTGTTCCTCGGTCAAGTCAGGGATAACCAGACGTGTGCCTTGAGGAATATAATTAGGAGTCTTCAACGTATTACGGTTAGCTTCGTAAACGAATACCCAGCAATAAGTATTACCATAGTACTTACGTGCAATGCCAGCTAAAGTCAGTCCTTCAGGAGCAGTAATCACTCCATCCACACGTTCTTCACGAGCTTGTGCAGCAGCAGCTTCAATCTGCGCTTCACGCTCATCGTTAGCTTGCTTAATCTCACCAAAGTCTGCGCAATTCATCAAGCGAATATCGCAACGGCGATTAGGTGAGTAAGCGCCCGTGCTACGACCACCTACTACAATACCCTTGCCAGAATATGTGATACGACTTGGGTCGATGCGGTATTCTTCAACCAGTTCGTCACGGACGTTGCGAGCACGTGCATAGCCTAAGTTATCATTCAACTCTTCAGAACCGGTATTGTCACAACGACCAATAATCTCAGCACACAAGGACTCATCATCCATCATGCGAGTAGCAATCTGCTGCACATCAATCAAAGCCTTGTCGTCCAAGTTATTATCGTTGTTAGCAAAATATACGAAGAAGTAATTATCCTCATTATATGATTGAACAGCAGCCGTAGCTTGACTCATCATATAGACAGTGTCTTTGTTGATAACAACAACCGTGTCTTTCTGACGATTCTTATTGCCATCACCCATACCGTATGCAAAGCCAGAGATATTCTTCAAGTGAGTTTTCTTAACTGCAGCCAGTTTGAAACGAAGATGCAACGATACATCAAAGATACCATCATTATTCTTAGATGCCACAGACGTAGGTCCACGACCATCCACATCGTCTCTTACATAATAAGCATACGTTCCACGAACGCCCAACGAAACTACGCGACCTAAGTTAAAGTCAAACATTGTACCTGCCAACAGATATGCTCCATCATGGAACTTATCATGAGACATTGGGGCATAGTCAGCAGTATGGTAACGTGTATAATCAGGATAATAAACGCTATTCTTGAACCAGCCATAACCGCCGCCGACAAACAAGTCCCAACCAAAGATTTTCTTTTGTGAACGGGGGAAACATGCAGAAATCAAGTCAAAGCCCAAATAAGCCTGTGCACGATGCATCATACCATTCAGCAGCACATCTGCATTACCAGGTTTACCAAAGACCTTATACCAATCATAGTTATACTCCAAGCCCAAATACCACATTGGAGTTAAGTTGCACTCCAAAGACAAGGCTGCAGATGGCATCCAAATCGGGTGCTTCATCTCCGAAGCAAAGTCACCGTCAAAAGAGTTAAAACCTGCACTCAAACCAATCGTCCAACGTGCAAACTCGGGAGCAACGCCACTTGCGTTCTCTTCCAAATCATAAGGGTGAGCTCCCTTAATCTGTGTTTCTTCTTGTTCAGCAGCATATAAACCAAGCGTCAAAACCAAGGCTAACACTGCGAGGATAGATTTTTTATACATAGTTTTTAGGTATTATTTCGTTCGAATAATCAAAATTGCCTGCAAAAGTACACATTTTTTTTGAATTACACAAATTTTTTAATAAAAAAATGCATTTTTTTCTGTTTTTTTTGCAGAACTCGATTTTTTTTAGTACCTTTGCGCCGAAATACAAATATAAAATTCTGCACAATGGATATACTTCAACAAATGATAGCACGGGCGAAGGCCAACCCACAACGGATTGTGTTGCCCGAGGGAGACGAACCCCGCACGCTGGAGGCCGCGGACATCCTACTAAAAGACGAATTGGCTCAAATCATTTTGATTGGCAATGTGGACAAAATCAATCAAATGGCACAAGAGAATGGATATAAATATATCCATCGTGCGACGATTATTGACCCATTGACTCATCCTAAGATGCCTGTGTACGCAAATCTCCTTTATGAATTGCGTAAAGCCAAAGGCATGACCGAAGAAGAGGCAGCTCGCAAGGCGCAAGACCCACTGTATTTAGGTTGCCTTATGATTAAAGCCGGCGATGCCGATGGCGAAGTGGCAGGTGCTCGCGGAACAACCGCAGACACCATCCGTCCCGCGTTCCAAATACTACGTACTCGCCCAGGCGTTAGCATCGTCAGCGGTGCATTCTTAATGCTTACTCCTGCTAAGCAATTGGGCGAAGATGGTGTGTTAGTATTTGCAGACTGTGCAGTCAACCCTTGCCCTAATGCACAAGAGTTGGCACAAATAGCCATCACAACGGCAGAGACGACTCGTTCTCTCGTTGGTATAGAGCCACGTATAGCTATGCTATCTTTCTCAACCAAAGGTAGCGCTAAGCACGAATTGATTGACAAAGTAACAGAAGCCACACGCATTGCCAAAGAACTTGCACCAGATTTGCAAATAGACGGAGAACTGCAAGTAGATGCCGCTTTAGTGGAACGCGTAGCCGCATCCAAAGCTCCTGAATCCCCCATTGCTGGCAAAGCCAATGTGTTGGTATTTCCTGACCTGCAAGCAGGAAACATAGGATACAAACTGGTAGAGCGCTTCTCAGGTGCAGATGCAATAGGTCCTATCCTGCAAGGCATAGCCGCCCCTGTCAATGACCTTAGCCGCGGATGCAAAGTGCAAGACATCGTGACTATGGTGGTAATAACTGCTAATCAAGCAATCAAGTAAAACTTAACCATTAAAATAATATCGTAATTCGTAAATCCTACTGTATGAAGATTTTAGTATTGAACTGCGGTTCGTCGTCCATCAAGTACGCGCTGTACAATATGGACAATCACAAAGTGATGGCTGCCGGTGGCGCAGAACGTGTTGGTATCGAAGGTGCATTCGTAAAAGTGAAACTACCTAACGGAGAAAAGCTGAAAGTAATGCACGAAATGCTCGATCACACCGAAGGTATCAACTTCATTTTATCCTTGCTAATGGACCCCGAACATGGTGCTATTAAATCGCTTAAAGAGATTGATGCTGTTGGACACCGTATGGTTCATGGCGGTGAGAAATTTAAGCAGTCCGTACTAATCACCGAAGATGTGATTCGTGAGTTTGAGGCTGTAAGCGACCTCGCTCCACTACATAATCCAGCAAACTTGATGGGTATTCGTGCCATTCAAAAACTGATGCCACACTTGCCACAAGTAGGCGTATTTGACACCTCTTTCCATCAAACTATGCCAGACTACGCATATATGTACGCAGTTCCATACGAATTATATAAGAAATATGGTATCCGCCGCTATGGTTTTCACGGAACAAGTCACCGTTACGTGAGCGCACGCGCATGCGAATTCCTTAATGTTCCTATGGACAAACAGCGCATCATCACCTGCCACATTGGTAACGGAGCTTCCTTGGCGGCTATTAAATATGGCAAGTGCATTGACACTACGATGGGACTGACTCCATTGGAGGGATTGATGATGGGTACACGCTCAGGCGATATTGACGGTGGCGCCATCACCTACCTGCAGAAGAAAATGGACCTCGATCCAGACCAAATGTCCAACTTCCTCAATAAACAATGTGGCGTGAGTGGATTGACACAAATATCGCCCGACATGCGCGACATTGAAGCCGCAGCTAAAGATGGCAACGATATTGCACGTTTGGCATTGGATATGTACACCTACCGCATCCGCAAATACATTGGCGCCTTTGCCGCAGCCATGGGAGGAGTGGATATCATCATCCTAACAGCTGGTGTAGGCGAAAACCAAGTGGGTATTCGCGCTCGCGCATTTGAAGGTCTGGAGTTCTTAGGCATTCGCATTGACGAGACACAAAATAAGATTCGTGGCGAAGAAGTAGTTATCTCTACCCCAGACAGCAAAGTCAAAGTGGTAGTTATCCCTACTGACGAAGAATTGATGATTGCGAAAGATACAATGGCATTGGTATGAAACCTATCATTTATCAATTATTCCCGCGTACGTTTACCAATTACAACGAGACGCGCAAACACAATGGCACCAAAGAAGAAAATGGCTGTGGCAAATTAGTGGACATCACCCCTAAAGCCCTCAAAGCTATTCAAGACTTGGGTGTAACCCATGTTTGGTACACTGGTATTATCCGCCATGCAACAGCGGAATATAATCATCCAGCTATTACTAAAGGTAAAGCTGGTAGCCCATATGCTATTACAGACTACTACGATGTAGATCCAGATTTAGCGAAGGACGAATCCAAACGTATGGAAGAGTTTGAGGCATTAGTGGAACGCACCCATAAACAAGGACTTCAAGTAATAATTGATTTTGTACCTAACCACGTATCGCGTGAATATAAATCGCTTTGCAAACCCAAAGGTGTGAAAGATTTAGGTGCAAATGACCATCCCGAATGGGCATTTTCACCACTCAATAACTTCTATTACATTCCTAACGAAGCTTTTGCTCCTAATTTTGAGATTGGCGACTATCACGAATTTCCAGCTAAAGTGACTGGCAACGACTGCTTTACAGCCAGCCCATCCGAATCTGACTGGTACGAAACAGTCAAACTCAATTATGGTGTATTCTACCAAGGCGGAGGAGAAAAACAATTTGACCCCATTCCTGACACATGGACCAAGATGCGACATATCTTGCTCTTCTGGGTAAAGAAAGGCGTAGATGCTTTCCGTGTTGATATGGCAGAAATGGTCCCTATCGAGTTTTGGCGGTGGGTAATAGCCGAAGTACACAAGAAATATAAGCACGTACAATTCCTTGCCGAAGCCTATAACCCCTACTCCTATCGCGATTTTATTGCCGCAGGTTTTGATTACCTCTACGACAAAGTCGGTATGTACGATTACCTACGTGGTGTAACCAGTAAAAACTGGGCAGTGGAAGGTATTACACAACATTGGATGGCAGTGGATGACATCCGTGAGCACATGCTCTATTTCTTGGAGAATCATGACGAACAACGTATTGCCAGCGGATTCTTCTGCGGACGTGGACGTTGTGCAGAACCTGCTATGATTGTGGCTGCCACTTTAGGTACTAACCCCGTACTGATTTGGGCAGGTCAAGAATTGGGCGAAAAAGCCATGGACGCAGAGGGATTCTCTGGCGTAGATGGTCGCACTACAATTTTTGACTATTGGGGTATCAAGTCATTACAAGCATGGGCTAATCATGGCAAATTCGATGGCAAAAATCTCACAGATGAGCAAAAGAACTTACGTGATTTCTACCAACGCTTACTGCGTTTAGCGCGAGATAATAAAGCCATCAATGCCGGTCAAATGTACGATTTGGAATATGCACAAGGCGAAGGGTTTAATCGTCATGAGCAATTTGCTTTCCTTCGCAAGTACGAAGACGAAGTGCTCCTGATGGTTTTGAACTTCGATGACCGCGAAGTGAACGTACCCATCACCATTCCTGAAGACGCATTCCAATACTTGCAGCAACCTCAATGGAAACAAGCTACCGCTGTCGATATGTTGAGTGACAAGAAGTACACACTTTGCTTTGCAGTCAGCGATGAACCGTTCCGCATCACCTTGCCCGCATGGACAGGAGCTATCTTAAAGATTAAAGAGTCGAAAACAAAAACAAGATGAGGGACTATTGGAGACTGATACGCTGGCAGAATCTGCTGTTTTTAGGTATTCTCATTTGGGTAATGGAAAAGTGGGTAGCTACTCCTTTATTAGAGGCTATTCGTTTCGGTGAAGTGTTACCGTGGTGGTTGTTAGTACTACTGATAATCGCTTCTATTTGTACCGCTGCAGGGGGATACATCATCAATGACTATTTCGATGTCAAGATAGACCGCATCAATCGACCAGACAAACTGATTGTGACGCAAACCATCAGCAAGGACCAGGCAATGTGGTTATATCGAATTGTGACGGCTATCGGCGTCATCTCTGGATTAGTAACCGCTTGGATTGTGCGTTCGATGCCATTGGCTATTATCTATATCATCGTTCCAGGCTTGCTGTGGTTCTATTCGTCAAGTTATAAACGACAATTGATATTGGGCAATCTCATCGTCGCCTTTGTCTCTGCCATTGCACCGCTGATTGTTGCATTAACTAATGTGGCTTATTTGGAGAAACATTTTGCCATGGTTATGCCCTATCTCTCTATCCAACACGACTTGATGGTATGGTTAGGCGCATTTGCACTCTTTGCGTTTCTGACAACTTGGATACGCGAAATTATCAAAGACCTACAAGACCAAGCAGGCGATCGCGAATTAGAATGTCATACTTTACCTATCGTTTGGGGAGAGACTTGGACGAAAGTGATTGTCACACTATTGTTACTCATTACTGCAGGGCTCATCGCTTGGATAGGTTTTGGTGTACTGCCATTTGCCCATAATTGGATGAGCCTGACGTGCCGCTACATCGTGTTTGGCTTGTTCATACCACTCGCTTGCGAGATTTGGTTACTTTGGGCTGCACGAATTCCTTCTGAATATCGTCACGCACAACTGCTTATGAAGTTTATCATGTTCTTGGGTGTCCTCTTTGCCTTTGTAATCAAGACTACCCTACCCGCCACTATAACTATTCTTCAATAATGCGTATTATTCTTGGTTCTCAATCACCACGTCGCCGTGAGCTTATGGCAGGATTAGACATTCCTTTCTCTGCCGTTAATATTGATGCTGACGAATCCTATCCTGCACATTTGCAAAAAGGAGAAATTCCTACCTATATCTCTCGTGCTAAGGCACAAGCATATACCAAACATTTGCAGCCTGAAGACATACTCATTACGGCTGACACCATCGTTTGGATAGAGGGGAAGATGTTGGGTAAACCGCACTCCGAAGACGAAGCCAAACAGATGCTTCGCGCCCTATCTGGCAAAACACACCAAGTGTACACTGGCGTAACCTTGACACATTATGATGCCAATGGTCAAGTGCAAATGGACAGTTTTGTGGATCAGACAGATGTAACTTTCAGGGAATTATCCGACAAAGACATCGACTACTATGTCGCCAGTTATAAACCTCTCGATAAAGCAGGTGCATACGGTGTACAGGAGTTTATCGGTTATATCGGAGTCACCCACCTGAACGGTTCGTACTATAATGTGATGGGATTCCCTGTCGCTCGCGTCTATGAGGCCCTTCAGAGAATGATTGTTTGACCTCGTTTAGGAATCTCTATTCCACGGAAACCAGCCTCATATAGATGATCTTTGTAAGCCTCTTGCGCTTTACTTTCACCATGTACAATAAACGTACGACGGATGCCTTCTACATTCTGGCTGCGTGATATATAATCTATCATTTCGCGATAATCACCATGTCCCGAAAATCCCTCTATCTTAGTCACTTGTGCCTTAATCTTATGGTCAAAACCAAAGATACTAACCCACTTTAGACTGGGATCTTGAATGCGTGCTCCTAATGATGTAGGTGTACAATACCCGACTATCAAAATGGTGCAATTCGGGTCAGATATATGATTAGCCACATGGTGTTTGATTCGTCCAGCTTCTAACATACCACTTGCTGAAATAACAATACACGGTTCTTCCGAATGGTTCAATGCCTTACTCTCATTGATGTCCGTGATATAACGCAGTGTATTGAAGCCAAATGGATCATCATCAAACCGCATACAATCCTGCACCTCCTCATTCAACGCATCCGTGTACATACGGAAAATATGTGTAGCATTAACCGACAACGGTGAATCAACATAGACCTTAATAGCCGGCAAATGACCCTCGTTATAGAGTTTATTCAGCACATAAACAATCTCTTGTGTACGTCCAACAGAGAAAGACGGAATAAGTAGTTTACCTTTACGATGAACACATGTGTCCTCTACAATACCTAATAACTCTTCTTCGCTGACCATTGTATCCTCATGCAAACGATTTCCATAGGTTGATTCACAAATCAGATAATCACATTGTGGGAAAAGTTGTGGAGCACACAAGATATGACTATGCTGACGCCCCAAGTCTCCTGTATAAGCGATTCGTTTCCATTCATCGTGCTCACGGATATCTAAACTGACAACCGCAGACCCTAACATGTGTCCTGAATTGGTAAAAGTCACATACACATCATCGCACACACGGAAACGATGGTCATAATCCACAGTAACAAACAGTTTCATTGCTCGTTCCACATGATTGCCATCATAGAGAGGATCCACTTTAGGCTGATGCAGACGGTCCATCTTTTTGTTATACCAACGCACATCCTGCGCTTGAATATAAGCAGTATCCATCAGCATGATTGCACACAAGTCACGCGTAGCTGGTGTCGAGATAATCTCACCTCGAAACCCCATTCGATAGATGTATGGAATCAATCCCGAATGGTCAATATGCGCATGGGAAAGAATGACATAATCCAGTTCCTTTGGATCAAAGCCCAAGTCTCTGTTTGAGGCATCGGTCTCCATTCCTTTGCCTTGATACATACCACAATCGAGTAAAATACGTTTACCAGCCTCGGTGG
The DNA here is from genome assembly GCA_024400125.1 of Paludibacteraceae bacterium. Classification (GTDB taxonomy): domain Bacteria; phylum Bacteroidota; class Bacteroidia; order Bacteroidales; family Paludibacteraceae; genus Colicola. The sequence continues at coordinate 14,976 of JAKSNG010000020.1, forward strand.
TAATCAAATGTTTGCTGCCCGTCACCTCTTCGGCAGCGCCTAGAAATTGCAGTTTCATGTAAGTAAGTGATATAGACGCCTATATAGCGTGCTCGTTTGTCTTCATTGATATCGTTTACGGTTACTAAGATTCCCGTCTCATACGCGTTCGCCAACTCGTCATTCACTGCATTGCCAAAGAACTGTAACGTGTGTGTTAGATTCATATAAGCCGAGAACATCGGTGGAATAACCTCACCTCTTTCACGCAATGTATGTAGCAATACCGAGTAGTTGAGACGTTCGTCATCACCCACAAAAATCTCATCCGCTATGCGTTGCGCTGTTGGACTGATATCTACAGGCTTGTACGGACGGAACAATCCCTTTCTATCTCGATGATAACGCTGTAGATAAGCGTAAATCAAGTCACGTGAAGTTGCCTCAAAGGATGGATAAATAGTTACCTTACCAATGAGATAATAAATCTCCGGATGGCGATACAACACAGCCCCTATTCCATCCCACACGTTATCCAACGCATACAGTGCTTTGGCACCCATATCGCGATCCTGGTATTTAGGTTGCACAAATGCGCGACCCAATTCAATCGTATGTGGGAGATAGTCTTGCACAAAATAATTGGTGTAATAAAATAGGTGCGCTGACGTGATTATCGGCTGTCCTTGTGCATCTAACTGTGCATCTGCTCCGCACAAGTAACGGTATCCTCCCACAATCTCCTCATTATCAGGATCCCAAACCACGATTTGACGATATGGTTTCTTCATCGTATCCATCTCATCCATATCCATTTCGTTGCCTGTACTACCGCCACCCTTACGATAACTAATCTCGCGCAAACGCGCAATCTCACGCATCACATTCGGCGCATCATGAGCCGTAATGTCATAAATCATGTTGCCCGCCTTATTGGTCGGACGTAAAAAGAAGCGTTGCTTCAATTCTTTCTTTAATAATTCCCGTTCTACGGGAGCAATAACCTCTTTCATAAATTTCCATACGGAATACGATGCCCAATATGCACCACAAACTCCTTTCCTCTCGCTTTGAACATCTCATCCACTAAAAACAACATTTCTATATTCATTCTTATCCCAAATTTCTTTCGCCAATATGCTAAATTATAAAAAAATCGTGAATTTTGCCCCTCAAACCAAATAGGCACCACATCTCGTCCATATTCCTTTGCACGACGAATGAATGTATCTCGCCACGGCAAATCTGCAATTACTCCACCCTCTTGTCTTCTCGAACATGCACCGGCAGGAAAAGTCAATACATCGCAATCCGATTCCCACAACTCACGCTGTTTCTGCGCATATTCACGACATTGTCCACCCACCTTATTGACTGGCACAAACAACTCTTTTAACGGAGTTACATTCATCAAAAAATCATTAACAATAGCCTTAACTCGTCCCCCACGGTTTTCGTTTAATATCCATAACAACACCATTCCATCTACACCCCCAAGCGGATGATTACTCACAAACACCAACGGACTCTTTGTCTGCGGAATACGCTCCTTATGTTCTACGCGTACGCGCACGCCCAATTCATCCAACACCGCATGGATAAAATCTACGCCCTCCAAATTGCCCGTACAAGCCAAAATCGCATTCATCTCATCTTGATGAATAATATGCTCTATATAACGAACAAAAAAACGAGGAAAATGCTTGTCTGGGAAGCGACGAGATAATATGTCTGCTATTGAAATAAACATTATTTCCACGAAATTTGTGTGCAAAATTACAAAAATATTTGCAAATATGCAAAAAAAATTGTACTTTTGCAGCGTTTTTTCGAAAAACATGTCCGAGACCGCTAAAAACTAATACCATCAACATAAGATAATATGAAGCACTTTTACTCTGTAATCCTCTGTATTTTCCTATTCTTATGCGGCTGCCAACCCGCTAAACATGCTATTCAAAAACCACAGCAAAAAGTGGTAATTCTTTTTGATAACGATGTCCATTGTGCGATTGATGGCTATTCCAAGATAGCTGCTTTGCGCGCAGAACAACTGGCTCAGACGCCATACGTGAGTGTGGTAAGTGCTGGCGATTTTGTACAAGGTAGCGCCGTCGGGAGTCTCAGTAAAGGCGAATATATCATAGATTTGATGAATAAAGTGCCATACGATGTTGTCACTATCGGCAACCACGAGTTTGACTATGGTATTGAGCAGCAGCAACATCTTATGAAACGTTTGACGGCATCCTGTGTATGCTGCAATTATACATCTACCGTGACCGGCAAACTCATCTACGCACCCTCGTGCATCAAAACATATGGGAATATCAAAGTGGCGTACATCGGTGTCGCTACCCCCACCACAGTCACATCTTCAACGCCTACTTTCTTTCAAGACGAGAATGGTAAACAGATATATTCTTTCCATGCCGACGATGTTTTTGACCTTATCCAGCGAGAAGTAAATCGTGTCCGCCGCCAAGGCGCAGATTACGTCATTATCCTATCCCATTTAGGTGATGACACGCTCTTAGACAATAGTGTGGAAATGATTGGTGCTACAACTGGCATTGACGCTGTATTTGATGGACACCAACATCATATCCTTAACCTCAAAGTAGCCAATGCTGAAGGCGACTCTGTCCTATTGGCTTCCACAGGCACCGCCTTCCTGCGTTTAGGTCAATGTACCATTGATACCACTGGACAGTTATCTGTTAAACTGATAGACTCTCAGTCATATACATCGCGTAATGCAGCCGTTGACTCAATACAAGCCACGATTGATGCACAACTATCTGACATCACCAACAAGGTATTAGGATACACACAAATACCTCTTTTAGATGTCGTGAACGGGCAACGGGAAGTGCGCCGCAGCGAAACCAATCTTAGTGATTTCCTTACAGACGCCTACCGTGCATATACACAGGCCGACATCTGTCTCATGAATGGCGGAAGCATTCGCCACAGCATACCTGCTGGAGAAATCACTTTTGGAGCACTCTTTTCTGCTACTCCTTTTAACAACACCATGCACAAAGTGCGCTGCACAGGGCAACAAGTCTTAGATGCTCTCGAAGTTGGCATTGAATTGGCTCCAGAAGAAAATGGTGGATTCATGCAAGTCAGCGGCCTGCGATACACCTACCGCACAGACATTCCTTCATCCGTACAATATGACAAAAACGGACTCCTCATCGGCATCGGCGACACTCGCCGCATCGTATCGGTTGAGGTAGAGAAAAATGGAGAATGGGAAAATCTCGAACCCGACAAGACTTACACCGTCGGCGGACAAAGTTATGTCGTGGTTAATAAAGGAGCTTCTGGCGCACTACGTTATCTCGAAGAATTAGAATGCGAACATATATCCGACATCGATGCCGCAGTCTTATATGTCAAGGCCTTAGGCGAAATAACCGCTGAACAATATGGTCAACCACAAGGACGTATCAAACATGTGGAAATAGACGACGATGAAGATGATGAAGACGACGAAGACTAAACAATCAGTTCAATCGCAACAAATTATCTTCCATCAAATATATATAGTCTAAAGGAACTCCTTTTTCTACTAACATCTTACGGTCGGGGCGAAACAGTCCCATAAACGCGCGCGCAGACTGCATCTGCGTCCGTGCTTCTCGGTAATTCTCGTATGCCATTGCACGGTCGCCACGAATAAAACAGCAATGCGCATAATTGATATAGTCTGCGGGCGTCGCTTTACCCGAACGCAAACGATTGACAAGCCAATCTTCTGCCTCATCTAAATGATCCCACATCAGGTCCATCTTGCCTGTGGATAAATACAGCAACGCCATTTCACGATTGGGTTCATCTTCCTCCCCCACTATCATATCATACACCCATGTCTCTGGCAAAATATCCACAATCGCCTGTAGATAATCCGCCTCACTCTGAGGCAACATCTCCGTCATCTTCCCCAATTTATCCTTAATCTGCTCATCCCCCATCTTAATGTGCTGTTCTTCCAACAATTGTCGCAACTCCTCTGGCACCTCATCCATCTCCTGCACCTCTTGCTTGAAAAGCGTCTTGAGGTTGGACTGCGACGAACGAATAATCGCGTTCAAGCACGTCAAACCTTTACCCGCATCTAAAATATGATTGAAGAAAGCATCCTGTAAATCCAAGAAATAATCAATTCGTATATCCCACTGCGCCAGTAACAAGATTGAGAACGTAGTCGCCTGATTACTAATAAGTTCGCTATCTGCATCCGCTGCTTCTATCAAAGTCAACAATGCTCTTTCTTGAAATACCTCCCGCAGATTTTGCGCCATAGCAGCCATCGCTAACAACGCCTGTCCACTCCGCTGCGGATCGTAGATAGCATCACGTAGCCAATCTAAATCTTCTTCCTGAAAATGTACACATGCCGAGAAATAATGCATCACACTTTCTGGATTATCAGGATTGAACCCAACCATCTGAGGCGACAGTCCTCGCTTGATACGTACATCGCCATACAACTCATCTGCCAAACGATACACATCATACGTCAGCCGAACCAATATCCCATCCCTATCCGAATCATCGTTGGACAAAAAATAGTTAAATGCGTATCGGTAATTCTGCTCTAAAGACTGGATACGATCGCTGTACAAATCTGCACCAACCTCCTTCGCCCACTGACGAAGAATAGTTAATGCATGATAGAGCATTTGCTCTGCTAATGCTCGTTCAATAATATTGCGTTGCTCATCTAAACTCATTAAATCTCTTTGGAGATGAGATAATCATTGCGTGATTGAGAGTTGCGAATCACCAATTCGGCTAAGAAACCTGCCAAGAACAACATACAACCCAAAATCATCATCAATATAGCGATATGGAAATACGGATTCGTACCTATCAACATAGCGTGTACACCATGATGCAGCGCATACAATTTCATACTTGCTACTACAATCACAGCCACCATACCTATCAGGAACATCAAACTGCCTATCAAGCCAAAGAAGTGCATCGGTTGTTTCCCGAACTTGTTGAGGAACCACAAGGTCATCAAATCCAAATACCCATTTACAAATCGATTAAGCCCAAACTTGCTCACGCCAAACTCGCGTTTACGATGCTGAACGACCTTCTCTCCAATCTTTGTAAAACCTGCATTCTTGGCCAAATACGGTATATATCGGTGCATCTCGGAGAACACTTCTATATTCTTAACAACCTCGTTTCTATAGGCCTTTAGACCACAGTTCATATCGTGCAATGCTATGCCCGTCACCCTACGCGCAGTCGCATTAAACAACTTTGACGGCAGATTCTTAGTCAACTTATTGTCATATCTTTTCTGCTTCCACCCGCTCACCAAATCAAAGCCATCCTCTCGTATCATTCGGTACAACTCTGGTATCTCATCTGGTGAATCCTGCAAATCAGCATCCATAGTAATCACTACATCACCTTGTGCAGCCTTGAAACCACAATATAATGCTGCCGATTTACCATAGTTGCGACGGAAACAAATACCACGCACCACATCGCTACTCTTGCGTAAATCCTCAATCACCTGCCATGACGAATCTGTTGATCCATCATTGACAAAAATTACTTCATAGGAGAACTTGTTCTCCTTCATCACACGCTCAATCCACTCAAAGAGCTTGGGCAGCGACTCTGCCTCGTTATACAACGGAACAATAATCGAAATATCCATAATCATCATTTTACGCTGCAAAAGTACAAAAAAAAAATAAATCTCGCAAATAATTGCAAAAAAAAGTAAAAAAATCGCGCGCGCACTTGCGCATATCAAAAATTATTTGTAATTTTGCGCGTTATTTGGCAATTTATGGATAAATCTGAATTCACACAGGCAGAGGAGCAGATGATTCAGCACGCTTTTGAGGAGCTGCTGGATGCTTATGCACACACTCCACATACACAGAAAGTGGACCTGATTACTCGTGCCTTTAACTTTGCCAATAAAGCCCATCATGGTGTACGCCGACTTAGTGGCGAACCCTATCTAATGCACCCACTCGCGGTGGCAATGATTGTCGTTAAAGAAATCGGATTGGGTTCAACTAGTATCTGCGCAGCTCTCTTGCACGATGTTGTGGAAGATACCGATTACACCATTGAAGATATTCAGCGACTCTTCGGAGATAAGATTGCCGAGATTGTGGACGGTCTAACAAAAATCAGCGGTGGCGTCTTCGGAAATAAAGCCAGCGAGCAGGCAGAGAACTTCCGCAAACTCCTACTCACCATGTCCAACGACATCCGTGTCGTACTCATTAAAATCGCTGACCGTCTCCATAACATGCGCACACTCAGCGCACAGCCGAAAGAAAAACAGTACAAGATTGCTGGTGAAACACAATATATCTACGCACCACTCGCACATCGCTTAGGTCTATTCCCCATCAAAACAGAACTGGAAAACCTTAGCTTCAAATATGAGCACCCCGACACATACGCAGAGATTGAAGCCAAATTAGCATTAGTCAAAGGCGATGAGCTGGAGCGCTTTGAGCAGTTCGTAGCCCCCATCCGACAACAACTCACGGAGATGGGATACGAATTTACAATCAACGCACGCATCAAGTCTGTCTATTCTATCTACAAGAAAATGCAGACCAAGAACATCCCATTCGAGGATGTCTATGATATGATTGCCGTGCGTATCATCTTCACACCCCACGAGGGGTTGTCGGAGAAAGACCAATGCTGGATGATCTATTCCGCTATTACGGAAATTTATCGTCCACATCCAGAGCGCATTCGTGACTGGATTAGCACGCCTAAAGCCAATGGCTACGAGGCACTACATGTCACCGTTATGGGACAGGCGGGTAGCTGGGTCGAAGTGCAAATACGCACCACGCGCATGCACGAACTGGCAGAAAAAGGATTGGCAGCACACTGGAAATATAAGACAGGCGAAGAAGAAAACGAACTCGACAAATGGCTCAAAACCATCAAAGAGATTCTGGACAACCCTGAGCCAAATGCCATTGATTTTCTTGACACGTTCAAGCTCAATCTCTTTGCGCACGAGGTCTTTGTCTTCACACCTGGCGGAGACATCCTCACCATGCCGCAAGGCTCTACCGCGCTGGACCTCGCCTTCTTCCTGCACTCCCAATTGGGCGAACATTGTATCGGTGCCAAAGTGAATCACGAACTGCAACCAATGTCGTACGTACTACGCGGTGGAGACCAAGTGGAGATACTCACCTCCCCTTCACAACATCCGCAACCCGATTGGCTCAATATAGTCAGCACGGCGAAAGCGCAGACTTGTCTCAAGACGTATTTCCGTCGTGAAGAACGCCTACTGACTAAAAAAGGTGAACAACTTTTCAACGATGCTGTACAGATGATGAAAGCGCAAGACGCCAAGGATACCATCCTTCAGCGGACTTTGAACTACTACCATCTCACACTGCCAACGCAGTTGTATTGGCAAATTGGACAAGGCGCTATTCACCTCGATAACCTCCAGCAAGTAGCTTTCCCAAAGAAGAGCTTGTGGAAACGTATCAACCCGTTCTCCTCCTCGTCTTCTAAACAAGGGACAGCAATAGCACCAGACTCCGCACAAGCGCAACCAAAGAAAGCACCACACTCCATCGTTCTCACCGATGATGGTCTCAATAAAGACTATGTCTTAGCAGACTGCTGCCGTCCTATCCCTGGAGACGAAGTGCTGGGTTACATGGACGAAGATGGACTTATACATATCCACAAATTAGACTGCGGGGAAGCTCAAAAACTCAAAACCGCACATGGCAAACAAATCTGCTCCGCGAATTGGAACACCCACCACGTGCAGTCTTTTGTGGAACAAATAGAAATACGCGGCATTGATAAATTTGGTGTTTTGGTCAAAGTGTTAACCGTTGTAGCAACACAGTTCAACATCAACCTCCGCACCATACATGTCACATCCGAAGATGGCATCTTCACTGGCTTATTGGAAGTGTACATCTACGACCGCCACGAATTAAAAGACTTATTTAACGCCCTTATGAACATGCCAGAAGTCATGTCTGCACACCGCGTTATTGGAAATAATAATCAACTTTTATAAACTAAAACATCATGAAACGAATCCTTTCAGTTTTCAGTTTTGCGCTCTGCGCAATCGCCATGATGGCACAAGAACCTGTCATCACGTTTACTACCTCCGAACACGATTTCGGTAAAATCAATGAAGCCGATGGTCGCGTTACCACCGTCTTTGAGTTTAAGAACGAAGGTATGACACCACTCGTACTCAGCAACGTGCGCGCTTCCTGCGGTTGCACTACCCCTAAATGGACTCGCGAACCTATCGAGCCCGGTCAATCTGGACAAATAACTGTCACCTATAATCCTAATGGTCGCCCAGGACGTTTCCAAAAAACGATTACTGTAACTTCTAACGCTACTGAACCTACCAAGAAACTTTTTATCAAAGGTGAAGTCATTCCAAAACCAGCTAAACCTATCAACCAATATCCAGTGCAAATGGGCGAACTCAGCCTCAAGGCTAAAACTATCAACCTCGGCACTATCAAGAAAGGCGGCAAAACAAACTACGAACTGGAGTATGCTAACCACACCGACCACGTACTCAACGTTGATTTGGCAACCCGTTCGGAAGATAACTTCCTCATCTCACAAACCACTCTCAACACCTTGAACCCAAATCAAACGGGTAAATTCATCTTCGCGTTCGATGCGAATGTTTGCAAGTTGTATGGTCCTGTTGAAGTAGCCGCTTATGTAGTTGTTGGCGACAAACAAGTTATCTCTGACGAATACAAACTGACTCTCAAAGCCGACATCACAGAGGACTTCTCTACCCTCTCTGTTGAGCAACGCCAACAAGCGCCTATTGTCAATACGGCTGCCACCATCGACTTTGGCAAAGTAGTCGCTGGCAAGAAAATCAAGAAATCCTTAACAGTCCTCAATGAAGGCACTAATGCCCTCATCGTTCGCCGTATCTATAGCGCAAACAATAACATCATCGCTACTGCTCCTAAAGCAGCTATCAAGTCGGGCAAAAAAGCAGACGCTAAAATCGAACTCAACACCATCGGTTTGACGCCAGGCGCTTATACACGCGAAATAACAGTCATTACTAATGACCCAAATCAACCTCGCAAAACTGTTAAAATCACTTGGACGGTAGAATAATATGAACCATCCCGAGAACGATAAAGCATACAAAGGACTCACGGTAAACGAAGGGGTGGAAAACCTCCCCTCCGTTAATCCGTATGCTACTTTCCATCGCAAGAAACGCCAACTGTCAGTCGATGAATACTTCGAAGGCATCCGCCGCGGAGACATTTCCATCCTCGGACAAGCAGTCACACTCGTGGAAAGTAACCTGCCCGCAGACCAACTCATTGCACAACAAGTCATTGAGCGCTGCCTGCCTTTTGCTGGAGGTGCTATTCGTTTAGGCATCACTGGCGTTCCTGGCGCAGGTAAATCTACATTTATCGAAGCTCTCGGAACGGAACTTTGTCACCAAGGCAAACACATTGCTGTGCTCGCTATCGACCCTTCTTCTGAACGTTCAAAGGGCTCCATCTTAGGTGACAAAACACGCATGAACGAACTCAGTACCCAAGCCAATGCGTTTATTCGCCCTTCCCCAAGTGCCGGCAGCCTCGGAGGCGTAGCACGCAAAACACGCGAAACAATCGTCCTTTGCGAAGCAGCTGGCTTTGATACTATATTGGTCGAAACAGTCGGAGTCGGACAATCAGAAACTGCCGCACACTCTATGGTGGATTATTTCTTGCTCCTGCAAGTTACCGGTACTGGCGACGAATTGCAAGGCATCAAACGTGGCATCATGGAGATGGCTGACGGAATAGCCATCAACAAGTGCGACGGAAATAATATGGAGCGCGCGCGCGCCGCACGCGTAAGCTATCGAAACGCACTCGCTCTTTTCCCGCCTTCCGAATCGGGATGGAAACCAGACGCACTGTGCTGCTCAGCCGTCGAACATACAGGCATAGCAGAGGTGTGGAAAAACGTGGAAGACTATGTCGCCTTTACACGACAAAACGGATACTTTGAGCGACACCGTACCGAACAAGCCAAATACTGGATGTACGAAACCATCAATGCTGCACTACTCAATGGATTCTACCAAAACGAACACATGGAGCTGCGCATACAACAAGCAGAACAACAAGTACTGAATAACGAAATAAGCAGTTTCATCGCTGCAAACCAACTCTTAACGGAATATAAGAATGGCAGAGAGAACTAACTATAAGAAACGCACAAGCACCACACAAGTCGGAGCAAACGATTTGGGTAAACTACCACCACAAGCACCGGAACTGGAAGACTCCGTGCTCGGAGCACTCATGATTGAGAAAGAGGCGTACGCTATGGTGGCAGACTTACTGCGACCCGAATCATTCTACAAAGACCAGAATCGTCTCATCTTTGAAGCTATTCGCGCTTTGGCTGCTAAAGATCAGCCTATCGACGTGCTCTCTGTGGCTGAGAAACTGAAGTCACAAGGCACTCTCGTCGAAGCTGGTGGACCTCTCTACCTCAGCGAACTCACTCGCAAAGTGGCTTCCACGGCACACTTGCATTACCATGCACAGATAGTGGCACAGAAAGCTACCGCACGCGAACTCATCGCTATGGCTGCTCGTATAGAAGAGAGCGCGTATGACGAGACACAAGATGTGGACGAACTCATGCAGGAAGCCGAAGCGGGCGTATTCGAAATCAGCCAACGCTCGCAGAAACGTGACGTCACACAAATAGACCCCGTCATCGGCGAAGCTTTTGAACGAATGCGCAAAGCTTCCAAGAACGAAGGAAACATATCTGGCGTACCATCTGGTTTCCACGCGTTAGACAAAATAACTTCTGGCTGGCAACGCTCTGACCTTATCATCATCGCTGCCCGCCCTGCCATGGGTAAAACAGCTTTCGTGCTCTCTATGGCAAAGAACATCGCCGTTAACTACAACCGACCTGTGGCTATGTTCTCACTCGAGATGTCTAATGTCCAACTCGTCAACCGTCTCATCATGAACGTCTGCGAGATTGAAGGAGACAAAATCAAAAACGGTAAACTGACCAAAAACGAATGGTCACAACTCGAGCACAAAGTGAACGACCTATTAGGCGCACCCATCTATGTGGACGACACGCCTTCCCTATCCGTCTTTGAACTGCGCTCTAAAGCACGCAAACTCGTGCGCGAACACCACGTCGAACTCATCATCATCGACTACCTGCAACTCATGAACGCTTCCGGTATGTCCTTCGGCTCACGCGAACAAGAAGTAAGTATCATCTCGCGTAACCTCAAACAACTGGCCAAAGAATTAGATATACCTATCATCGCCCTATCACAATTGAACCGTGGCGTAGAATCACGTACTGGCGTTGAAGGTAAAACACCACAACTGAGCGACCTGCGAGAATCAGGTGCCATCGAGCAAGACGCCGATATGGTTTGTTTCATCCACCGCCCTGAGTACTACCACCTCTACAACGACGAAAAGACGGGTAAAGACCTACGTGGACTTGGACAAATAATCGTCGCTAAACACCGTAACGGTGCTACCGACTCCGTCTGGCTGCGTTTCCGCTCTAAGTTCGCTAAGTTCCAAAATGAAGACGAGACTTTTGATGACGATTTAACACCTCTACCCGCGGCTGGCAACGTCACCATCTCGTCACGGATGAACCAAATGGCAAATAATGCACCCGTCACTATGTCACCAGACGGAGCAACAATTGACGATAATATAGTACCATTTTAACATATTGTGTATCAGGTTTTTATCATAACATCCCCATAACATCCTCATAACATCCTCATAACATTCGTATAACTCACTAAACACAGAATAACAAAAATGCAAAGAACAGTAATCATCGACGCTCTCAAGAGCAAAGAACTCAATCGCCCAATCAATGTGCGCGGATGGGTGCGCTCACGTCGCGGCAATAAACAGGTCAGTTTCATTGCACTCAACGACGGCTCAACCATCAAAAACATTCAGATTGTGGTGGATTTAGAGAAGTTCTCTGAGGAGCAACTCAAACCCGTCACCACGGGTAGTTGCATCTCTGCCACTGGCACGCTCGTCGCTTCACAAGGCGCTGGACAAGCCGTAGAGATTCAACTCACAGAACTCGAAATCTATGGTACTGCCGACCCCGACCAGTACCCACTTCAGAAAAAAGGTCTCACCATGGAGTACCTTCGTACTATCGCACACCTGCGCCCACGTACGAATACTTTTGGTGCCGTCTTCCGTATCCGTCACAATATGACGATGGCGATACACACCTATTTCCACGAACACGGTTTCTTCAATTTCCATACTCCTCTCATCACCGCTTCCGACTGCGAAGGCGCTGGACAAATGTTCCAGGTTACTACCAAAAACCTCTACAACCTCAAGAAAGATGAGAATGGCAAAATTGACTACTCCGACGACTTCTTTGGCAAACAAGCGTCTCTCACCGTCTCCGGACAACTCGAAGGCGAACTCGCTGCCATGGCGCTGGGTAAAATCTATACGTTTGGACCAACCTTCCGTGCCGAAAACTCCAACACTCCTCGACACTTAGCGGAGTTCTGGATGATTGAACCCGAAGTCGCTTTCATTGACAAAAACGAACTCATGGACCTCGAAGAGGACTTTATCAAATACTGCGTCCGCTGGGCACTCGACCACTGTATGGACGACCTCGAATTCCTCAACCAATTCGTAGATAAAGGACTTATCGAACGCCTACGCTCTGTCATCGACACAGAGTTTGTGCGACTGCCTTATTCCGAAGGTATAAACATCCTGCAAGAAGCCATCAAGAACGGACAAAAATTTGAATTCCCTTGCAACTGGGGTGATGACATTTCGTCTGAACACGAACGCTATCTCGTCGAGAAACACTTTGGCAAACCCGTCATCATGACCGATTACCCAAAAGATATCAAAGCTTTCTATATGAAAATCAACGAGGACGGCAAAACCGTTCAAGGTACAGACGTTCTCTTCCCACAAATCGGCGAAATAATCGGTGGTTCCGTGCGCGAAGAGTCTATGGACAAACTGAACGCCGAAATCGAAAAACGACATATCCCAATGAAAGATATGTGGTGGTATCTCGACACTCGCCGTTTTGGTGCAGCTCCTCATGCAGGCTTTGGACTTGGATTTGAGCGACTCATGCTCTTCGTTACCGGTATGTCCAACATCCGTGACGTCATCCCGTTCCCAAGAACTCCCAAATCCGCAGAATTCTAATATACAATATGCAATATACAATAAAAACAATTAACATTATTTATTAACCCTAAAAAAAAGTTTCTATGCGGAAAACACTCTTAACAGTTATGTTGTGTGGCGCGGCAATTTTTGCCACCGCTCAGACTTCGCTGAAGGGTATCTTGCTCGATGAGGCTACAAATCAGCCTATCGTCGGTGCTACGATTACTTTGGCGAACCAGAACATCAGCACTACGACCAACCAGTCGGGTGAATTCTCATTACTGTACCTCGAGGCTATGGACGAAGAAGTCATTGTCGAGGCACAAGGCTACAACGGAACAATTGAATTGGTTTCCCTCCAAAACGGACAAACCAATCAAATGGATCCAATCAAACTCTCTACCGATCTTGCTACTGAGACCAAAGAAGAAATCTTACTCAACATCGCTGACGATGACCTCAACGACGATGAAGGTAAATCACAATCGCAAGCTTCGGCTTCTTCTGCAAGCGTGGACGTGTTCAACTCAACCATCTCTTATGCATGGTCAACGGCACGTTATCGCAACCGTGGTTATGGACAAGATCAAGAAACTGTCTATATCAACGGACTGAACTTCAACACGGCAGAACGCGGAACGTTCTCATTCTCCTCTATGGGTGGTCTCAACGACGCAAGCCGTTACAAAGAAGTGACACTCCCTATGGAAGCCACCAACTTCACCTTCGGTGGACTCGGACAATCAACCAACTACCTCATGAATGCAAGCCGCTATGCACAAGGCTGGAAAGTGAGCGCTGCTGGTACCAACCGTAACTACAAAGCTGCCGTTCGTGCAACCTACGCTTCCGGTCCTTTAGCTAATGGATGGTCATTCATTGGACAAATCGCTTTCCGTTTCTCTCCTTATTGCAAACAAATTGGTATCATCGGAGAAGGTATTGAGTACTATTCATTAGGTTACTTCTTCTCTGCTGAGAAAGTTTGGGACAATGGTAACCGCTTGAATATCACCACCTTTGGTGCTCCTACCATGCGTGGACAAAATGGTGCCGTTACCCAAGAAGTCTATGACCTCACCGGTACGAACTACTACAACCCTTATTGGGGCTATCAGGACGGCAAAATGCGTAACTCGCGTATCGTGAAGTCACTCGACCCTACCCTCGTTCTCAACTATGACCTCAACATCAACGATGTCAACAAGATGAAGTTCGCTGCTGGATACCACTATTCCATGTATTCCAACTCAGCCATCAACTTCTTCAACGCTCCTGACCCACGTCCGGACTACTACCGTAACATGCCTTCCTTCTTGTGGGATGGTCAAATCGTGAACTCCAACTCAGAACAACTCTTTGACGAGAAAGGTAATCACTATCCTTACGGTTTGTTCATCGGCGAGTCTTTGAACGAAGTTCCACTCGGTACAGGTTTCACTGGAAATGACGGACAAATATTAGGTCCATCTATCGATCCTCACACCTACAATACTTTAGTAGATGCTTGGAAAAAACGTGATTCTAAGACTACCCAAATCAACTGGGATGCACTCTATGCAGCTAACCATGCCAACAACATCAATGACCCTGAAGGCATGGCTCGTTACATGGTGGAACGTCGCCACAACGACATCCAAGAGGCTGGCGCTAACGTGCTGTGGGTCAACACCCAATTTGATCACCTCAAAATGACACTCGGCGCAGAAGGTAAGTTCTCACAAGGTATCCACTACAAAACGATGGACGACCTCCTCGGTGGTAACCAATGGATTGACATTGACCCATTCGCTGACCGTGATATCAAGGAGTTGGCTACCAACATTGGTCTGCCTCAAACAGCTATGGCTATCATCAAGCAAAACGACTTGGTTAATCCTTCCGCTAAAGTGCTCACAGGTGACCGTTTCGGTTATGACTATCGCATCAACATCGGTACCGCTAAACTGTGGTTCCAAAACGAGTGGAATCTCCAAGACATCGATGTGTACTACGCTATCCAAGCTACTTACACTTCTATGCAACGTACCACCAACATGCTCAATGGTCGCGCTTGGTATCAAGAAATGATGCTCGCACAAGGCATGGGTGATCCCGCTGACCAAGGTAAGTTCCTCGGCTCAGTTGACGTCTTCAATCGTATCAACGATGGTACCATCACTGCTGGTACTTATGCCGGTGCACAACACCACTTCATCGACCCTGCTTTCAAGGCTGGATTCAACTACAAAATCAACGGTCGTAACAGACTGAAATTCAACGCATTGGCAGAAACACAATCACCTCTCGCTCGTAACGCATACATCTCACAACGTGTACACGACCGCGCTGTTGATAACATCTACGTACACGACAATGCGAAGTCCCTCAAAGACTATTTCGCAGCATCCGAAAAAGTCGTAGGTGGTGACCTCACTTATGAGTTCAACTATCCTATCGTTCGTGGACGTTTGACTGCTTACTACACACGTTTCTGGAATGGTACCGAACTCAACGCCTTCTACGATGACGAGGCACGTACCTTCGTGAACCAAGCTATTACTGGCATTGACAAACGTCATGGTGGTGTCGAAGCTGCTGTTGCTGTTAAACTCGGCACATACTTCACCTTGACCGGTGTTGCTGCTATCGGTGATTATCGTTACAAGAGCAACGCGTATGCCGTTACTTCTGCTGAAAACGGTATGGCACTCGCTAACGACATCAAGGGTAACCCTGTTCTCGAAACTCGTGACACTGTCATGCTCAATGGCTTACGCATCGCTTCTGGTCCGCAACTCAACGCCAGCTTGAAATTAAGCTTCTTCCACCCGAAGATGTGGTTCGCTGACGTCACTGTTAGCTACTACGACTGGAACTTCATGTCGGTTGCTCCTTCTCGTCGTATGAAAGGACTCTATACCAGCGTGCGCGCTGATGGTACCGAAGTCAACGGTGGTTACTTCGACGCTATCGACGGCAAACCTGCTTACGAAATGGACAACATGGGTAATCCTATCCTCGATAAGTACGGCAATTATCAACTCATTTATCCGTACTACTTGATGGATCAACAAGAGTCTCTCTCTGCTACCAACCCATTGAACCGTTTCATGATTGATTTCAGCGTAGGTAAACTCATCTACCTCAAAAACCGTCAATCACTCTCTATCAACTTGTCTGTTAGCAACATCGGTCACAACACCAACTTCAAAACCGGTGGCTACCAACAAGCTCGTCTCCCTCGTCAATCTGTTCAAGGTGCGAAAGACGGTGAGAACTCTCGTATTGGCGCAAACGCTTGGAAATTCCAATCTAAGTACTACTACGCTTGGGGTCCAAACCTCTACGCCACTATCACTTATAAATTTTAATTAGGAGGACAACACTATGAAAAAAATTGCTATAATCAGTTTCGCAGTTATTGCGCTTGCAGCCCTTCTGCCTTCATGTACACCAGCTGAACCTTCGGCTGACGCTATGTACGTTAACGAAAGTCAAGTGGCTTCCATCATTGCCGATGGCAAACTCTTTGACCTCAACGAATTCAAAGACTCCTTCATGACCGATACCGGCAACTTCTGCGGTCCACAATTATATCGTACCCGCGCACACGTGGGAGGTATGGATTACTTGCTGTTCAGCATCAACACCCTGCCTACAGACGGGGATGGTATCTATGTTCGCGGTCGTATCTCTACCGATGACTACGGAGGAAACTTCTACAAATCCATGGTTATTCAACAACGCATGCCAGACGGTACCCAACAGAACCTCCGTATCTCCATCGACATGGGTTCTTGCAATGGCCTGTACCAAATGGGACAAGAAGTCATCATCCGTTGTAACGGTTTAGCACTCGGTCGTTATGCTAACCAAGCACAACTCTGTGTACCTTCTTATAACAACAACACCTTGGCAAACAAGGCCGAAGAGAAATCTGGCTGGGCTCCTGGTCGTATCCCTGGTCCTATGTTCCGCAATGCGTGCACGTTGATTGGTACACCCGATGTTTCCAAACTGTTGTACGATACCATCACTATCGCTGACTTCAAAGACAAAACAGACCAAGACGCTTTCCGCGACTACTGTGTCTATGAAGACGCTCGTCTGGTGGTGCTCAAAAACGTACATTTCACTGGCCAATATGAGAATAATGGCTCACTGAAAAGTTGTAACGTCTATGACCCCAATGCCAGCGACAAAACCATTGGTGACCCCTCAAAGGACGAATATGCAAATGTATTTGCTCCTACCACCAATAACATGAACTTCCCACAAGGTCGTGTTATCTCTGATGGAACAGACAATACCATCGTCTCTACCTCTGAGTATGCTAAGTATGCTAACTTCTACCTCCCTGCTGACACATTCATCGGTGAGGTTCGTGGTATCCTTGGTTTCTATGAGGACAATGGTAAGAACGTTGATCAATACGGTATCGACCAATACAACTGGTCTATCACCCCACGTGGTTTGCAAGTTTTGGATACCAAAGCCGTTAACGATATCCTCTATGACACCAATTGGGAACCACAAGAGTGGTCAAAAGAACCTGCTGAAGAGGCTGCTGACGAAGAAGGCGGTTCTAAAAGTAAATAACACCCTATGACCTGGTTAGATATCGTCATATTGCTCCCACTTCTCATTGGTCTGGTTCGCGGACTGATGAAAGGTCTCATTACCGAGCTCATCGCCATTGCGGCGGTGGTGCTCGGTTTTGTGGGAGCCAAACTTTGGGGAGACGTCTTCTCAGAATGGATTGTTGAGCAGTTCACGTGGCCGCAACCCGTCTGTGACGCCGTGGCTTATGCACTACTCTTCGTCGGCATCGCTTTAGTTCTCAATATCGTGGGGCGACTTATCTCTAAATTGCTCAAAGCCATTCATTTAGGCTTTGTCAATCGCCTATTGGGTGGACTCTTTGGCGCTGCCAAATGGGCAATCGTAGTAGTCGTTCTCGTCTTCTGCGTGCATAGTTTAGACCAACGTTTCCACTTCCTAAAGCCGGAAACAACCGCACAATCGGTAATCTATCCGAATGCCGTTGAGTTCTCCACGTTTGTATTAGCTAAAGTACCTGCTTTGGATGAAGACTTACCTCTCTCTTGGCGCTAACCTCGGTGCACGAGAAGCCACCATCAATCAGGCAGTGCATCTTATCTCACAACAAGCAGGAACGCTTTTACAGCGTTCCGCTTTCTTTTACTCCCAGCCATGGGGCTTTGAGTCTGAACATGAATTTTGTAATCTTTGTATCTGTATTGACACGCCCCTCGCGCCTTTAGACCTCCTACACACACTCCAATCCATCGAAATCCATCTCGGCCGCCAACGTCCCCCTCAATCACCAATCACCAATATATATCACGATCGCCCCATTGATATTGACATCATCTTGTACGAAGGTGTCGAACTCCACACCCCAGAACTCACCATCCCTCACCCTCTTTACCGCCAGCGTGACTTCGTCCTCATCCCCCTCCGCGAACTCCTCCCCTCCCTTCCTCTTTAAACTCTACTCTCTCCTCTCTCCACTCTACTCTCTACACTCTACACTCTACACTCTACACTCTACACTCTCCACGCTTCACGCTCCCTATGTCTTATACGGAATAAGGTTTACTCATAAGGAATCAAAAAATGTACTATTTTTA
>JAKSNG010000021.1 GCA_024400125.1 Paludibacteraceae bacterium
TATATAGGTGATTTTGCTACCCTTGGCTATCAAGGCGAACTCAAAGGCGGCGGTGACGAGGTTATCCCAACGCCTCCAATTATCCCGTCTAACCCCGAAGCAAAGACACCTACAGGTATGGAACAAATGGAAGAAGGTCAATGCTCGAATGGCATACTTCTACTGAATGGCCAACTATTCATTCGTCGCGATGGAAAAACGTACACCATCACAGGACAAGAGCTGTAAAACGTTAACGTTGACGTTGACGAAGACGTTGACACGTAACAAAACAGCGCCGCTCCAATGAGCGACGCTGCTTTGTTGTATTAACCACTATAGCCATTTCTTGAGTTTGAAGATGGCGAGGACACCCAAAGTGAAGACCACCATGAGGACGAGCGCAAAGAGGTAACCATGTTGCCAATGCAATTCGGGCATGATGTCGAAGTTCATACCATACAGACTTGCTACTAACGTAGGCGGGAGGAAAATGACATTAACCACCGTGAAGATCTTGATAATCTTGTTCTGCTCGATATTAACCAAACCAAGGAACGTATCTTGCAGGTAGTCCAGACGGTCAAAACCAAATCGCGTATAGTCAAAGAGCGAATTGATATCCTTAATAATCATAGTCAATCGCGGCTGTAACTCCGTTGGGAAAAAGTCACACTTGAGGAAATTGCTAATGACACGCTGTTTATCCATGATGTTCTGACGGATAATAGTGACTTTTTCCTGCAAGTCCTTAATCTGAATGAGCACGTCCTCATCGACATGGTCCTTGGCGTTAATCTCAGAAGATAATTGCGTAATCAAATCGGTGGTGTCCTCAATCATATCGGCATCACGTTCGACACGCGTCTCCATCAATGCTACTAAGACATGGAAACCACTGGGGAAATTGCGTGTGTTAACGAACATACGCTTCATTGTTTCATTGAAACTGCCTAACTCATTGTCGTGCGAGGTGACTAAGATATTGTTCTTGATGATGAAATTGACAGGTTCAATCTCAAAATTAGAGTGCAGGAAGTTAGAGTTAGCAACAATAGAGTCATCGGTTTGGATATAACGCGAGGACATCTCAATCTCTTCCATTTCTTCATCCTCCTGGATGTCGATTTTGAGGAATCCTTCGAGCACATCCTCTGTCTTGTCTGACACGTCCAAGAGGTCAATCCAAACAATATCTTTTTTCTCAAGTGCTTTGAGCGCCGAGATGCTCTTAGCGACTTTAATCTTTTCGTTATCTTTATAGAAAATTCTTAATTCTGACATTTCTCAAGCATTTTGGTTAGTTCAACAAACTCGTCCACGTGCAGTTGTTCGGGTCGGCGCGTAAAGATATTCGCTTCCAGGATAGGGTTACCCTTGCCTGCCAACTGCTGAAGCGAATTGCGCATCTGTTTTCGTCGTTGGTTAAAAGCGGTTTTGACGACCGTCTTAAAGAGCGTTTCGTTGCACCCCAACTGTGTGCGGCTATTTCGCCTCAGACGAATAACCGCCGACTTGACTTTGGGCGGAGGGTTGAAGACATACTCATCAACCGTAAAGAGATACTCAATGTCATACCACGCCTGCAGCAAGACCGACAATATACCGTACGCTTTCTTGCCAGGCTGTGAGGCTAATCGCTCTGCTACCTCTTTCTGCAACATACCAGAGCAGACGGGAACACGGTCCTTGTACTCTAAGAGTTTGAAGAAGATTTGGCTGCTGATGTTATAGGGATAGTTGCCAATGACATTAAACTCTCCATCCGGATAGAGTGTGGATAGATCCATCTTCAAGAAGTCGCCCTCGACGAGGTGCAACTCCGGATACCACTCCTGAAGGTACGTAACAGACTCGTGGTCCAGTTCGACCGCAGTGAGATCAATGTTAGGATTACGCAACAGGAACTGAGTAAGCACACCCATCCCTGGTCCAATCTCTAAAACTCGACCAGAGGAGATGGTGTCAGCAATGCGTTGGGCGATGTTCAAGTCCGTCAAGAAGTGCTGACCTAATGCTTTTTTTGCTCGTACTTGTTGCATTTCGGCCGCAAAAGTACTGCTTTTTTTTGAAATATGCAAATTTTTTGGTAGAATATTTGTTATTATCAAATATTTTTAGTACTTTTGCAGCGATTTTAATGTCGAAAGTAATAAATTTGAAGATATGAAAAAGCTATTATTATCTTGTTTGGCAGTATGTTTGCTGAGTTCGCTGAGTGCGAAGAAACCTGTGTGTCTATACCTGATTGGGGATGAGACAATGGCAGATGTGAGTATGATTGATGGTGAGAGTGAAAGTGCAATTGGCTGGGGACAAGTGTTCCCGACGTATGTGACGAGTGACCTCAGAGTGGAGAACCACGCCGTTGCGGGTGCCAGCACGAAGTCGTACGTAGAAGATGGGCACTGGGCAGTGGTGCTTGACCGCGCTAAACGCGGCAGTATCGTGTTGATACAGTTAGCCCTCAACGATATTGAGCCCGATGATGCGGCACACTATGCAACGATAGATGTGATGGAAGATCACCTGACCACGATGATAGCTGAGGCAAAAAAGAAAGGTCTGACCGTCGTGCTGCTGACTCCCGTTAGTCGCTACTTCTTCCAGTCCGGCACGTTCTATCACCGTTTAGGAGGTTATCCAGAAGGAATACGTCGTGTCGCTCAACGATATGAGGTTCCCATGGTGGATGTAGAGAAAATGACTGCTGCTAAATGGGAAGCATTGGGCGAAGAAGGCGCACGCAAAATGTTCGTGGAAGGAAGTGATGTGAAGTTGACCTCCGAAGGCGCATTGACAGTAGGCGGCTTAGTAGCACGCGAGTTACAAGAACTGAACGTGAAAGCCATTGCTAAATACCTAAAAACTGCCAACGGAACAATTTATACTCAGCCATGGAAAGACGCCGAATAATACCTTTGTTAGCGGCAGCATTATGGCTGTCGATGGCTGTTGCGGAAGAGCGAGTGGAGTTAGTGCCATACGGAGACTTTGAACACTGGACAGTGCGATACATCGCCGAATCACGCATGTTAGGCGGCAAAACCAAAGTTCTCTACGCTCCCGCAGAGACGGATACGATAGTGGGAAACATACCGTTTGTGTACGGCAAGAACGGCAACCCATGGTCTTGCAGTAACGCGTACGCCAAAGTAGTAGGTATAGAGAAAGCGAGTGGTACTACCAGTCCCGAACGCCGCGGCGACGGATGGTGTGCACGTCTGGACGCTAAATTAGACGGAGTGACAGTGCTGAAAGTGGTGGACTTGAAAGTAATGGTTGCTGGCACATTGTTCACAGGGGCCACTATTGAACCCGTGTCGCAGAAGGGTGCCAATGACCCATACGGAGTGATAGCGATGGGTGTGCCATACACGCAACATCCAGTGGCATTGATGCTGGACTACAAGGCAATCGTGGAAGAAAGTAATGAGATAACGTTTGCTAAAGCTGTGGCTCGTCCCAAACGATCTGAAGGTCGCGACTGCGCAGAGATTTATGTATATCTGCAACACCGATGGGAAGATGAAGATGGTCATTTGTACGCACACCGCGTAGCAACCGCCTACGAACGTATATGGAATAGCGTACCCGAATGGCAAAACGACCATCGTATTCCGTTTCGCTGGGGAGACATAACGACGCAAGCGAATTATCAGGAATACGAGGGACTGAACCAACACTCCTTCCGTGGCTTCAATAAAGAGGGTAAGTTAGTGCCCATACAAGAAGTGGGATATGGACAGGAGGCGCCGACGCACATGATTATTATGATTACGAGTGGACGATATGAGGCGTTTGTGGGACATGAAGGCAATACGCTGTGGGTGGATAATGTGAGGCTGGTGTATGATGAATAAGGAGTATAGACCGCTACGCTGAAGGAGTATAGAAGAAGGACTAATAGAATGGAAGAGATTGTGAGTAATATGCGAGTGATGGACTGGTGCTTGGTAGGAGCACTGGGACTGGTGTGGTTGCTGCAATGCTACTTCTATATTCGATATATGTGCGGAGTGTGTAGAAAGTTCGCTTGCGCTAAAGTCGAAAATCAAAAGTCAAAAGTCGAAAGTCCAGGAGTGAGCGTGATTGTGTGCGCAAGGAATGAGGCAGAGAACATAGACAACTATGTGCAACATCTCTTGAGACAAGACTATCCGACTTTTGAAGTTATTTTGGTGAATGACAGTTCGGAAGATGAGACACAAGCGATGATGGAACGTTATGCACAGCAAGACCCGCGCGTCAAACTGACGTTCGTGCCACACGGAGCACGATTAGGAAGTACTAAAAAGTTCGGACTAACCCTCGGAGCCAAAGCTGCTCAATACGACTTATTGCTGCTGACAGACGCGGACTGCTGCCCCCAATCGACACATTGGATATCGACCATGGTAGCACCATTTGCAAACCCACAAGTGGAAGTGGTACTGGGCTACGGAGCTTACTTCACGAATCATACGCTACTGTCCAGACTGATACACTATGATACGTTGTTCAACGGTCTGCATTACTTAGGTAGCGCACAAGTGGGGCATCCGTACATGGGTGTGGGACGTAACCTCGCCTACCGCAAGAGCACGTTCTTCGATAGAGGAGGGTTCTCGGATCAGATGACTAAGTTCGCTGGAGACGACGACTTATTTGTCAATAAAGTGGCAACCGCAGACAACACCGCCGTAGTCGTAGGAGCGGACAGCTTGACATGGTCGGCGCCCAAAGAGACATGGAAAGAGTGGATTCAACAGAAACGCCGTCACCTCAGTGTATCACCATCCTATAAGCGTGTTACTAAGTTCCGTCTGGTGCTTGAACCAATAAGCCGCGCGCTGTTCTACGCGCTGTTGATAGTGATAGGTGTGAGCGCGATGCCATTGGCATGGATGATTGCGGGAGTGATTGTTGTGCTGCGGCTGATGATGCAATATATAGTGCTGAATAAGGGAGCAAAGGTGTTGGCGCAGCAGCCGATTGGATGGGATTTGGTGGTGCTGGATATCGTTATGCCGGTACTGACGCTCTGCTTGATGGGAAAGAAGAATAGGGCGTGGTGACGCGTAAGGATCGCTGCGCGGAAAGAGTTTCAAAAGTTCTAAAAGTAAAACGTAATAAATATTTAAGAATATGGAAGAACAGAAATTAAACATTAACATTTCGCCGGAAGTGGCGGAAGGTACGTACTCGAATCTTGCTATCATAGCACATAGTTCGTCAGAGTTTATTTTGGACTTTATTCGCATGATGCCCAATGTGAAACAAGCCAATGTCAAGTCTCGTATTATTTTGACTCCAGAGCATGCAAAGAAACTATTATTCGCTTTGCAGGATAATGTGAGTAAATTTGAGAAACAGTTTGGTCAGATTAAACTGAACGGCAACCCTGCCCCAGGTTCGACCTTCCCTATGTCTTTCGGTAACGGAGAAGCATAATATCATTCACCTTAATTAATAAATAAAATTTGTAATAGTATGAAAACATTCCCAGCTTCGCAGCTAATCATCAATGCTGATGGTTCTGCATTTCATTTACACCTCAAACCAGAGTTTTTAGCAGACAAGATTATCTTGGTAGGAGACCAAGACCGTGTTAATATGGTAGCATCGTTCTTCGACGAAGGTTCGATTGAATGTGATGTACAGAGCCGCGAGTTCCACACGATTACTGGTAAGTACAAAGGCAAACGTATCTCTTGTATTTCGACGGGTATCGGTACTGACAACTGCGATATCGTGATGAACGAGATAGACGCATTGGCAAACATTGACTTTGCTACTCGTACAGAGAAAGCGGTTAAGCGTTCGTTAGAGATTATTCGTATTGGTACTTGCGGCGGTATGCAAGAAGATATTCCATTGGGAACATTCTTGGTAAGCCAAAAGTCCATAGGTTTTGATGGCGTGTTAGCATTCTATCACGACCGCGATAAGATTGCGGATGTAGGATTTGAGAAAGCATTGGTAGATTTCATTGGTTATCCCAAGAAAGCTGCCGTACCTTACGTAGTGGCAGCTAATCCAGAACTTGTTGATCGTATCGCAAAAGACGATATGATGCGCGGCTGCACGATTGCAGCAAACGGTTTCTATGGCCCACAAGGTCGTGTGTTACGTGTTGATTTGGCAGTACCCGATATCAACGAGAAGATAACAAATTTCCGTTACGAAGGACAGCGTATTACTAACTACGAGATGGAAGGTAGTTGTATTGCCGGTTTGTCTCTGCACATGGGACACAAAGCAATGACAGTTTGCTGCGTGATTGCACAACGCAAAGTAGAGGCTGCCAATACCGACTACAAGCCAAGAATTAAAGAGTTAGTTCAGACTGTTTTAGAGCGTTTCTAATGAAAAAGACGATTATAACATCTATAGCTGCTATAGGACTTATAGCGGCTATAGTTACATCTTGTACATGTAAGCAACAACCATTTCCTTACACCGTGGATAAATTTTACGATTTAGAGATACTACGTTATCAAGTGCCTGGTTTTGAGCAATTGTCTTTGCAGCAAAAGCAGTTAATCTTCTATTTATCAGAGGCAGCTTTGCAGGGACGGGACATTTTGTTTGACCAGAATGGTCGCTACAACTTGCGCATCCGTCGTTTATGCGAAGCGCTCTACACGTCGGAATGGTATAATCAACATCGCGCAGAAGCCGATGCCGTTTTGTTTGAGAAATACCTCAAGCGTGTATGGTTCTCCAACGGAATACATCATCACTATTCGTCGGATAAGTTCCTTCCCGAATGCAGTCAAGTATGGTTCATGCAGGCGTGTGAGGAGTCGGGTATATTGTCGGCAGTGTCTGTAGATATACGTGACACGTATGAGGAGTTATTGGCGGTTATGTTTGACCCGTCGGTAATGCCGAAGCGTACGACACAAGTATCGGGAGAGGATTTAGTGGCAGGTTCCGCAGGTAACTATTACGGAGAAGGCGTTACTCAAGCCGAAGCAGAGAAGTGGTATGCGCAGCACAAGGACAACTCACCTGAACCGATGTGGATTGGACTGAATAGCCAATTAGTGAAGAACGCAGATGGAGAAATAGAGGAGCGTGTGTACAAAGTGGGAGGTCTCTATGGAGAAGCATTGCAGCGTGTTAATTATTGGTTGGAGAAAGCGCTGACGGTAGCCGAGAACGACCAACAAGCACAGGTCATTCGCCACCTGATAGACTTCAATCGCACAGGCGACCTCAAGACGTTCAATGCCTACTGCATTGCATGGGTGCAGGACTTAGCGTCACAAGTTGACTTTGTGAATGGTTTCACGGAGACTTATACAGACCCATTAGGTATCACGGGCACGTGGGAGTCATTGGTTAACTTCAAAGACATGGAGGCAACCAAGCGTGCGCAACTCATTTCGTCCAATGCACAATGGTTTGAGGATCACTCCACGACCGATTCGCTCTACAAGAAAGAGGAGGTGAAGGGTGTGAGTGCCAAAGTGATTACGGCTGCTATCTTAGCGGGCGATTGTTATCCAGCTACGCCTATTGGTATCAACCTGCCGAATGCGAACTGGATACGCAAAGAGTATGGCTCAAAGTCGGTGACGATAGACAACCTGATGCACGCGTATAACGAAGCCGCGAAAGGTAGCGGATTCAATGAGGAGTTTATGATAGACACGTACACGCGCGAACTATACAATCAATATGGTGCTCAATGTGGTGACTTACATACCGACTTGCATGAGTGCGTGGGTCACGGTTCGGGCAAACTGATGCCAGGTGTTAGCAAGGACGCGCTGAAAGAGCATGCTTCTACGATAGAAGAAGCGCGTGCGGACTTGTTTGGACTGTATTATTTGGCTGATCCGAAGTTGGTGGAGTTGGGACTGCTGCCCAATATGGAGGCATATAAGGCAGGTTATTATCAGCAGATGATGAACGGTCTGATGACTCAATTAGTTCGTATTCTGCCAGGTGATGACATCGAAGAGTCGCACATGCGTAATCGTCAACTGATTGCGAATTGGGTGTATCAACATGCGGAAAATAAAGAGGTTGAGTTGGTGGTATTACCTCGCGAAGGAGAAAAGAAGACGTACTTACGCATCAATGACTATGAGGGTGTGCGTCGTCTCTTTGGCGAGTTGCTGCGCGAGATTCAGCGTATCACGTCCGAAGGTGATTATGAGGCAGCCAAGCAGATGGTAGAGACGTATGCGGTTAAGGTTAATGCTGAACTGCATGAAGAGGTCTTGGCTCGTTATGCAAAACTCAATCTGTCACCATATAAGGGATTTGTTAATCCTGTCTATACGGCAGTATTTGATGTGAATGGCAATATCACGGATGTGAAGATTGATTTTACGGAGGGCTATATAGAACAGCATCTGCGCTATAGTCGTGACTATTCGTTATTGCCAGATATCAATTGATGATAGGTGATTGGTTATTTTGATTTGAGATGGAGCCGTTAATACATCAACGTGAAGCGATTGAGTTGACAGGATTACCTGCTTCGACTTTGCGCTATTGGGAAACGCAGTTTGAGCAAATCAATCCGCGTAAGGATAACCATGGAAATAGGTATTATACCCAAGAAGAGATAGCATTGTTTCGTAGGATTCGTTATATCCGAGACGAACTTCACATCACGCGTATTGCTGCCATCCGCAAAGAATTAGCCAATGGCGACAAGCAGACCGATGTACGGCAGGAGGCAACAGATATCTTGTTGCGTCTGCGTGAACAATTAGTGTCTGTACGAAACTCTATATGAACACACCTTTGCGTTTATCGGAGCTGACAGAGATTATTCAATCTGCGCTTGTTACCCAGTTAGATACTTCTTTCTGGGTAACAGCGGAGGTGTCGTCGTTGTCGGTGAAGGGAGGACACGCATACTTTGACCTTGTAGAGAAGAGTCCGACGGGGCTATTGTCTGCTAAGTTACGTGCTACGTGTTGGGCAAACACGTGGGGCATGTTACATCTGTTCTTTGAGCAAGAGACGGGTTCGGCTATTCAGCCTGGCATGACGTTATTGGTCGAAGTAGAGGTAGATTTTCATGCCGTATATGGGTTGAGTGTCAACATTGTTTCAATCGACCCGACCTATACGGTAGGAGACTTAGCACGTCAGCGTCAAGAGACCATCAATCGTCTGGATGCAGAAGGTCTGTTGACGCTCAATCATGCACTTATTTTGCCGACCATCACAAAGCGCATAGCGGTGATTAGTGCTGCAGATGCAGCAGGTTATGAAGATTTTTGTCATCAGTTGAAGGAGTCGGGCTTTTGTTTCAATACAACGTTGTATTCGGCTATTATGCAAGGTGAGCGTGCGGCTGCGGCTATCATGGCTGCGTTAGACGCAATCGTGTCTCAGTGGGAGGACTTCGATGCCGTTGTTATTATTCGCGGAGGAGGAGCAACTACCGACTTAACGGCTTTTGATGACTACGCGTTGTGTGCGCATGCTGCGCAAAGTCCGTTACCATTGATTACAGGTATAGGACACACAAAAGATGTGTCCGTATTGGATTTGGTGGCACATACGGCATTGAAGACCCCGACTGCGGTAGCATCATTTTTGGTAGATGCACGAATGGCAGAATGGAACAGAGTGGTTGAGTTACGCCGTCGTTTGCGTCAAACAGCAGAGCGACAGATACTGATTCGTCGTCATCGATTGGAGTTGTTAGGACAATCGTTGCAAATGCTATCTCCGGCACGAATCTTCGAACGAGGTTATTCGCTCACTCTTTGCAACGGTCACGTACTGCGAGATGCAGATAGTGTGCAGTCTGGTGACGAAATCACGGTGCATCTGCACCATGGTTCATTGCGTTTTACACGTTAATCGTGTTGGAATAGTTTAGTAAATTCTTTCGGGACAGGTGTCTCGAAGTGTAGTTTTTTCTCGGTTACAGGATTGATAAACTCTAATACTCGAGCATGCAGGCATAGTCTATCAATGGGCGAAGTCTCGTTGCCATGCCCATACTTGCGGTCGCCTAAGACGGGGTGTCCAATGGATGTCATGTGTACACGAATCTGGTTGGTACGTCCAGTCTCGAGGTTGAGTTCGACTAGGGAAAGCGTTGAGAGATTAGCGTTGAGCGTTGAGAGGACTTTGTAGTCGGTGATGGCGAGGTCGCCTCCATCATCTACGGGGGAAGAATAGACCATGGCATTACGTTTATCTTCGGTGAACCATGATTTGATTTGTCCTTCTTTTTTATCCAATATACCTTCGACAATAGCGACATAGGTACGTTTAGTGACTAACTCGCGCCAATACGTTCGCATGTATTCTTGCAATTCGGGTGTTTTAGCAAAGACCAATAATCCACTCGTTTCGCGGTCTAATCGATGTACGACATAAACGCCGTTGCGAGGATTCTGTTTGCGGACATACGTCTTGAGGATAGAGAAGACTGTCATCTCTGCTGAGCCTGGATGAGCAGCGACGGTGAGTAGTCCTCTTTTCTTCTCGACGACAATCAAGTTCTCGTCTTCATAGACGATTTTTAATTTGGGATGATGAAGTTCGATGTTGCCTTTAGCAGCAGAGAGAGTAATGGTATCTCCTTTTTTGAGAGCCGTGTCGTGGCGCGTTTGAATGACGCCATTGACTAAGACCTGTCGGTGTGCTAAGAGCGATTTGATACTGGTACGAGATTTCCCTTGTAAATGCTGCAAAAGGAAAGCGAGCAGTTCACTCGCTTCCTCGACTTTGATTATCGTGTTTTGTTTCTGCTTCATTGTAGTACAAACTTGAGAGAGAGGACGAGGGTCAAAATGATAAGTCCCCAACTCACTTTTTTGAAACCTGTTGTGAAGAGGTTCACTAAAGTGAAACTAATCATACCTAAGATGATACCGTTAGCAATAGAGAACGTAAATGGGATTGCTAACATCGTCACTAATCCAGGGATATATTCTGCGGGGTCGTGGAAGTACAACTGTTTTATTCCTTCGACCATGCTGACTCCGACTAAGAAGAGTGCTGCTCCGA
Organism: Paludibacteraceae bacterium; assembly: GCA_024400125.1. Classification (GTDB taxonomy): domain Bacteria; phylum Bacteroidota; class Bacteroidia; order Bacteroidales; family Paludibacteraceae; genus Colicola. Next base: position 10,960 of record JAKSNG010000021.1, read on the forward strand.
TGGCGGCAGCAGGTATAGAGAGGAACAGCGGTGCGAGGAATAAACTAATGAGCAGCAAGAGACCGGTTGTTAAAGAGGTAAGTCCAGTGCGTCCGCCAGACTGAATACCAGACGAAGACTCTACATACGTGCCGACGGTACTGGTGCCTACGATGGAACCGCAGACGGTAGCGATAGAGTCGCATAGTAATGCGCGGTTGAGTCCTTTCTGGTCCACGTTGCCAGCTTTGCGGCTAAGGGATAGAATAGTACCGATGGTATCAAACATATCCATAGACAGCAGCGTGATGACCACGATGAGCATATCTAAGGACAGGATATTCTTCCACTCAAAGTGGCAGAAGACGGGAGCCAAAGATGGAGGAGCCGATACGATTCCTTTGAGGTGAGTGATTCCCATAGGAATACCAATGACGGTTGTGATTAATATACCAATCAAGAGCGCTCCTTTCACTTTGCGAACAATGAGTGCGGACATGATGATAAGTCCAATCATGGCTAACAAAGCGCTGCCGCTGGTGATGTCACCCAGAGCGATATATGTTCCAGGATTAGCGACGATGACTCCGGCGCTTTTAAGCCCTAAGAAAGCAATCAAACATCCAATACCGACACCAATACCAATCTTGACACATTCAGGAATGATATTGATAATCCATTCACGCACACCTGTGACAGAGAAGATGATGAAGATGATACCTTCAATCAGTACCCCTGTGAGGGCAAACTGCCACGAGTAGCCCATAGTGAGGCAGACTGTGTAAGCGAAGAACGCATTTGCTCCCATAGCAGGTGCTTGCGCAAAAGGTAGTCTTGCTAAGAACGCGCATAGGAGTGTGCCGATGGCGGCTGCGATGGCGGTAGCGGAGAAGGTGGCACCTTGATCCATGCCAGTTAGTGACAGCATTTGAGGGTTAACTGCCAAGATATACGCTAACGATATGAAAGTTGTTATACCAGCAATAATCTCCGTAGTGACGCGATGCTGTGTCGGGTCAAAACCCACTGCACGGCAGCAGAAGTCTTTGAATTTATTTACTTTTGCCATAGTGATGTGAATTCGAACTTGGTTGCGTCGAATAGTCCTTTATCGGTGATTTTGAGTTCGGGGATAACAGGAAGAGGCATAAACGCCAGAGTCATAAACGGTGCTTTATATTTGCAACCGATACGTGCAGCCACAGCTTTGAGTTGACGATGACGTCGTGCTACTTTGTCACCATCGCGGTATGACATCAGTCCTGCAACTGGCAACATCAATTCGGTAAGTTCGTTGCCATCGCTGATAACTAAGCCACCTTTCAGTTCGATGACTTTGTTGATAGCGGCAACGATATCTTTGTCATCAACACCGAGTGCGATGATGTTGTGTGAGTCGTGTCCGATAGTGGATGCTAAAGCGCCTCTTTGTAAACCAAATCCTTGGATGAAACCAACGACAGGTTTTTGTTTTGCGTGTCGGCTGAGACAAACGAGTTTGAGTACATCGTGTTTGGTGTCTGAAACGACATTATTGTCAACGACTTTGGCGTCAGCGAGCACTTGGTGTGTGATGAGTGAACCTTCGGTAGTACCAATGACTTTGAGTTTGCCTTTCTCTGGTGCAACGCGAATATCGTCCACGCTGATAGGTTCAGCTAAGAAGTGGTTAGGATAGTCCGTGCTTAGAGGTTTTTTATCCAGAATGAGTGCATCGGTGAAGATACCATCGTGGCAAACTTCTTTACCGTTAATCCATGTCTCAGATAAGTTGAAGTCGCGTATGTTATCGACTACGATGAAATCGGCATTGTCGCCTTCTTGCAGCAATCCATGTTTCAACCCGTAGTGACGAACAGGGGTAACGCATGCAGCGGTTAGAACATCCAATGGGTCGATACCTGCTTGTACCGCGCGGCGGCACATTCCGTTGATGTAACCAATATGTAATTCGTCAGGATACTTGTCGTCTGAGCAGAGCATGACGTGTTCAGGAGCTTCGCCGATAATAGGCATTAGTGCGTCTAAGTCACAAGCTGCGCTACCTTCGCGCACCTGTACGTACATACCTAATTTAACGCGCTCGCGTGCTTCTTCGATAGTGGTACATTCGTGGTCGGTACTGATGCCGGCTTTGATATATTGCTTGAGTTGTTCACCTGTCAAGCCAGGTGCGTGTCCATCGACCACTTTGCCACGTTGGAGACATTCTTGGATACGTGCGAGAGTCTCGGCGTCGTTATTGAGTACGCCAGGTACATTCATCATTTCGCCCAAGCCATAGATTTCGTCTCTGTCAAGAAGTTGTGCTAAATCGTTATGGTCTAAGGCTGCGCCAGAGGTCTCGAATGGGGTAGCCGGAACGCAAGAAGGTGCTGCGAAATGGAAGTGGAAGTTCACTTTCTTGCCGCTATTAATCATATATTCGACACCTTCCATGCCGAGTACGTTAGCAATCTCGTGTGGGTCAGTAATGACGCCAATTGTACCTTGCTCCACCGCCATGCGAGCATAGTGTTCAGGAACGAGCAGGGTGGATTCGATATGGATATGTGAGTCGATGAAGCCAGGTAATATATATTGTGCGCCTTGTGGTACAATTGCTTCAGAGATACGGCGAATCTTGCCGTGTTGGATTTCTATTTCACCATCGAAGATACGGCGGTTAACGACATCGACGATGTGTCCGAATTTGACGATAACTGCATCTTTCTGTGTGCGCAATTCCGCTTGGCGTTGACGGTTACGTTCTAGTTGTGTCAAGAACCACTGTTCCTGACGTTTGAGCACGATCTCACGTTGTCCGTCATAGCGCAATAGTGCTTGGTTGCGTTGCTCTAAGAGGTTTTCGATACGTTCGCGGCTACCAGCCCAGCCGAAGTCGTTCACGTTTGTAAGTCCAATCCAAGCAATCTGTGCTGACAGGTTCACAATCAGCATGACAGAGAAGAGAACGATGGAGAAGGCGTTGCCCAAGATGACAAAGAGAGCGATACTGAAGACGCTATATAATACCCAGCATAACCATGAGTCGTTCCGTTTGCTAATCATCAAGTAGTTAGCAAAGAATGAGGTTGCGATAGTGGCACCGCTGAGTAATTTGATAACCACGTTGTGTCCCCAATCACCACGATGAGCGGGGTTTGCTTCTAAGACTCCTGTAGCCAAGACATAGTCCAATGCGATGATGGCTAACGCTGCGAGAATTACATTATACTCATGATATTTAGGCAGGAAAGTGGGCGTAAACGCAGTGTTGTTATTGCCAGGATTCAGTGTGGCTTTGCGCCAAGAGAAGAGTGTTTTCAGTTGGAATGGTATGAAAATACATGCGTATAGGAAAACCAAGTCAAAGTTACCCTGCAAGAAGAACTGAATAGATAGCAGGATAGACATCAGTACGCCGATGTAGAATCCAGTATAGTTAGATGGGTTTTTGATAGTGAGTACATAGGCTGTACCGAATACACTGGCGGGAATGCCGATGATAAAAGCCCAGTTAATGTTGCCACTGCCGTGCAAGTGCCACTGTAGCAAGTGTCCACGCAAGGATGGATGCATGTATTCGACCAAAAACAGGACGAGAAATAACGCTGCGTAGATAACGAGCGAGACGATGGTTTGTTTACCGAGTTCTTTGAGTAACGCTTTTCTCATGGGATTGTGGATTGAGGGTGAATTAAAAAAATACAAAAACGAGGCGAGTTTGCCCTCGCCTCGTTGGATATAGTCAATGAATTACTTGCGGTTACGATTACCGTAGCGAGACATGAACTTATCAACACGACCAGCGGTATCGACGAGTTTAGATTTACCCGTATAGAATGGGTGGCTCGTGTTAGAGATTTCGAGTTTGATCAATGGATAAGTGGTTCCTTCGATCTCGATAGTATCTTTCGTTGCAGCGCAGGAGCGGCTGAAGAATTGTGTACCATCAGACATATCTTTGAAAACTACAACGCGGTAGTTATCTGGATGAATTCCTTGTTTCATAAAACTTTTCCTTTCTAACTTTATTCTGCAACGACATTGAGTTTGATTTCAGCTTTCACTTCGCGGTGGAGTTTAGCTACAGCGACAGCTTCGCCGAGTTCTTTCACTTGTTCAACGGTGATAACTTTCTTATCCACATTGAGTCCTTGTTTTTCGAGAGCTTCAGCGATTTGTGCGGTAGTAACGGTACCGAAGATTTTGCCATCTTCGTTAGCCTTAACAGCCACAGTGATAACGGTGTTGGCAAGTTTCTCAGCGAGAGCTTGTGCGTCAGCGAGTTGTTGAGCCAACTTACGAGCTTGTTGTTTCAAGTTCTCTGCGAGTTGTTTACGATTGCTATCGTTAGCGATGATAGCGAGTTTGTTAGGGATCAAGTAGTTACGTCCGTAACCATCTTTCACTTTAACGATATCGTTTTTGTAGCCTAAGTTTGCTACGTCTTGAATCAATATAACTTCCATAATTTTAAACTTTAATGATTAAACTTTAACGATTATTTCATCATATCGGTTACGTATGGCAGTAAAGCCAAGTGACGTGCTTTCTTAACGGCTTGAGCAACTTTGCGTTGATATTTCAAGCTTGTACCGGTGATGCGACGAGGCAAGATTTTTCCTTGTTCGTTCAAGAATTTCTTGAGGAATTCAGGATCTTTGTAGTCGATGTACTTGATGCCGCTCTTTTTGAAACGACAATACTTTTTTCTTTGTACTTGATTCTGTTGGGGAGCCAAGTAGCGAACTTCTTCATTCTGTGTCATAATTAAGCCTCCACTTCTTTAACGGGTTCAACACTCTTGTGAGCACGCTTTGCAGCATACTCATAAGCATACTTGTCCAGACGAGTAGTGAGGAAGCGAATGACGCGTTCGTCACGACGGAACTCAGTCTCGAGGGTAGCAACAACTGCTGGTTCTACATCAAATTGCAGTAAGGCATAGAATCCCGTTGTTTTGCCTTGGATAGGATAAGCGAGTTTGCGCAAACCCCACTCCTCACGGTTAACAATGTTACCACCATTGTCCTTGAGAAGTTTCTCGAATTTGTCAACGGCTTCCTTCATCTGTGGCTCAGACAAAACGGGAGTAAGAACGAAAGCCGCTTCGTAATGATTTAACATAAATCTTTTAGTTTTAATTAATTAGTTATTATTATTTTACATCGTGGCTACCACGTGAGTAGCGACCACAAATTTTCCGCAAAGCGCGAAAAAGCGTGCAAAAGTACGACTTTTTTTTGGAATACGCAAATTTTTCGTGTATTTTTTTGTATTTTCTGTGATTTTCTTGTTTTTGTTGTTTTGATATAGCACTTTTTTAGAGTCCAATATGGATTCGGAAGCGCATAGCCCAGAGGGGTGTGTCCTGATTATCGCGGTTAGTAAGTCGCCATACGGAATAGATGTCCATGACGCGTAAGATATTGCCGATACCGCATCCTATTTCAACGTATGGTGCGTGCAGGGTGTTTGGTTGAGGGCTATTGCCATACGCCAATTTGAAAGTGACTAATTCGCGCAGTCTGAGGTATCGAATACCAGGAATGAGATTGAAGAGAATACCGTGTCCATTCCATTCTGTATGAAGGGCAAGCCAGCGAGTGGAGGCGTATTGATACGTGTTCATGAGTGTGAATCGGAAGGGGTCGTAAGCATAGCCGTGGTTGCCTTCAAAATGGTGAAGGAAAGGTTCAGGTGCATTGCCTACGATGCAGCCCAACTGCAGTGCATATTCGAGTGAACCGCCCATGCCTAAGTCTGCTTGTTGTCGTATCATCAGTTGGAACTTAGTAAAAAGGTCGTAGTGGTTCATGGTGGGCAGTTGGTAACTGCACCCTTCTATTCCGAAATAGAGAATGGGCAAGCGACTATAGACGTGATAGCGCGAGAAGTAGCCGTCGATTTTGCGTTCCTTAAATCCGACACGCAAGATACCGCCCAGCGATTGATAGGGGAAAGAGGGGATATTGTGGTAGCCGACTAATGGGTCGCCATATCCCATCCAACCGACGCGTGCATAGAGTTGGGTCTCGATATGGTCTGACCAGTCGTTGTCGAAGTGCAATTCAAACTGCCGTTTGCGTGTAGCGGTATTGATGACATGTTTATTGGAGTAGAGGGCTTCAAAGGCGTAGGCGGTGAAGTCCATAGCTCCGTAGCCAAAACTATTTTCATGTAGAAGGCGAGTGAAGTCATCGACTTCAGACCAGACATATCGGTCTTGGTACTCGAAATAGAAGACATTTCGTCGAGGTGAAGGTATTGACACATTGATTCGTCCGTAACCTTTGAATGCTTGATCTCGAAATCCATAACCAACACCAGCTTCGAGGGACACGTTTTTCATCAGTTTCTCGTTGGTGCGCAAGGGTAAACCGAGGTGAACGGTCTCGTGCTGATTGACTTGCAGGATTTCTTGTACTTTACCAATCTCCAGCCACGAACCTGTCGGGATGTAGCCTGTATTGATGATGGAGGCAGTCCATGTAGCAAAACGAATGAGTGGCAAGTCTTCTAATTTCTGAAAGGCGGAGTCGATTTGTGTTTGGTCATTGGTGATTTGTGATTTGTGATTGGTGTTTGGTGATTGGTTATTGGTGAGTTGTGCGTGCAGCATGAGGGATGGGAAGATATGGGTTGTGTCGCCTTTGACGGCAAAGTCCATGATGGCAGAAAGTTCCTCTTGTTGCAATGTGTGGTCTGCGGTTAATTGCTGATGAATACGCAGATGTTGGACGTAGTTGACGCTGGTTTCTTTGGGGATGGCGGCACTTATTTCGCGTAGTGCATAGGTGGCGGAGTCAATAATCAGTTCGCCATTGAAAGTAGCGTAGAACGGATTTTTTGTACGGAAATGGATGGTGTAAGTCTTTGTGCCATCGACTTGTGCGGAGTCCGCTAAGTAGTAGTTGTAATACGTTGAACCAGCGGCAGCGAGTGGAGACAGAAAACTGGTACCTAAAATAGAGATGTTACTTTGGTAGAAATTGATGTTTCCGTTTTTAGCCAAGAGGGAGGAGTAGTCGGTTGCGGAAAGAACAAGTGTTTGTTCTGTTTTGTCACCAGCAGGTGTGAGTTTGTCTCCTGTGATATTCACCTGTTGTGCTGCGCGGTAGAGAGGGATTATTTTGGAAGAGTCTGCGTTGGTGATGATGCCTGCTTCTAATGATTTCCAGAGGCTGCGTTTGAGGTGTTTGGCTTGTATGTCGCTGATATAGAGTTCGGTGGACGAAGTGGCAGTTGTGTGTTGTTCGAGCAGGAAACGGTCATTGTCTTTGCGGTGAGCACGCACTTGCGATATGAGTGGTAGTGCAGGGTTAACACCTGGACGAATATAGACTTCGTTGAGTGAGTTGGTTTTTTCTTTGAGTGCAACTTGAATCCCTGCCACCATGCCAGGGTTGATTGTGAAACGTTGGCTATGAAAACCTACGGCAGAGACTACTAAGTTCATCGGTTTGGATAGATTGACGCGTAGCACGAAAGCGCCCTCGTCATTAGAAGCTGTTCCTACTTTTGTGCCTTGAAAGACAATGTTCGCATTAGCAATGACGTCGCCTGTGGCTTCGGAATAGACGTCTCCGACGACGACTGTTTCTATGCCATAGATAGGCATGAGACAGAGTAGTAGCAGAGCGATTAATATGGTTTTTCTTCCGTTCAATTCTTTTTGGTATTAGCAGGATGGAACTGTAGGACGGCTTTGCGCAAGTCTTGTATATCGACGTGCGTATAGATTTCGGTGGTAGTGATGTCTTCGTGTCCGAGCAGTTGTTGTATGATTCGCAGGTCAGCACCATTGTGCAGGAGGTGTGTGGCGAAGGAGTGTCGAAGGGTGTGCGGGGACACGTTTTTGTGAATACCGGCAGCAGCGGTGAGTCGTTTGATGATAGTGAAAATCATGGCTCGTGTGAGTTGTCTGCCGTAGTGATTGAGGAAAGCGATGTCGGCAAACTCTGTTTTGACATCCAGATGACATCTATCTTCCAGCCAGAACTGAAACCATTTCTCTGCTTCGGGCGAGATAGGGACGAGTCGTTGTTTATTGCCTTTTCCTTCAATCATCATGTATCCTTCCGTGCGGTACATGTTGCTGAGTTTGAGGTTGACGAGTTCGCTGACGCGTAGTCCGCTGCCGTATAGCATTTCGATGATGGCGCGGTTGCGGTGTCCTTCGGGTGAAGAGAGGTCTATTTGTGCAATCATCGCATCTATCTCTTCGATAGAGAGAACATCTGGCAAGTGAAACTCTTTCTTAGGCATTTCGATGAGTTCGGACGGGTCTTGTTCGATGATATTGTGGTAGAGTAAGAATCGATAGAAACTGTGAATACCAGAGATGATGCGTGACTGTGAGCGGACGTTGGAGCGTTCGCCGAAGTAGTCATAGACGAAAGCCTGCAGGTCATCGAAGGTGGCGTGGATAGGGTTGATATCGTGTTCGGAGCAGTACGTGCGCAGTTTTTGCAAGTCTTGTTCGTATGCTTGCACGGAATTATCAGACATAGAGCGTTCAAGTCGCAGATATGTATGATAATCTTTATAGATGCGCTCCTCGTTGTTCATAGGTTAGTGTCCCATTAAAAGAGATGTTGTAGATGGTTTTTTCGACCATAAGTGTGAACATCATCTGTGCTTGAATCAATGGAACTTCTGGTGTGTCGATTGTTTGGAAGTTGAATTGTCCATTGTCCATCAAGATGATTTGTGCCACTTTGTCTTCATTGAGTTGCAGCAAGTAAGTGCCAGTAGGGTTGCCATCAAAGTCCATTCCAGGCAAGAACGTATGGTCTTTGGTGGTCATTTCGCAGCGATAAGTTCCGTTCGTGAGACAGGTGTCAGTGAGTGGAATAAAAATATCGCTTAGGTAGAGGTTAGAGCCTGTTCCGTGCATGTAACCGGCAGAGTCGAGTTTGATACCGTCGGAGTAGAGGTCAAGGGCGACTACGTGCAGCGGAATACTGTCATACGGATTGCCATAATACGTTATTTTTCCGTGAGTGAGATTGAGCTCTAATGGTTTGGGTGGAGTGGGGTCGTCTTTGGGTTGGCAGCCCACTGCTACGAGGATGATGAGGAAATATAGTATTCGTTTCATAGTATGAATGATTATTGTTCTGCTTTGAGTTTGCGTACAGGAAACCACGCTGCCACAAAGCCCAATGTCAGGACGATGATAGCAATGATGAGAATGTCGATAGACTGCACTTGTACGGGATAGGACGATATGACATATTCTGTTCCATTGCCGAGTTTGATGATACCGAAGTGCTGCTGGATGAGGCAGACGGCAACTCCAATAATAAGTCCACCCACAGCGCCGAGCGAGCTAATCAACCATCCTTCGTAGAGGAAGATGCGTCGAATGAGACTATTGTCTGCGCCTAAGTTGCGAAGAATATGTATCGATTCACGTTTATCAAGGATGAGCATGGCGAGTGAGCCGATGATGTTAAAACAAGCAATCAGCAGAATAAACACCATCAACAGTGCAGTAATCAGTTTTTCGATTTTGAGCATGTGGAAGAAGTCTTGCTGTTGCTCATATCGGTCGCGGACTTGGAAGTCGTTGCCGAGCAGTTGTCGTATCTCTTTTTTTGCTTGTCGAATGGAGGTGTTGGGCGTCAAACTCAGTCCTAAAGAAGTGACGGTGAGTGAGTCGTAGTCGAAGAGTTCGCGTGCCTGCTTGATGGAAACAATCATATAGGAGTCATCGTATTGCACTTGGTTGACGGCAAACGTGCCAGCGATGAATGCGATGGATTCGTGGAAGGCTTCGTCGGGTCGCATAAGGTTGACTTTGCCTACACGTTTAGGGGCATAGAGGTGAAGTGCTCCCACAAAATGTGGGTTAATACCGATTTGTGCGGCGAGTCCGCGTCCTAAGACAGCACGGTTGAAACCGCCATCGAAGGTGCAGTAGTAGCCGTCGTTAATGATGGAGTCGATGGAGGTTAGTTCGCGGAAATGTTCGTCCACGCCCATCACTTTGGCGGGTGTTTGGTGGTCGCTGTAGGTAATGAGTGCTGTTTCTTCGACTGCTTGTGAGACGAGGCTGATGTAGGGCAGTTGCTGCAATTGTTCAAATCGTTCGTCTGCGATGGAGAATGATTTGCCTTGTGTCGCAGTTATCTCTATTTGTGGATCGAACTGCGAGAACATAGTTTCGATGAGTGAGCCGAATCCGTTCATGACGCTGAGTACACACACCATAGCAGCCGTGACGACACCGACAGCGGCAGCGCTGACGCCGCTAACGATGTTGATGGCTTGGTGACTTTTTTTAGAAAAGATATATCGCCAGGCTATGATAAGAGGCAGCCTCATGTTGAGTGTTATGATTTGAGCAGTTGGTCAATACGTTCCATACGGTCGATGGTTTCGTCGAGATGGAAGTGCAGTTCTGGTATGATACGCAGTTGGTGTCGTTCGAGAGTCCCCATTTCGCCACGGATACGTCCCTTCTCGTTGTCGATAGCAGTCATAGTCTCAGCGACTTTGTTTTGCGGGAAGATACTGAGATAGACGTGTGCGATGGCTAAATCTGGTGAGATACGCACTTCGCTGACGGATACGAGTACGCCTCCGAGTGAGCGAGTGAATCGGAGGAAGATATCGCTCAAGTCTTTTTGAATAAGACGAGCAATGCGTTGTTGTCGAGTTGATTCCATTGATAAGATATTCTTTTTTATGCAAAACAAGGGAAAGGAGACGTATCTCTTTTCCCTATATTGCTAAGTGTGATAGCACTTATTCTTAAAATTTGTGACGTCCTTCGTCTGCTACGGTCAGTTTTTTGCGACCATGAGCACGACGAGAAGCTAATACGCGACGACCATTAGCGGTAGCCATTCTCTCGAGGAAACCGTGTTTGTTACGTCTTTTGCGTTGTGAAGGTTGGAATGTACGTTTCATATTTTTACTTTATTTTATGCCCCATATAGTGGGCGATTAAACGAAAAAGCGTGCAAAGGTACAGTTTTTTTTTGAATTAACCAAATTTTTTTGCATTTTTTTTAATTTGCATAGTGAATATATCAAAAATTTTTCGTATCTTTGCGCTCAAATTATGCAAGTAACGACAGAAGGCATAGTATTATCGATTCAGCGTCGCGGTGATAGTTCGTCTGTTCTTCACGTGTACACGCGCGCGAGCGGGCGCGTTAATTATATGGTGTATGGTGCAGGAAGTAAGCGTCATGCGTCGGGTCAATTTTTACCATTGAGTTTGGTGGAGTTGACTGTTGATATGCATCCCAATCGTGATTTAGGGACGGTGAAGGAATCTCGTTTGATATATGTGCCCACGCGTATGGACACGGATGTTCGTCGTCAGTCGGTGGCGATGTTTATTGCGGAGGTGTTGTATCGCACATTACGTCATCCGATGGCAGATGAGCTGTTGTTTGAGCGGTTGGTGGAAGTGGTGCATGAGGTAGATACGGCGGATGATATAGAGAATGTGCATCTTCGTTTCTTGGTTACTTTTGCGGGGTGTTTAGGTTTTGCAATAGATGCGGAGCAATATCCAGAGTTGTTGCGTGAGCCTCATACACGAAAAGAGCGACAGGAATTGCTCCTATCGCTCTGTCAATATTTTCATGAGCACATCGATGATTGGCAGCAGCCTAAATCGCTCGATGTATTACACGAACTTTTCGATTAAAGTTGTTGTCCGATGGCGTTGTAACGAATGCCATCGCGAATGATGACGAGTTGTCCATTGACCATCTGCTTGTTAGCGATGGTTGTTGCTTGGATGTTTTCCACAGCTTGCGGTGCGTTGCTGCAGTCAATCACGATTTTGTATAGGTATTGACCATTTCCTTTCCCGTTTGTGAGGGTAAAGTAGGCAGCACTATTGGGATTGGTAAAGGTATAGATATACGCTGTCGCATTTACAGGTTGGTCATCTGCATCTTTGTATGTGATTGCCTCGGTTGCAGGGGTTAAGTCTCCTGAGAAGATAGTGTCTGTGCTTGTACCAAATACTATTTTATAGTTAGGGAACTCTTGTCTTGCATAGAGTTTTACGGTGGTTAAATCCTCTACAGCGGTGGTGTTGGTCAGTAAAGATTCTGCTGCTTTGAGTTGAATAAATTGTTTTCCTAATACGCCAGAGGGGGTGTTTTTAATATTACTTTTGACGTTCACGAAAGAGAATTCTACTCCATTTACCGTGATTGTTTGGGCTTCAGCGGAATAAGTGGTTTTGAATTCTGTGGGGAGGATGGTGATTGTTTCAGCCATCATGGCAGCACTGGCAACGAGTGCTGCGGCAAAGAAGAATAATTTTTTCATAGTTGTGTTGTTTTTTTGTTTTTATTGTTTTTTTTTAATAAGGGCATCCCGCAGGATGCCCTTATGTGATGAGATGTTGCTATGTGGTAGCAACGTTATTGATTTTTAGAGTTGTTGACCAGCTACGTTGTAGCGAACGTTGTCACGGATAATGATGAGTTGTCCGTTGATAAGTTGTTTGCTAACATTAGCGTTCTCCATTACCTCTTGCATAGCGGTAGGAGTGCCAGGGGCGGTGTAGGTGAAGGCATCCCAGCCACCTTCCCATTTTTGCAATTCTGCAACACCTTTATAGAGAAGCCACTCTGCTTTGATGGTACCAGAAATCTTACCACCTGCTTCCCAAGTCTCAGGAACATCATTGGTATAGAGTTCAACGACGGTGCTGGCTACCGTAACAAAAACACCATTGGTGTAACCCTTAGAAGATACATAGAACGAGTCAATCTCGGCATTCGTGATAGTAACTTGTACATACGCAACATCGTCTTTAGCCGGTTGTTTCTCAACCAATTCCTCTAAGGAAGCAAAGACTGTTCCAAAGGTAAAGGTCTTGCTAACTACTTCACTATTGTCCAAGCCGCTCTTTATTGCAATTGCTTTCACGGTAGTGGTAGCAGTTACAGAGAAAGGATCAGTATATTTCGTAGCAGAAGCGGTCGGTTCAGAACCATTGGTGGTGTAATAGATAGCAGCACCTTCGGTCTCGCAAGCCAGCGTTACCGTGATGGGCTTCCAATAAACATTAGCCACCGTGTCGGCGGTGATGGTCGGATTGGCAACAGCAGGAGCAGAGGCTATATAAGTAACCTTGATGCTATTAATTTTCGAACCGGTAGCAGTATTGACAAACGTAACCGATTTGGCTGCATCACCTTCCCAAACTTTGTCAGAAACAGTTACACCATTACCTTCCAAATTAACGGCACTACCGGTAAACTCAACTTTGATAATCTTATAGTCACCAACGATAGAGAGAACAAATGTCGCACCTTTATAGAGACGCAACTCATGTTTACTGCTTGCATCCCAGAAACGAGTTTGAGTGCCACCACTTACCGTAAACTCTATTTGAGCAGGATCCTCATTGAATTTCTCGCCGACAGCAATGTCACCATCACTAACATAATCTTCTCCGCTACCGGAACTTACACCTTTATGACCATACAAATTCTTAGTAAAATCAAAAGCCACATCCATTTTTACAACTGCTGCCTTTACATTAATACCCGTGATGGTAGTATCGGTAGTGGTCAACTCTTTATAAGAAGCCATGAGCGTAACCGATGCATTATCAGAAGCTTCTTCAAAAGTTTCGGGATCCAGCGTCCAAGTAATACCACTCTTAATTTGAGAGATAGAGTCGTGTTTCACCGTCTTGGTGTAGATACCCCAAACTTCCAAACCGGCAGGGTCAAATGCTTCACCTACTTCGTATTCCATCTTCGTAGCCTTACCTTTGATATACAAACTATCCAAAGTAACGGTAGAAGGAGTGCCTGGTTCATAATATACCACGCAACTTGTCATTTGAGCAGAACCAGAACCTGTTTCCACATCTATATTGAAATAATAATACTCCTGTTCATCATCGGGTGTATAAGTAACAGATGTTGCAGAAGAAACTTCTACTACTGCATCAGAAGCAGAAGCTTCTGCATCTGTTGCAAAATAGCATTTCGTAGGGCCTTTCGCTACAGACCATGTGGTTTCAATCTTTGTTATCTTGCCAGGAAGGGCTGTGGTGTTTTTGAAATAACCAGTTTTTTTGTTCATTTGGAAATAAGTTTCTGTAGCCTTTTGACGAAACACACCTTTTACTGCTAGAGTCATTGTGGTTTCTCCTCCATTGAGATCATCAATGGTGTAATTTTGGGTGTAGTTTGTCGTGTAAGCGAGCGTTTTATCCCAACTTGTGCATAATTCGACAGAAGCAGTTTCTGCCCACATCATTGTGCTCATAATAAGAGCACTTGTTAAAAAGAGAACTTTTTTCATGATAAAAATAAGTTTAATTGTTAATAATACATATTTACAGGGGTCTCTATACCCACTGTTTTGAAAAAACGCTGCAAAGGTAATACAAATTTTTGGATTGTGCAATACTTGACAAGAAAAAAAAGTGTTTTTTTTAAAAAAACGGTGGATTTTTATCTAAAATCGTCTAAATGAGTACGGCTTAACCATATGAGCTTGCTCATAATGGTATAGACGGGCTCAGTAGGAGCAGTATGCTGCCCGCTTTTTTGAAAAAGCACTTCCCTTGTAGCGCGAATAGCCATTGGGGGGAATTGCGTGGGGTGGATTATTAAGCGTGGCTTAGCAAGGCAGCTTGCCCAAATTTCTTGCAAGTGTGTTTTTTATCAAAAATAGATATTCTTATTGGTATCGGGTGTGAAGAACATCACCATATAAATGGGGAGATACCATACACCGTTTTCTTGAGAGATGCAGCGTTCATTGGAAAGCACCACGCCTTCTTCAATGCCATAATCGGAATGGTGTAAGAATGTATCCAAAGCGCTGTGTACTTTATAATCCTTGCCAGATTTTACTTCGATGGGCAGTACAGAGATGCGTTGTGTTTTTAATTTGCGTCGTGATCCTTTTTCGTATTTAGCGATGTCATCCGTATATAAGGAATAGATGTCATTATGGACACTTCGTACTTGTACGATGTCTTGCTCCATCAATAATCATCATTCTTCGGCTATTAGAACGAAGATGTTGCTCTATTTGTTGGGTAATTTTGCGCTGTAACATACATTTATTCCTTTTAATTTATGGTTAAAATATACATTTATTCCTAAAAAACGGTGCAAAAATACTACATTTTTTTCATATATACAAATAAATTTGCATTTTTTTGGGGAAAAAGTTTTATTTTTTTATACAGGAAGGTTTATGAAGGTTTATGAAGATTTTATTTAACAAAAACCTTTTTTTTAACACTACCGTGTGATGTCGTATCTTGTACGACCACGCGACTCTGTCGCTCGTAAAGTACTCGATACGTCTAATCGCCCGTACACAAATTGAACAACTCGCTATCGCTCGCACACTATTATTTCTTGTGTCCACATCCCCCTTTTTCAGAGGGGCGCTTTCGCTCTTGGGGGTGTCTTGTGTTCACACGAAGTGTGTTGTTTGGCTGCTTGCAGCCATTGTGTGGTGTCTATGTAGTCTGTCCGGTTGTTCTCTTGGGGTCCCCGCAGTAACTTGTTGCTGTGGGGAGAGCGGAGACATAGGTCGCCTGTTGATTTAACATCGTGGTATCAACCCTTGCGAACCTATTGTCGAACGCGAACAAGCGATGTAATCGCGTAGTCGTAAGTTATGACTGATGAAATAGGCACTTGTGTTAATTAAAAATATGGAATAGACACTTGTGTTTAACAACAATAACAACAAAAAAGCAACCTCCCCGAAGGGAGATTGCCATTGCGCGGGTTACGCGTTCTCGTTTACGTTAACGTTTACGTTTACGTTATTTTACCTCTTGGCCGAGGATGGTGTAAACCTTGTTGTTCTTGCGAATCAGGACTTGACCGTTGCGGAGAGTCTTGTTGATGCTTTGTTCGCCAGCTTCGATGTTCTCAACAGCGGTTCCTGCTAAGCTGATGGTAGATTTGATGCTCAGAGCGTTTGAGTTGATGGCATCTACTACGATGGCGTCTTCAGAGATAGTAACTACGCCGCCGATTAAGTACCAAACCTTGTCAAAATATCCTTGAGCATCAACGGTACCTGCGATACTTGGAATCAAATAACCGTCTTCATAGAAACCAGCAGCAACTGTTCCATCTGCGTAGGAGAGATCAATATTGTAAGTGCCAGGAGTGAATACACCATCTGCATAACCATAATCATAGATGTCTAAGATGATTTTTTCTCCTGCTGCGTTTTCGCCATAAACCATGATGTCACCATAGTCAGCGAACCATTGTTCGTCTATTTCAACTTCGGAAGCTGCGAAGTTCACGTTGAATGGATCCACCTCTTCATCATACTCGTATCTGTCATCTTCTTGTGGCTCCTTAACGATAAGAGGCATTACAAGATTAACGGTGAGTTCAGGAATATCAGTAAGATCGTCATCGTTTTGTCCGAGTAGTACACCAGTGATGGTAACTAAACTATCCTCCAGATTAACAGCCACATTGAAGTTAGCGTCAATAATCAAATCCCAGATGGTGTCTTGACCGTTCACTTCGGCGAAGAAAGAATAGCCTTTACCATAGTTGTCTTTGATAGTGTAGTCGCCAGCAATTTCGTCAGCGAACATAGCGAGTTGCAAGATAATTGAATCACTTTCATAGAGTGCTTCCCAAGCTCCGAATGAAGCGATTACGTCAGCAAATTCGCCACCTTCTGCGTCTAAGACGCGTTCACGAGTTTTCTCAGGTTTTACATAAGTAAGGTTGAGGTTGTATTGTACGTTGTTTTTGCAAAGTACAGAACCAGTAACGGTCATAGCCTCTTTGTTAACGGTGATTTCGCCAGAGTAGATGCTTGCCGTGCCAATTGAACCAGAGAACTCGGTGAAAGTGCCATTGATTTTGTCTGCTTCTACAGAAATGGCTAAATCTAAGCCATTATTGTCAGTAGCGTAGATGTCGAATAGACCAATTCCAAGCCATTCAAAGAATAAGTCGAAATAGGAGTCATCAATCTCCAGGTTGGTAGCAATAAAGTCAACTGTTTCTTCAGCAGTAGGAGCTTTATCCTCTCCAAATACGTGGTAGCAATGACCCTCTTCGTCAAAGAGATAGAAACTGAAAACTTTGTTGGTCTCGATAACTTCTACTATGCCGTTACCATCCACAATAGCAATGCCGCTTTCGTCGTCAAGCCATAGACCTGTGTATTCAAGGTCGAGGTCATCAATGGTGAATGTGCCAGCAATAGATGCGGAATTAACGCAAACATACACGTCGCCAGGGAAGTTCTCATTGGAACCGATGATTTGGAACCAAGGTTCATAAGTGTCACCGGTAGCGTCTGTGATTTCGATGTCGCTTAACTCAACCTCCATCGTGTCGATGGGAGTAACTGCTACCGCTTTGTGAGCGCGTTGGGGAACGGCTGTCACTTTGGAAGCATACTTTTTAGCATGCGTGTCAATGCGTGCTAAAGCCTCTGCTTTTAATGTCTCTTGACTTTTTGCTCCTAATTGATGCAATTGTGGAGCAGCGTTTACGCCAAATGCCAATACGATGGCGCAAATGAATGATAAAACTTTTTTCATAATTGTGATTTTTTAACAAACTATGGGCTCTTGTTAACTATTTTGCAGCCTCAGGCAGAGCCCTGTGTGACCTGATTTTGCAAAAACGCTGCAAAAGTACAAAAAATAATTGATTCGTGCAAATAAATTTGTATTTTTTGTGTATATTTGTTATTTTTTTGTAAAAAAGATATTTTTCTTTCTTTCCGCGATTAATTTCGTGGTAAGTTTATAAGATGAACAAAATATCAATCTAAAACGAACGTAAAATTAACGTAGGATTAACGTAGGATGAACGTAAGATGAACCAACCATTTCAAACCCCTACCAAATACTGTACTGTACTGTACCCATTTTCTTGGACACAGAAAGTGTTTAAAGATGAATGAGAAAGTACCTTTTTCTACTCGCATGGAAGCAGTTAAGCGGGTTCAATCAGGAGAATCGGTTAAGTCCGTTAGCCGCGTTATGAAATTAGATGCCACAGAGATAGAGGTGTGGCGGTATTTATTGGAGGAGGAGGGTCCCAATGCAGTCCGTTTACATCCTCGAAAACGTGCAAATTATGCATTACGTTGCGAAATTATTTGCGAGTATGAAAAAAAAGTTGTACCTTTGCACGTTCTTTCTGCTCGCTACCACGTATCCCACTATGATATATTGAGGTGGATATCGTTGTTGCGTCACCAAGTACGAGTTACCTCTAAAGAAGCTATAGTAGAGTTGGATCTGTCAGATAATCATATGGAATCATTGATCGAGAATGCTGATTTGCGCCGTAAGGTGAAGCAGCAGGCAGAGGAGATATCGTATCTTCGTGCGAAGGTGGCGTTGCTAAAAAAAGTGCAGACCTTAATGGCACAACATCCCCATCTGCGGAAGGGTGGGTGCAAGCCATCAAGTCATTAAGGTCGGTGTATGCATTAAAGCAATTATTGGTGGCAAGTGGGTTGTCTCGTTCAACGTATTATTACCATGTTCGGGACAGGGAGGATAAATATGCATCATTAAAAAAACGGATAGGAGCCATATATACGCGTCATAAAGGGCGATATGGTTGCCGTCGGGTATATCAATCTTTGTTAAATGAAGGTTATATTATTAATCATAAAACCGTTCAACGTTTGATGCATGAGATGGATATGAAGGGTATTACGCCCAAACGTCATTATCACTCATTTAAGGGCGAGGTAGGGCGTATAGCACCGAATGTGATAGCGCGTGATTTTCACGCAGAAGCACCGGGTCAGAAAGGAACGACAGATATCACGCAGGTAGTGATAGATGGGCAGAAATTGTACCTATCGGCATTGCGTGACATGTGGAATAACGAGATAGTGAGTTGGACAATATCGTCCTCTCCCAATATGAAACTGGTAATGGATATGTTAGTCCGTTCTTTTAGGAAAAGGGC
>JAKSNG010000022.1 GCA_024400125.1 Paludibacteraceae bacterium
CGGGCGATAGTCCTGTGATGGTGAAAGAGTAATATTCTGCAAAGCGTTTTTCTTCCTCGTCATTAAGGGGCATCATGCGTTCCGGAGCTAAGTTGCTATTGATGTCAATCCGTGTCAAGTGTCCATTGGCATCAAAGGTCAAAGACATAAACCGTTGTGTCTTAGCCTCGTCGGTATAGAGCGTCCACACATAGCCAGTTGCCGAGAAGTTCTGCACCCAACTAACCTCTGCCTCGTCCTTTCCCACCACGATGGGCGGCTCAATAGGAAGAATACTTGCACAGTCTTTCCAACCTGCAGCCTGTTGATATGCGGTTAATGCTGCACGAGGGACAAAGAGGTGGATATTCCGACATCCCACGATAGTTGTGCTTTGATCTTTTGTATCATGAGATATTATTTGTGGAGGGACTAAAGTCTGACAAGAAATTACTAATTGTTTGGACTCTCCATTTGTAACAAAGAATGCCATTGCATCAACATATTTGATACTTCTTCCTAATAAAATTTTTTGCAAGTTTTCCGTATTAATAAACGCATATTGACGAATGTCCTCTAAACTATCTTTTATAATTATCTCTCTTATTGAATGATAAGAAAATCCTTGTTCTTCTATACTTTTTAATGAATTGGATGTCACTAACGTATCTATGTGAGCACCCCAAAAAGCACCATCACCGATGCTCTCGCAAGCGTTTTCAATAACGTAGATGTCTTGTTGTTTAGATGGTGGATATGCACATAGTTTCTTCGTGTCTTTTGAATACAACACTCCGGAAATTGACTGATAAAGGGGATTCCGATTATCCACATAAATGTTCTTGAAAGATGTTAGAGTTAGAGAGTTGCCTAAATGTAGGTCTATTAGATTAGATGAGTAATCCCAATCGGTGCCTTCGTAAGTTTGAGGTAATGTAATGGATGATACATATTCCGGATGACCTGCAAATGCCCAAAACGCAAGTTTTCTGACTGGATATTTAATGTGATTATATATTATCGTGTCCGGAATTACTAAAGAATCTGTTTTGTACAAAGTCGTATCATCCATCATGTGAGCCACCGTAACACTACTTGAATCCGTTTTGATAAAACGATATAGGATGCTATCGTTAAATGCATTTTTTAATCCAAAATCAGCAGGGATTCCAAAAAGGTTCTCCGCATTAATGGCAGGAGCACAATTAATTAGTGCTCCTACCAAAAGAATTTTTACAATATTGTTTCTCATCATATCAATAATTTGATATTATTATAAAGTTTAACATCCGAAACCACGATATGCGATTTCGGGTGCAAAAGTACACTTTTTTTCTGATATGTGCAAATATTTTAATCAAAAAAATGTTTTTATTCCTAAATTATTGCCATATTATGGGAATATATTCCCAAATTATTGCCATATTATGGGATTTCTGTGATCAAAAAATCATAAAAATACAACACTATTACAAATTTCTTGCCAAAAGATTGCAATAGTGTTGTAAAATTATTGGATGATTTCTTGTCCTCCAACATCGTAGGTCTTGCCATTATGGTTAATTAGCAAGTGCCCATCACGGAGGATTTTGTTACTGTTCCCATTCACGTCAATGTCTTGCATATCTGTTGGAGTGTTGTGAGTGGTGAACGAACCAGACTCTTCGTCAATGACTTCCGTACCTTTGAGACTTTGGCGTGTGTAGAAGTATTGCGTTTCGGGCGATAGTCCTGTGATGGTGAAAGAGTAATATTCTGCAAAGCGTTTTTCTTCTTCCTCGTCATCATCAGGTGTCGCCATACGTTCCGGAGCAGGACTGCTATTAAGATCTATCCGTGTCAAGTGCCCATTGGCATCAAAGGTCAAAGACATAAACCGTTGCGTCTTAGCCTCGTCGGTATAGAGTGTCCACACATACCCAGTTGCCGAGAAGTTCTGCACCCAACTAACCTCTGCCTCGTCCTTACCCACAACGATAGGTGGCTCGATAGGAAGGATACTTGCACAATCTTTCCAACCTGCTGCCCGCTGATATGCGGTTAATGCTGCACGAGGAACAAAGAGGTGGATATATTCGTTATCAACAAAGGTGGTTTCGGCTGTCTTTGTAGGAAATTCTATTTTCGGTGGAATAAGTGTGTAACAAAATACATCTATGTCCGAAGGATTAGTTCCTCTACTCAAAAATGCATAATGCACCTCTTGAATGCCCGCCCCAAATATTAGTCTTTGCAATAATGTTCCAGAGAATGCGGAAGCACCGATATACTCTACACTATCTTGAAACAAAATTTCTTGTAACGAAGATAAGTGGAAAAATGTTCTGTTACTAACATTTTTTAGTGTATTGGGAAGGATGATAGTTTTTATGGTTGGATTGCCCCCAAACGCATTCTTCCCGATATGAGATACTCCTTCTTGCACAATTACCATCGTATCTGTTCGCCCTGACGGATATGCGACAAGAGTTCCCATATCTTTGCTATATAATATTCCGTTATCCGAAAGATAATGAGGATTCGTTTCTTCTACATAGATATTTTTAAATGGAGAATATGCAACTCCTATCATTAAACTTTCTCCAAAAGTCTCAAATGTTTCAGGCAAAGTTAATGATTTTACACGATTAGAAATACCATGAAAAGCATTAGGAACCATTCCAATCACAACATGGTCTTTTTCATTATGCGTAACATGAGAGGGAATAATTAAACTATCAGTTATAAAAGGTGTTGTTGTGTTAGCCATCTCACCTACGAGAATATTTGTCGAACCTATATCTTCGGCATAAAAATAATAGATTGTATCGCCATACGCATTAAGTTCTACAAAATCTACATCACCTGGGATGACTGATTTTTTGTTAGAAACTATCTGAGCTACTATAATGTTAGTATGTAAAAAACCACATACTAACAAAATAGTAAACAGACATAACTTTATGTTTCTACATAAATTAGTGTTGAATAATAACCTTCTTTGCATCACGATATTTTTCATTTCTTATCACAAAATAATAATTGGGATTATTTAGTATTAAATACGAGGTCTAAACCTTGAGCTCTATAAAATGGGAAACGCGTGTCGCTGGAAATAAGAGGAATATGTTCCGTAATTGCTTGTGCGATAATAATATGGTCACTTGGGTCTTTGTGCCCCTGCGCCTCATTGAGTTGAAGTCGGGCATAAGTTAACATGTGCTCTTTTGCGATGGGCAGTATTACTATTCCGTAATCATCTTCTATCGCCTTGACCATTGCTTCTGGAGTTTTCCAATATCGCACACCCAATCCCTTGTTGCGATATGCCACAATTAACTCCTTCACCGATTCGGAACTGATACAAAAGGTATTGTCGTAATCTTCCAATATAGCACGTACATCCTTGCTCAAACTATCTACATCAATAGTTGAGTAAACAAAGATATTCGTATCAAGTAGGTAGCGCATTATAGAACAAAGGCTGGATCGTTGATTATAAATGCTCCTTTGAACTTTTGGCAAGCCTCCCAAAACTTAGATACTTTTCTTTCCTCTTTTTTAACTTCTTTCGTTTCCATAACACTACATTTTTCAAAATCCGCTGCAAAAGTACACTTTTTTTCTGATATGTGCAAATAAAAATGAAAAAAAGTGTAAAAAGCACTAAATTTGGGACGAAAAAAGTGCAGAAAAAACACACCTAATTTTGAGTTACTTAGGGTATGCTTAACGTATGCTTAACGTATGCTATGCAAAAGTGTGTAGAAATGATTTGTAAGTACATAAAAATGAGGGGTAAAATTTAGCACACAAAAATGGCCTAAAATTGGGCAAAAAAGTACATAAAAATGAAGAAAAATGCAAAAAAATACAAAAAAATTTGTGTAATTCAAAAAAAAGTAGTACTTTTGCAGCCGAATTCAGAAACGACTTAGTTTCGACCTTCATTTTTTATCGGCAAGAGGGGGGAAAAAAGAATTTGCGACCTTGTTGCTGAACACGAAGGAGAGATGGGTGAGTGGCTGAAACCAACAGTTTGCTAAACTGTCGTACGGGTAACTGTACCGGGGGTTCGAATCCCCCTTTCTCCGCCAAATTGAAAGGACTGCTAAATGGCAGTCCTTTTGTGAAATAAATAAGCTATGAATCGTAAAGTACGTGTTCGTTTTGCGCCGTCTCCTACTGGCGCGTTGCATATTGGCGGCGTTCGTACCGCCCTGTATAATTACCTCTTTGCTCGTCAGCACGGTGGCGACATGCTGCTTCGTATAGAAGATACGGACTCCACACGTTTTGTGCCAGGTGCAGAAGAGTATATCCTTGAAGCCCTCGATTGGCTCGGTATCGGAATCGACGAAGGATTGCGCTGGGAAAATGGCAAGATAGCGCAAGTGGGTAACCATGGGCCTTATCGTCAGTCTGAACGCAGAGACATCTATCACCAATATGTGAAGCAACTGCTCGACTCTGGACACGCCTACTATGCGTTTGATACACCAGCAGAGTTAGATGCAAAGCGTCAAGAGATACCTAATTTTCAATATGACGCACGCACGCGCACACAGATGGTCAACTCCCTCACGTTGCCCGCAGACGAAGTGCAAGCACGTATCGCACGCGGCGACCAATATGTAGTGCGTTTCTTAGTCGAGCCGAACGAAGACGTGACTGTACACGACCTCATTCGTGGCGACGTCACCATCAATTCGAATATCCTTGACGACAAAGTGCTCTACAAGTCCGCAGACGACCTGCCCACCTATCACCTGGCTAACATCGTCGATGACCATCTCATGGAGGTTAGCCACGTCATCCGTGGCGAAGAATGGTTGCCATCCGCGCCGCTGCATATCCTACTCTACCGCGCTTTTGGATGGGTAGACACAATGCCAGAGTTTGCACACTTGCCATTGCTACTCAAACCCGACGGCAACGGCAAACTGTCCAAACGCGATGGCGACAGACTTGGTTTCCCTGTTTTCCCACTGGAATTTCATAACCAAAAAGACGGCTCCGTCTCCAGCGGTTACCGCGAGAGTGGTTACTTCCCAGAGGCAGTCATTAACTTCCTCGCCCTCTTAGGATGGCATAACACAGGCGATCAAGAGTTGTTCAGTATGGACGAGTTGATTCAGCAGTTCTCATTAGACCGCGTTTCTAAAGCCGGAGCAAAATTCGACTACGAGAAAGGCAAATGGTTTAACCACCAATACCTCCAACTCAAATCCAACGAGGAGCTGTCCCAACTTTTTATGCCTACGCTGCAAGCACATCTAACATCAGTAGCAAAAGATAACGTAGCCGACATCATTGGTTTGGTCAAAGACCGCGTTAATTTTGTGCCCGAGTTATGGGAACAAGCCAATTTCTTCTTTGTTGCTCCAACCGAATATGACGAGAAGTCCCTCGCTAAACGCTGGAAAGAGGACAGTCCACGTCATATACAAGAACTGCTCGCACTCTTAGAGACCGTAGATGAGAAAGATTGGGTTACCCCCGCTGGCAAAACCGCCGAAGAAGGTGTTCTCAACCAACTCGTTATGTCATGGATTGCTGAAAAAGAGTACGGCGTTGGTATCGTGATGAATGCATTCCGTATCTGTCTCGTTGGCGCAGCACGCGGACCACATATTTGGAATATCACAGACATATTAGGCAAAGACGAGACACTCCGTCGTGTCCGCACAGCCCTACAAAAACTCGCCTAACTCACTAACCTCTCATCACCTATGACAATCGCTATCTTTGGAAACGCCATGAAGGCGAACATGCACGATGAAGTGGCACATATCCTCGACTTTATGCAAAGAAGAGGAGTAAGCGTTGTGCTCTCACAAGAACTGCGTCAAGAACTTAACTTGCGCGAGTATGCCCCATTAGAAGAAGCTAAAGAAACGATTGACTTTGCCCTCTCCGTCGGTGGTGACGGCACGTTCCTCACTACGGCTGCCGCTATCGGAGAACTCAACATCCCGATTGTGGGTATCAACTTAGGTCGTTTGGGATTCCTGGCAGAAGTGCCAACCAGTCAAGTAGATGTCATCTTAGACCAACTCATCAAAGGAGAATATACCATTGAGCAACGCAGTTTGCTACGCGTGACCACGTCCCGTCCGGATTTGATTATGTCCCCCAATGCGCTCAACGAAGTCGCTATCATGAAATACGGATTGAGCAGTATGATTACCATCTGCGCTCAAGTCAATGGAGAAACACTCAACCGCTACGAAGCAGACGGCTTGGTGATTGCCACTCCCACAGGTTCAACAGCATACAACATGAGTATTGGTGGTCCATTGATGGTGCCACAAACACGCGGAATCATTTTATCCCCTATTGCTTCACACAGCCTAAGTGTTCGCCCATTGGTGTTACCCGATGATTGGAAATTAGACTTCAGTATCAAAAGCCGTACAGGTTCATATCTGCTCAGCGTAGATGGACGCAGTCAAGTGATGAACGAAGAAATAACACTACATATCGAGCGTGCTGCATCTACCATCAAATTGGTGCAATTGGGCAAAAACAGTTTTATTCAGTCTCTCAAAGACAAACTACTATGGGGAAAAGCGAACTAAGAATAGTCTATATGGGAACACCCGAGTTTGCAGTTGCTGGACTACAAACACTCGTTGAACAAGGCTACAACATCGTTGCCGTAGTCACTATGCCCGACAAACCAGCAGGACGCGGACACCAACTTCAGTTCTCACCCGTCAAACAATATGCTCTCTCTGTGGAACTACCCGTTCTACAACCCGAGAAACTCAAAGACGAGACATTCGTTGAAGAGTTGCGTTCATACAAGGCAGATTTGCAGATTGTGACTGCTTTCCGTATGTTGCCAGAAGTCGTTTGGGCAATGCCGCGCCTCGGCACATTCAATGTGCATGGCTCACTCTTGCCACAATATCGTGGTGCAGCTCCCATCAACTGGGCAGTCATGAATGGCGAAAAAGAAACAGGTTTGACCACGTTCATGCTCAAGCACGAAATTGATACCGGCAACATGATTGACCAAGTGCGTATCCCTATTGGCGAAAACGAAAATGTGGGCAGCGTGCATGATAGACTCATGGAACTGAGCAAACAAATGGTTGTCTCTACAGTGGATAAAATCATTGCATGCGACGACCAAGGTCTTGCACTCCCCACGACACAACAACCAGAAATAGCCGACCTCAAGCCCGCACCTAAAATATTCAAAGAGACATGCGAGATTGATTTCACTCGTACCGCAAAAGAGATTCACGATTTTGTGCGTGGACTCAGCCCCTACCCTTGTGCTTGGGCAAACATCGATATTCAAGGACAGCACTTTGATAATGTCAAGATTTTCCAAGTGACAGCCGTAGAAGGAACAAACGCCAACAAGGACAGAGGTATTCTGATTCCTTGTGCAGACGGCTACGTGGCTATCGACGAATTACAAATACCTGGTAAAAAACGCATGGACGCTAAATCCTTCCTCAATGGTTTACGAGCTCATTGATAAATATTACAAGAACGCCCCAGAACTCAAACAGATTCTTATCACACACTCCGAACAAGTGCGTGATCGGGCACTTGCCATTGTTGATGCGCATCCAGAATGGACGGTAGATAGGCAGTTTGTGGAAGAAGCCGCCATGCTGCATGATATAGGCATCATCTTCTGCGATGCACCTAACATCTTATGTATGGGCACACACCCGTATATTGAGCATGGCTATTTAGGTGCAGAATTACTTCGCCAAGAAGGATTTCCTCGCCACGCATCCGTAGCAGAACGACATACAGGCTGTGGTATAACTATGGAACAAGTCATTCGAGAAGATATCCAAGTACCACTACAAGACTATATACCAGAGACATTGGAAGAGCGTATCATCTGCTACGCCGATAAGTTCTACTCCAAAACACGTATTGGCACAGAAAACACCGCCAGTCGCATCCGCGCTAACATGTGGAAATACGGACACGACTCTGTACTCCGTTGGGATAGGCTTGTAGCCGAAATGGACGAGAAATAAATCCCCCTACTCTGCAGCACGATAAGCTTTGGGAGTTGCTCCCACGTGCGTCTTAAAGAAACGATTGAAGAACGCCACGTTCTCAAAACCTAATGACATTGCAATCTCTTTGATTTGCAAGGTTGTCAGTTTGAGCTGCGCTTTGGCATCGGTAATGATGGCATCGTTGATGACATCGGCAGCCGTACGGTCGCTTGCTTGACGAATACTAGAGCACAAATGCGGCAACGTGATACGCATAGCCGTCGCATATTGCGAGACGTGATGCCATTCGTGATAGTGCTTGAGCACTAATTGACAATAGTCCTGATAGATTTCTGTACGACGGTCTTGTGGGTGGATGACATATTCGTCCGTTGATTGTGCATACTCGGAATAAGTCGTTTGAAGCAGATTGAACACATGCACCATCTTCTGAGACGAGAGCATAGATGGCTCCGTATTGCTGGCTTTGACCAACATATTATACAAATCGACAATGACACTTCCTTTTTCTGGTGTGATATGTACAATAGGCGTACGCAACTGCAACGCGGTCAACGACATACGATTACCAAACGTGTTTTTCTCCAAGAAGGACGATGAGAACAGAATATAGTACACCAACGCATCCTCCGAGAACTCATGAATGAGCAAGAAACTGCCTGGCTCTAACAAAAGTACATCATCCTGCGAGAACGTGTATTCGTTGATATTGATAGTTGCACGTGCAGTTCCACGTACCATATACGCATATACTCCGCATTGAATCTTACACGGGAAACGTCCGTATTCATTCATGACTTTGCCGCTAGCATCGCCAATCAAATAGTCCACGGGACAATCAAGTAGAGGTATGTTGTTTGAATCCATAATAAAAAGTTAAAAGTCGAAAGTCGAAAGTTATCTAATATCACGTTCTAAATCACGGCGGAGATCTTGCTCGCGGATGGATTGTCGTTTGTCATACGCGTGTTTACCTTGGCACAGACCGATTTCCATTTTTGCTAAGCCTTTCTCGTTGATAAAAAGTCTAAGCGGGATAATTGTTTTACCCGTCTCTTTCGTCTGCCGCTCCAGTTTGCGCAATTCGCGATGTGTAAGCAATAACTTACGGTCACGCTTGGTCTCGTGGTTGGCATACGAGCCGAACTGATATTGCGCGATGTGCATTTGCTTCACCCATAACTCGCCTCCCAAGAAAATACAATACGTATCTGCTAAGGACGCTTTAGAGTCACGTATGGACTTAATCTCGGTGCCATACAACTGAATACCAGCTGTATAGCGATCGAGAATAAGGTAGTCAAACGTAGCTCGACGATTCTTAATATTTACATCTGATTTTAGATGCATAGCTTTACCAAATATGAACGCGTTTCTCAGGAGCAAGATAGAGCGGGCTTTCTTCCGTTACATTCCAAGCCTCGTACCATGCGCCAATATGTGGAAGTGCGCCATTCACACGCCAACGACCTAACGAGTGGGGGTCGCCTTTTGTGCGTTGCAGAATCTCTTCTGGACGTATATTTCCAGCCCATACATTGGCGTATGCTAAGAAGAAACGTTGCTCTGGTGTAAATCCATCAACGGTTGTCAAGCGATTGTGTTCGGCTTTCTGTGCCTCGTTATTCTTGAAGGCTTGGAAGGATACCTGTAATCCTCCGTGGTCTGCAATGTTTTCGCCTAATGTGAAAGCACCGTTTGCGTGTACGCCAGGAGCGACCTCGATGGTGTTAAAATACTCTTCCAACACTTTGGTGCGTGCATCAAAGGCAGCTTTATCTTCTGCCGTCCACCAATTGTTAAGATTACCATCTTTGTCAAACTGACAGCCTTGGTCATCAAAACCGTGCGTCATCTCATGTCCAATAACCACACCAATAGCACCATAGTTGAACGCATCATCTGCACTCATATCGAAGAACGGATATTGCAAAATACCGGCTGGGAAACAAATCTCATTCGTAGATGGATTGTAGTACGCATTAACCGTTTGAGGGGTCATGTACCATTTATCTTTATCCACAGGTTTATCTAAGAAACTGAGCGAATAGTCCTGCTCAAACTTAGCCGCGCGTTGAATATTGGCATAATAGGACAAGGTCGGATCAATATCCAACGCCGTATAATCACGCCATTTATCAGGATAGCCAATCTTAATGGTGAACGCTGCTAATTTCTCCAACGCTTTAGCCTTTGTTTCCTCCGACATCCAATCTAACGCCGCAATGCGCTCACCTAACGACTGTTGCAAGTTCTTGACAAGCGCCAACATACGTGCTTTATTCTCCTCAGGAAAGTACTGTTTTACATACATTTGTCCGACAGCCTCGCCCAATGCGCCATTAACCATAGCCACTGCCCGTTTCCAACGTGGAGAGGGCTCCTCTTTACCAGAAAGAACGCGACCGTAGAAATCAAAGTTCGCCATAAACAACTCGTCTGACAAATAGTCCGCAGCACCGTCCATTGTTTGCCACATAAAGAGCACTTTCAAGTCTTCCAATGGCTCCTCTGCTAACATTTTTCCTACTTCCTGCAAGTGCGCAATCTGACCAACAGACAACGAATCGGTAGAGACTCCCATCGCCTGCAAATAGACCATCCAATCAATCTGAGGAACTAATTTCTGTAAGTCTTGAATCGACATCTTATTGTAATTGCGGACAGGGTCACGCAACTCCACATTGCTCAGTGCGGCCTTTGCCAAACGCGTTTCCAAACGAAGTATCACGGGTGCAACTTGTGGACCATCAATGTAACCAAAGATTTCAAAGACACGTTCAACATGCTTCACATACGCTTCACGGATGGAGCGTGTGTGCTCATCATCGTCCAAATAGTACTCGCGTTCGCCTAAAGCATAACCGGCTTGATACTCGTTGAGAATATTCATGGACGAATTAGCGGCATCTGCATCCACATAGAGCGCAAACAAGCCAAACTCCATCGACTCACCCAAGAGTTGAGACAACTGCTTGCGGTCAGTAACAGCCTGAATCTTTTCCAACGTTGGACGAACAGGCTCTGTGCCAAACTCATTGCGACGTGCGCTATCCATAGATAGGTTATATAAGTCGCCTATCTTCTGCTCTACAGTACCGTGCGCATGTTCTTTCTCTGCTAAAGAAGTGATGAGACCATTCACTTGCTCGAGGTTATTCAGCCCTAATTTATCGAACGAGCCAAAACGGCTATACTCAGCGGGAAGCGGATTATTTGCCATCCAGCCACCACACGCATACTGATAGAAATCATTTTGTGCAACCGCAGTCGTATCTAAGTTATCTGCCGAAATACCTGACGTTTGTTTCTGATGACATGCAGTCATAGTTGCTAATAAAGCCATACTCCAAATAATTTTTTTCATACTTTAGAATTTCCAACGAACTCCAACTAAGCCATTTATTCCTTGTGAATCGTAGCCGTAGAGAGTTATGTTATGTCGATTAATAATGTTATTTAATTGCAAGAAGAATGCTAAGTTCAACTCCGTCCAATCGTATTGTGCACCAAGATTGATGTCAATCAGCATAGGCAATGTACGTTCTTCTACTTTGTGCTTCGTAGCATCCGGAGTCTTGATAGCGACTAACGCCTTGCGCGTGCCAGCCAATTGATTGTCAGAATAAAGCGACCAGTTCTTGTTAATACGTGCGTCAATGCGCAGATTCAAATCCCATGACGGACGATCATATACACCTTTGGCATCGAAATCTAATTTCAAGCCCTCCTCCAATTGTGATTTTGTGGCTAAGTTAATATGATGCCAGAAATAGTAGTTTCCACTCAAATGCACATTGATAATGTCGCGATAGTGGTATGACAAATTGGCACCCACTTTATAACGCTCATAGTCCGAATAGAAATAGGTGAATGTACCAGGCTGAATTTCATAGGTTTTAGACTCTGCTTGGAACGGTTGCAAAAAGGCTAAGAAGGAGTTTTGGTGCAATTGATAGGCATAACCGCCATACACTTCTAACAGCAAATTCTTTTGTGGGCGGAAACGGAAACCTAACTCTGCGTCAATAGGCGAATAACCGCTCACATGCTTTGAATACGCACATGGGATGATTTCCAAGTAACGGTTTTTGTCCATATAACTCTGTAACGACCCCCAACCGAAACTACCATCTGCTACACCATATAAGACAACCCATTCTGGTGCCAGTTGTGCTTCAAAACGAACATTAGGCGATGGCGCAAAACTGATACCTTCCACAGAAGAGAACTGTGTTCCTTTACCAATATTCAAGTCCAAATGTACACCTGCATGCAAGAAGAATCGTTTGCCATGATACTCATAGAATGGTTCGATTCGAACATTGTGACGGTTATTGACAAACAAGTTATTGATGGTAGAGGAATCGACCTTGTAGAAGTTTAATTGGGTAAAGAAATTCAATCCTGCGTGATGTAAATCAGCCACTTTGAAGTTCATATCCGCCCGCATACGCACTTGGTTTTCAGCGGCATAGCCTGGTAACTCTAACAACTGATAACCTATTTCTGCTTTGTACTGATGGTCTTCGGTTTTAGCCGACTGGATACCAACTATCGCACGAGCACGCCATTGATTTTGCTTGTCTTGGGGAGTTAATTGACTATAGCGATTTTTGGTGTAAAGGGTATCATTGTAATATCGACCATAATGCGTGTAGTACAAGTTTTCGCCCTTCACGTCGCAGTACACATCCAATTTACTGAAACTATGTTTGAACACAAACCCCAACTCCGTTTCAGCCATTGTGCGAAAACCCCACATGGCATGATGTTTGGCATAGAGGTTGAGGGAGTTTTTCTTCTTGTCCTTATCCTTAACAGTATAGCGGAAGTTGAGTAGCGTATTGATGTGCCCCACACCACCTTCCAGTTCGCCGTTGAATGGTTCGGGTTGCTTAAAACGCTGTGGCTGTGAGAGCAGCGGATTAAGATTTGCTGTTGGTGCCACATCCTCCGAAGTATAATCTGAGTATTGCACAGGAGTATTAGGCACATCCGTTTTAACAGCTTCTGGACGAGCATTTACTTTACCTGTCGGCTGAATAACGAGCTGAAACTCACGTTCGACAGTGACACTGCGGTTCAAGACCGTATCTTGCTGACTATAGGCTGCAACAGCAGTTAATGCTAAAACAATAGATAATACATGCTTCATCATAATACATCCTCCTCTTCTTGATTAGTAGATGATGCTTGGTCGAGTTTTGCCAGTTTATCAGCCACTCTTGCTGCTATATCATCCTTATTGGTGTAATTGGCTTTCAATGACAGCAGATATTGACGCGCTTGGAAATCATCGCCACGTTGGACGCTGATATCTGATAGCAAGATGAGGCTGCGTGCCAACCAATATTGTTGCTGAGTTGGTTGCTGTGCAAAAGCCATAACCTCCGTTTCAGCATTATCAATAGCGCCCAATTGGAAATAACTATCTGCTAACAAGTACTTACTCTCTGCACCAACTGCAGTACGCACGTCTTTACTTGTTTCGCTCAAATCAACAACCGACAGTCCCCATTGCTCAGTAGCACGATAGGCTTGTGCACGTGCAAAGAGCGCTTCCTCACGCACGTCATGAGCTACTGGTGCATCATCCAAGATAGTAGTAGTGATAGCGATGATGTCTTCCCAACGATTAAGCGGTTGTGCAGAACGCAAGATACCTAAACGAGCAGTAGTTACATCCTTGCGTTTGCTGGACAAAGTAACTAACTTTGTGAAATAATTGTACGCATTCTCATATTCCTTGCGGTCGAAATAAATCTCGGCTGCATAGGCGCATGCGGGTTGTGCATACGGACTTCCCACACGCTCTGCCAGAGGCAGATATTGTGCCAAAGCCTCGTCTATATGTCCTTGACGATACTGCAAGTCGGCTGCCACAAAACTGAGCGAGTCATCGCGTGTGGCTACCTGCATATTGTATTTAGACAGATTCTTAGAATAGGTCAAGAACTCATCCACTTTATTTGCCTCTATACATACGGACTCCAGCCCTTCGACTGCTGCGTAAGCTTCTTGCGAAGCTGGATAGTGTTCAATAGTATATTTATAAGCAGCGATAGCTTGCGTGTAGTTGTGCAAATTGCGGTAAGTCATTGCACGTTCAATACTTGCAGTACGCGCGTACGCACTACGTGGGTAGCGATTCAGCAATAACTCGTATGCCTCAATGGCGGCTTGCTCTTTTTCCAAGGATAAGTTAGCACGTGCTATCTCATACAAGGCATCGTCAGCATAGTCCGATTTAGGATAGCGATTGACTAACTGCTGCAGCACTTCTACTTTGCGCTCTTTCTTTTTCTGCAAACCTAACGAGTAGCCATATTGATACAACGCATAGTCACTTCCTTGTACGGACAAAGCGACCGCTTGATCATAGTACTCATTTGCCTCCTCAAATCGACGCGCATTGAATAGACAGTCACCCAATCGATTCAGCGCATCAGCATAAGTAGAAGCAGTCGTTTTAGAACCATTGACATGCTGTTTATACGCATCTGCGGCATTGTCATATTCGCCTTGCTGGAAATAGACATAACCACGTAAGTAATATGCCATCATATAGTTCGGCGATGTAGTTGCATCACTACGACCAAAGAATAAATCCAAGTCTTTCTGACACAAGTCGTACTTTTTGAGACGGTAATTAGCCTCCGCACGCCAATAATACACATCAGTCATAATGGGCGATGGTGTGCCATCTTTCAGCACAGCATTAAACCAATCAATAGCTTGGTCAAACTTTCCACGCACAAACGCATCCGAGCCTAATTGATAGCGGAGATATTGTTTTGTCTCTAATAGTTGCTTGTTCGGATGAGTAATTGAGTCTAAGGCAGATAAAGCAGCTTGATAGTTCTTTGCGCGACGGAAGGCGTCAGCCAACAGCATATAGATGTCGTTGACGTGCTCAGACTTAGGATATTGGCGAATAAAATCGGTAAAGACCGTCTCGCTTTCACCAATAGACGAAGACGACTGATAGACCGTCAATGCGTAGTTATACAGCGCCTCGTAATGCACTTTGTCGTTCAAGTTAAAGTGCGAAGCCGCCAAGAATGCCAATTTAGCTTGCTCCACATCGCCCAACTGCACGTACGCGTTTCCTAAGCAGAGGTTGACATCTTCCGATATCACATCCTCCTGATGTTTGACGCGTTTGAGAGTGGCTATAGCCTCATTGTATTGCTTGAGTCGATACTGCGATTTTCCCATCAAGTATAGGTCGTTACGCAGCACTTCCATCTTTGCAGCAGTAAAGGCTTTGTCGTATGCTTGCAGTTCTCGTACGGCATCGCCAAAACGATTTTCGCGGTAGTATATTTCACCTAACATACGGTGCAACTCGCCGTTGTTCTCGTTGTTCGGCAACTCAGCCAAGAGCCGTTCTGCACGACTACGGACTTCGTCATATTGCTGACGGCTGTAATAGATTTGCGCAATGTAATAAGGCACCGTCTTGCGATATTGTGAAACATTCTCCAACTCTAACAAAGCGGGCAGTGCTTTGTCATAGTCGCCCATTTTATATTGACAGTATGCGTAGTAATAGTTCGCACGCTGACGATACTCCGTGTCATGCTTCTGCAGGTTGCCAAAATAGACAGCGGCTGTTTTGTAGTCGCTAAGCATGAGTGAGGCATAACCGCGATAGAACTGGAAAACAGGTTGATGAGGACGCGTTAGTGTCTTGTAGTCCGACTTATCAAATTCCTTGATGGCACGTTTATAATAACCACGCTCCGTCTGAACAACCGCTATCATGAAGTGAATTTCATCCGCATAAGTGGTATATGGATATTGCTCCAGATAAGTACGCAGTTGCTTCTGCGCCGTTTTTTCTCGGCGATCAAACACTCCTGAGATGCGTTCATACTCAGTTTCCATCTGACTTACTTGCGCTGTCAGCGGAAGCAAGCAGACCATTAGTAAGATTGTGCTTACAAAGCACCGTAGCGGATTATTCATAATTAGATTAACGTCTTGTTTTAGCTTTATGCTTACGTTGTAATTTTTGTTGTTTGCGTTTATTGATAGTTTGAATGATAGCAATCACGATAACTGCCACCACTACCAATACGATGACTAACACCATCGTCATGGACAAGTTGTCACCCTTCACGCGAGACCACATAGCCAACATATCTTTTGTTTCCTCACCGCAGTCATGCATCAGCGCGCAATGCTCAATCACGCTCAAGTCAGGATATTGTACAAAGTTAGCATTGACAGCAGTAGCCTCTTCCCCGAAGAAATAAGTCAAGTTCAACGTATTTGGGAAAGCCTCCTCGTCGTTTGCCCACTCTAACACTTCTGGAGAGGCAATCACGGATACATAACCAATCTCTTCCATATTATAGATAGCATTTTCAGGCATACAGAGATAGTTAATGAAATAAGCCGCAGCCTTTGTATTAACCGCATACTTAGGAATTACCCAACCATCAAACCACACGTTCGAGCCTTCTTCTGGCACGATGTAATCCAAATGTACCCCCACTTCTTCTGCCTCTTGAATAGCCCATTGTGCGTCGCCAGACCAGCTGAGGTTCATCCATGTTTTACCTTTCGTCATCTCTTCTTTACCGAAATCGACTTCCCAACCTGCGATGTTGTTTTTTGCAGCTAATAGCACTTCCTCCACGCGTTGAATACGCTCAGGTGTTACATGTGCTACAAGTTCGTTGCGAGTCACTTCACCACGAGCAATCTCATCGCGATACGCATACAGAACGATGACGGAATATACGTCACGGAAAGCATCCTTCATAAAGATTTTGCCATCGAACTTAGGATTGGTAATTGCTTCCCAAGAGCGCAGTTCTTCTGCTTGCACAAAAGCAGGGTTATATAACCAGCCGGTTGTACCCCACATGTAACCAACAGTGTAGTCGGACACTTTGATATCAGAGCCTTCTGGTGCCATTTGCTGGAACATATCGACAACAAAAGGAGCAACCAAAGTGGTGTAGTCTGGTGTAGCACCAAAGTCTTTATTGATAGGTTGCAATAAACCCAAGCGGAGCATACGCTCAATAATATATTCGGATGGACAAACCACGTCATAATCTTCGTGACCGATTTCAATCTCCGTCAACATAGACTCATTGATGTCAAAGGTCTGATAAGAGACTTGCACTTCTTCGCCCGTTTGTTCACGATACCAATCTGGGAACTTATCGAGCACATTGGTCATGTCAATGTAATCAGCCCAGTTGTACACTTTCAGCGTATGCTCACGGTCAAGTGCATACGACAAAGATAAACTTGCGCCAAAGAGGGCACATACGATTACAGAAAAGAAACGTTTCATCATTGTTTAATTAGTTTTTTAGTTTGTTTTTTAGTTCGTATATTCATTATAATTAGTAGCACTAAGATAGTAAGGAAAATAATAGAGAACAGCGGTCTCAATTCGGGTGTCAGACCTCCCTTACGTGCATCGGCATAGATGAATGTAGATAACGTCTCTAATCCATCTGAACCTTTGGTGAAGAAGGTTACACCGAAGTCATCAATACTCAAAGTAAGTGAGAGAATAAATCCACTAATCATCCCTGGCCACAACTCTGGCATAAGCACTTTGCGCAAAGCTTGGAATGGAGTTGCCCCCAAATCCAATGCCGCCTCATAGATGTTCGGGTTCATTTTGGTAAGTCGTGGCATCACACTCAACACGACATACGGTGTACAGAACACTACATGTGCTGCTATGACAGTTCCCAAGCCGCGACTGATACCCAAGAACACGAACAGCAAGAACAGCGATATACCCGTCAATATGTCAGGGTTAATCATTGGTATCGAGTTGACAAACATCGTGATGCGTCTATCGCGTTGACGCATATTATATATACCGATAGCGGCTAATGTTCCCAACATCGTTGCTATGATAGCAGATATAAAAGCGATTAAACCCGTATAAATAAGTGCTCTATAGAGGTTAGGATCGACGCGTACTTGTGCAGAGAAATCATAACCCGCGAAAAGATTCTCATAAAGAGCAAACGTGAAACCTGTCCAGTTGCCGAACACCTTACTTTTTGTGAAAGAAAAGATGATAATAAGCAATATGGGAGCATATAACAGCACCAATAAGCAGGTCAAGTAAATATGAGCAACAACGCGAGAACTTATCCCTCGTTTATCTATCAATGAATGGCTCGTTTTCATAATAGACCTCCTTTCTGATTATCGACATCGGCATCACCCTGTCCAAAGAAACTTGTACCTGCAATAATGAGAAGCATTATGAGAGACAATGCTGCGCCATAGTTCCACATAGTAGTACCGCCTTCACCAAAACTACGTTGTATCAATGATCCAAAGAGCGTTATCTTATTGTGAGTTAATAGTTCAGAGATAGCAAACGTCGAAACCGTCGGC
Source organism: Paludibacteraceae bacterium (assembly GCA_024400125.1). Taxonomy (GTDB): domain Bacteria; phylum Bacteroidota; class Bacteroidia; order Bacteroidales; family Paludibacteraceae; genus Colicola. The sequence continues at coordinate 18,351 of JAKSNG010000022.1, forward strand.
ATAAATACCATAATTATACCGGAATAAATACCTGGAGCAGAGAGAGGTAAAATCACTTTCGTAAACACCCTAATACGATTGGCGCCCAAATCTTGTGCTGCCTCAAAAAGAGACACATCCATCTTCTGCAACGTATTATAGATAGGATAAATCATAAACGGCAGAAAGTCATACGCCATACCAAAGAGCAATGCCCCCTCCCCTAACGGCAAGTTGAATATGTGGAAGAGTTCAACCGTCGCAATCGTACGCAGTAAGAAATTGATCCACATCGGCAAAATGAACAACATCGCTATCACAGCAGGAGTTCGGAAAGATTTCATAGCCATGATGTATGCGGCAGGGTATCCTATCACTAAGCAAATAATGGTCGTTAATAGTGCAATAGCGATGGAATAGATAAACGTATTGACTGCTTCCGACTTAGAGAAGAACAGCAGGAAGTTTTGCACCGTGAAGTGTCCCTGCATATCCGTAAAAGCATAGATACCAATCAGTATCAATGGTAGCACAACCAAACATGCCATAAACAGCAGATATGGCCACGCCCATGTTCTTCTATTTTGATATACTTTCATCTTCTTACCTCTTACTCTTCACTTTCCACTTTATATAGTCTTATCCAGCTTGGGGCGATTTTGATACCTACTCTGTCGCCCACATCCCATATATCTTTGGTATCAACATAGATATCATCTCCTTCGTCCGTACGTACTTGTAGATGGTAGTGGTCTCCTTTGTAGAGGATGAAGTGTACTTCGCCACTCAGCGTACCATCTTCTTCATCGTCTTGGAGGTTGATGTGATTGAAGTCTACTTCGACTTCGACTTTTTCGCCTATGTCGAAGCGTTCCGCAGTACGGTCGGAGATATCCCATTCTCCATCCAGGAAAAGTACGCGATTATCCTCTAACACTTCTCCTTCGAACGTATTGCAGAGGCGTGCTTTCGCCATCACTTGTATATCTTCGGGCTTGACTAAAAGATCCACTTCCATTTCGGGTTCAAAGCAATGGTAGTCTTGTACCATCAGTTCGTATCCATTTTCGGTTAGTACGGTCATTTCGTAATGTACTCCCTTAAAGATACAACTTTGCACCGTGCCATGAAGTTGCCATGGATTATCGTCATTATCGACTTTTGACTTTTGACTTTCTACAATATACCAATCTTCTGGTCGCACAACGACATCCACCTCTTGGTCTTCGCCAAAGCCTTTGTCAACACATTCAAAGTCGCGGTCGCAAAAGTGCACCAACTTATCTTTCACCATGACGGCATCTAAGATATTACTTTCGCCGATAAAGTTAGCCACAAAGCAGTTTTTAGGTTCGTTATAGACATCCGTAGGACTACCAATCTGCTGTATCTTACCTTCGCGCATAACGACAACGCGGTCACTCAGCGTAAGAGCTTCCTCTTGGTCGTGGGTAACATAGATGAAAGTAATACCTAATTTCTTGTGCATCTCGCGCAGTTCGAGTTGCATATCTGCACGCATCTTACGGTCTAATGCAGCCAAAGGTTCATCTAAGAGCAGTACTTCGGGTTCATTGATAATCGCGCGTGCGATAGCCACACGTTGCTGTTGTCCGCCGGAAAGGGAATCGACATCGCGGTATTCATAGTCAGACATACTCACCATCTTGAGCGCCTTCTTGACACGACGTTCCATTTCTACTTTCTCTACTCCTTTGAGTTTAAGTCCAAAAGCCACATTCTCAAAGACATTGAGGTGTGGGAAGAGAGCATATTTCTGGAAGACGGTATTGACAGGTCTCAAATGTGGTGGCATTTCGGTTACATCCTCGCCATTGAGCAGGATATCACCTTCTGTAGCCACTTGGAAACCAGCGATACAACGCAGTAGCGTTGTTTTACCGCAACCAGAAGGACCAAGGATGGTTACAAACTCACCCTTACGAACTTTCAAACTAACATCATCTAATGCAAATTTACCATCTTCAAACTGCTTAGAGACGTGGTTGACTTCGATAATGTACTCTGACTTTGCCATTTATTTCGTGCAATATTAAAAATCGGGCACAAAAGTACAAAAAAAGATTGAAATATTCAAACTTTTTTGAAAAAAAGTACATTTTTCGATAGAAAAATTATCAATTGGGGTCTATATCCACCAAAATTGTGGTATTTTTACACTCTTTTTGTTGTGTAACGTAGTTAATTTGCTCTACGAGCATTTGCTTGGCGCGGGTATAGTTGGCATCGCGTTCGATGCGTAGATGGAGTTGGCGGAGATAGTTACGTTGCACTTTGGTGATGGATGGTTCTACCACCGCTGAACAGCGTTTGCCAAAGACTTGTTGGAGCAGCGACTGTAAAGTTGCCGCCGTACGAAGAACGCGTTGCTCATCCGTGTGACGGATGGTAATCGTTATCATCCGACTGAAAGGAGGATAATGGAACAACTCCCGTTCTGCTATTTGTTGGTTATAGAAGGTTTGGTAGTCATGTGCCTTCAGGTCGTGGAAGAGTGGATGTTCGGGATTGAATGTCTGTATGAACACTTCACCTTGTGTGCCTTTTCGTCCGGCACGTCCGCTGACTTGTTCGAGCATTTGGAATGCACGTTCGTAACTGCGAAAATCGGGTTGATTAAGCGTTTGGTCTGCGTTCAGTACTGCCACAAGACTCACATCATCGAAGTGCAGTCCTTTGGTCACCATTTGGGTACCGATGAGTATATCGACTTCGTGTTTGGCGAAGGCAGTAATAATGTCTTGATAGGCTGATTTGGTGCGAGTGGAGTCTAAGTCCATTCGCAGCACACGTGCTTGTGGGAAGAGTGTCGCCACTTCGTCCTCCAGTCGTTCAGTACCAAAACCTTGTGCTTTGAGTACGCCCCCACAATGTGGACAGACGGCGGGTACGGGAATCGAAGTGCCGCAGTAGTGGCATGTGAGTTGACGCAGTCGGTTATGCAGGGTCATGGGCACATCGCAGTTCGTACATGTAGGCGACTGTCCGCAGGCTGTACATACCATCATGGGCGCATAGCCGCGTCTATTTTGGAAGAGGATGATTTGTTTATGTTTGTCAAGTTCTTCCCGAATACGAGCCACTAATGGGTCCGAGAAATGGTCATACATCTCTTTGCGATGGTATTGTCGCTGCAGGTCGATAAAGGTCATTTTAGGCAACTGCAATCCTGCAAACCGTTCCGTCATTGTGACGAGACCATACTTATTTTGTTGTGCATTGTAGTACGTCTCAATAGAAGGTGTCGCTGTGCCTAAGAGGACGCGGGCGCCCAGTTGTTGAGCGAGCATGATAGCAACAGACCGTGCGTGGTAACGTGGTGCAGGCTCTTGCTGCTTATAACTGGGCTCATGTTCTTCGTCCACGATGACCAGTCCCAAGTTCGTCACGGGCAAAAAGACGGCAGAGCGTGCTCCAACAATCACTTTGCATCGACTATCATCCAGTCCTATTCGTCGATAGGTCTCCATACGTTGTGCATCGCTCACACGCGAGTGATAGACGCACAAACTATTACCAAACACGTGCTGTAGTCGGTCAGTGAGTTGTGTTGTGAGAGCAATCTCGGGCACGAGATAAAGGACTTGTTTGCCCTGTGCCAATTGCTCTTGCATAAGGTGCATATAGACTTCTGTCTTGCCAGAAGATGTGACGCCGTGCAGGAGTACGACGGCATGTGTCTTCCACTGTTCATGCAGGGCAATGAGGGCTGTTTGTTGCGGATTAGAGAGTGAATGAATAGGCTCAACCTCTCCGTCATAGGATGGCAAGTGTACTCGCCGTTTGGCGTCGGGTGCAAATGAATACTGTTTGTCGGTAGCTTTAGCAGGTAATGCAGCAGCCATCACATCTCCTATGGGACACATATAGTAGTTTGCTATCCATTGCCAGAGTTGGAGTTGTGTCTGTGTGACCATAGGTTGCTCGTCCGGTACCCAAATGATATCACGCACTTGGATATCGTTGGACAGCGGTTCGGTATGGTAGGCGCAGACGATACCCATCATCTGCTTATTAGTTAAAGGAACCAATACCCGCATTCCTATTTGCGGGCATTGGATATTTTCTGGAACACTATACGTATAAGTATCGCGTATAGCGAGGGGCAATATGACATCTATTAGGTTAATAGTAATGGGCTATTAAAAGTGTGTCACGCGTTAAACCATGATGGGATGTTCAGAATCTCCTCCTGTTTCAGGACCAAAAGGAATGGTAGTCGATCCAGTCATCAATTGGCTAACACCTATAATCTGCACCTGCGTTTGGGGGGTTATATAATTCTTTGTCATAATTCTATACCTTGAGCGTTATACATCTTGTTATCTTTGACAATCACAAACTGTCCGTTGATGATATACTTACCATCTTTCGGCTGTTGACCTCCGATATTTGCCTCCAAGCTTGTTGGTGTCTCTTTTGGTTTTGGCATATATGCACGTTGACGACCTGGAGCAGGAGCAGGTTCTCCTTGCGGAATAAGGTTCTTTACTACGTATGCACGATGAGCGTACAGCCCCACCCAACTTACTACAGGGCAAAGTTGGTTGTTATAGACGACATAGTTGCCATTTAGCACATTCGTTTCAGCCGCATCAATTTGTACGTATGTACCTTGCATCGGGTTGCCGTCACTTGCCGTAACAGGTTCAGCAGCCACTTGGTCACCATATTTCACTTTGAGGTCGGACTTGGTGAAACGGATGAGGTAGCCCTGACCGGCTTCAGGTTCGGTGACTTCGTCCAAGATGAACGATGTGGCATCCTGACCGCTAACCGTCCAGAACGTAGCACCGTCGATGGTAGTGATATTACGCTCCAAGCAGATGGTGTTCCAGTTGCCTGCTACTCCATCCGTGCGAACGGTAATCCACGTATCTTTGAGGTTTTGTACCACATTATAGATTTTGGCAATGGCTTCTGTTTTCGCATTGTCAATAGCGTCTTTACTTGTGGCTGCATTGATGGTTTGTTTAGCCGTATTTACGATGTTGTCTATTTGGGCTTTCGCATCAATCTTAGCACTCTCATCAACGCCTAATCCATCTATCTTCTCTTTGGCAGTAGCGGCAGCCTGCTCAACCTCGTTAATAGCATCTTCTTGCAAGGCGATAAATTCGTTGATAGCGTCTTGGATATCTTTCTCTGCTTTGCTTTGCAAGTCCTTTATTTGTTTGATGTTGTTTTCTTTCTTCTGCCCAACCCCATCCACATTCGTTTCTTCGTTAATCGAGGATTTAGCTTTATCTTTTACACTACTTATTTGTGTTTGGGATGTGACTACAGCGTGTTGTACCGTTTCTATATTCCCATAACCCTCTGCTGCATGGTTGATTGCGACTTCAGCATCAGCGGCTGCTTCTTCAACAACCTGAATAGCGACAACTTTAGCGGCTTGCAGTTTATTATAATAATCCTGAACGGTTGCCAATTGTGTATTAATGTTGTTTTGTGCATCATTTTTAGCTTTTTTAACACCATCTTCTGATGTAGCATTATTAATACTTGTTTCAGCCGCCGCAACGGCTTTATCAATCTCGTTTATTGCATCGTCTTTGACCGTATTGTAAACGCCAAGTGCGTTTATCGTATCCTTGGCATCCTTGGCAATATCATTAATATTGTTCTTCATGCTTTCCTTATAACCGGCGATTGCGGCTTGGATGCCTGCCAAAGTTTTTTGAGTTTCCTCTTCCATTGCGTTAAGGCCGTTATGTTTTTCCTTTTGGATAGTACTCTCATTGGTCGCATGATCAATATAGATTTTAGCTGCATCTGCGGCTGACATTACCTTTGCGTTACCCTGCTCTTTGGCCTGTTTCACTTCTTCGATCTGTTCATACCCCTCTGCTTTTTTGTTCATGCTGTTATTAGCTTCCTTTTTCTTATCTTCGAGTTCATTTTTAGCGGCTTTTTTGATTGGAGGAAGTGGGTCGGTGCCGAAAGCGGTTTCTACATTGCCCTTGGTAAGGTCGTAGATCTTTCCTTCTATCACGGGGTTGCCTTGCTCATAGATAGTAACATCTATCCGATCACTTTTGCCAAACGGATACCAGTCGGTCGTTTCGCCTTGGGTAACTCTGATAGCATCAATCTGTGCCATCGCGCATAGTGCCATCAAGCACGCCAATGATAAAAATAAATATTTTTTCATAATGATGAATTTTACTTTTTGATATACCCTACATTGGTGGCGTTATAGAGTGTGACGGTGGTGGTGCCGTCGGATACCTCCACGGCGGTGCAGCCGGTGCAAGGTTCAGCCATAGCGCCGAGGACTTCGGCTTGACCTTCTTCTTTGCCGATTTGTACAGAAGTGATGACGGTCATAATCTTTTCCCTTATTTCATCAATTCCCGGTGTCGCATCAGGTCCCCCTCTTAGAATGTCATTAAAAGCGGCATCTATCCATTTATTGATTTCCTCATTTTGAATACCTTGACGGGCGGTTTGAATCAAGACAAGGGCATTAATCTTAGTTAAGGCAAAAGTCTTGATAGAGGTGACGACCTCCTCGGTCGCGGCTTCACCAATCTGCGTTTCGGCAGTGTTAGCAACCCCCAGAATATCGGTATCGGTGACACCCACGATAGCGAATTCAATTTCTTCAATAGCAGCGGCTTTGGCATCTTCCAATTCGTTTGCCCACAGTCCTGCGCTTAGCGTCAGGGCGAGGAATAAAATAGTTAGTTTACGCATAATTGTGTGATGTTTTTATTATTTATAATGTTAGCGAATCAAGTATGTGCTGACAGATAGTAGCGTCTTCTATTATTGAAAAGGCGAACCATCGTTTACCTAAATCTTTTAACGAAGCACCGAAATGATAAACCTTATCATCCATTATAAGCCATCTATCGTGACTTTTTTCAAATGTGTGTAACTCACAATGTGATTGGGGGTATTGTGCTGCAAACTTAGCAAAATCTTTCTGCATAGTGTGCGTTTGATGTACTTGCTTGACATAGCAATCAATCCTAGTTTGTGGAGCCATATCATGAAAAAGTTGAAGAATGTCGGCATCTACATAATCATCCACAAGTATAATTCGTTGTAGAGCATCTTTTGTTAATCTCTCCAATAGAACATATGCATCAAATATTTGATTATCAAAGAAAACACCCGTTTTAATCTGCTTAATTTTTGGGAATGCATTTAAAGTCTCTTCAACCTGTTGTACCTGCAATCTCAATTGTTGATGGGATTGCTCCAAATTTGACAAACGAAGCAGTACGGGTGCGTTCTCTCTAAGGTAATTTCGCATAGCATAAAACGCATCCATAATTCGCACACTCACTTCTGCTGCCATGTCCCCCTTCAGCACGGTAGCTAACATACTCGCTCCTTGCTCTGTGAATACCAACGGGCATTTCTTAATATTATGTCCACGTTTCAAAATCACATCTTGTGACATTGAAGTTAAGCTGTCATTCAAAATCACATCTTGTGACATTGAAGTGTCATTGATGAATGAGGCAAGCGAATCAGTCTCTTCGCGAGTAAGTTGAAAAACAAATCGTTCCGGAAATTTTATAGGATTGCGTTTGACTGCTTGATTCACAACACGTGTCTCCATTAAATAAAGACGCGCTATATCCTTATCTAATATAACGTATTGCCCACGGATAAAAATGATGCGCGAGGCGATTGGATTTTGTAATGTAGGTACATTTGACATCTGTTTCTTATTTTTTTGTGACCGCAAAATTACTACTTTATTACGATATACGCAAATTTATTTGCTATTTTACTTTCGGTTTCTACTATTCCCCTTCTGTTACTTTAATATAACCCACCTTATCGGGGGCATAGAGGGTAACGACCTTGTCGCCCTTCTTCACCTCTACCGCCGTGCAGTCGGTGCATTCCTCGCCCATGTCGCCAAGGAGTTCGGCTTTGCCGGCGGCATAATTATTTACCACAAACGTAAGTTTATCCATGGCAGCTTGCTTTCGTTCGTTCACCTGAGTCCTATTAACGGCACTATTGATTTTTGCGACTTCCTCTGCAAGCAAAGACTGTAAGTAGGCGCTTGTGGAGTAATCACTTAAAATGGCGGTGAGGGCATCAATAGCGGCTTGTTTATCCGTGGCTTCATCTTCTGAATAGAGGTTGGAGTTGAAATAGCCACCATACCAAGCTGTGCTACTATTAGCAGGTGCATTCGCATAGTTCCAATCTTCGGGCAAGGTCAAATTTGTAGTTGTTTCATTACCATCACCAACATATTGGAATGCACTTTCCCCAATCGCATATTGGCAAGCTGTTCCCTCAAATGTAATAGAGGTCAAAAATTTACAAGCGGCAAAAGCACAATCTCCAATGGTTGTAACGGAAGCCGGGATGGTAAAAGAAGTCAAACCATCACAACCTGCGAAGGTAAACTCTCCAATCCTTGTGATGGTGTTGGGAAGAGTAATAGAGGTCATTTCGGTGCAAGTTTTAAAAGCATTATTATTAATCTCTGTGACATCACCCGAGGAAAAGTTGATATAACCCACACCATCTAAAAAGGTGTGACTACTAACACTCGGAGTAAATGCATCACCCTCAATGGGTAATGCTGCCGTTGCCTTGTAAGTAATTTGGTTTGCCCACAGTCCTGCGCTTAGCGTCAGGGCGATAAATAAGATAGTTAGTTTACGCATAATTGTGATTAAATTTGGGAGTGACAAGTTGATAATTAAATTTAGGACGATTATTGTTTATATACTTCTTTGCCTTCAAAGTACGTGGAAACGACTTTGGTGCTATGGATGTCTGTAACAGGGCAAGTGAGGACGTCTTGGTCAGCCAACACGAAGTCTGCATACTTGCCCACTTTGATAGAGCCACGCTCGTTCTCCACGTGCATTTGGTAAGCGCCGTTGATGGTGAGTGCCTGCAAAGCCTGCTCACGAGTGATGAGTTCGTCTTTCCAGAAAACAGGCGTCAGTGCGCCATCAAAATATAATTGACCAGTAACGGCTATCTCCATGATACCGAACGGATCCGTCGGTGAACCGGAAGTAGCAGGAAAGTCACAATGGGAAGTCATGACGGTTCTGGCATTGAAATACGATTTCATCGGGTACGCCTTGTTTCGCAAATTGAGTGGAAGAACTTTATTGAGCATCTCCGCCATCTCACCAGGCATGCCGTGCCACAACATACCACCTACAGCCACAATATTGTTCTGCGCCATACGTGCAAAATCCTCCTCTGGCACATTGCGTGTGTGAACGACAGTGTTGCGAGCTTCGGGATGGTTGGAAGCAACAAACGCGTTCACGGCACGATGAACGGCAGCATCACCCATCGTATGGATGTGCATTGTCATACCGTTTTCATTGGCGATGCGCGAAATAGTAGCCACTTCGTCCTCCTCCCAGTTAGCCATACCATGACCGAACTCAGTAACTTGGTAAGGTTCCATCGTCAAACCTGTGCCGCTCTCTACCGTGCCGTCAATAAAGAGTTTGACATAATTGGCATAGATGTGGCCGCTGGTATAAGCCTTTGTCTGTTTAGCCTTTTCCAGTTCATTCTCCACACTCTCGCATGAGCTCTCAAACTCGTAACTGAGACCTAATAGCATGTGAAGGTTGCCTGCTTTATCAAGCGCCTTAGCTCCCTCGTAGAAAGCGTTGGTACCATAGATATTAGACCAGCCGTCCATATAGGAGACATAGCCTTGAGCAAGCATTTGCTGCTGCGATAAATCGACCGCTGTAGAAGCCAAGGAAGCAGGGAAAATCTCGCTAAAGTTAATTCCACGTGTACGAACGTATGTTCCAGCTTGCTCTTTGAGCAGCCCGTTAGGAGTACTGTCTGCACCCATGCAAATTTCCCCACCACGGATAGTAGAAATCAACACTTTGCCATCCTTGTCCATAATACCAGCATTTTGGAGGCAGAGGGTATTGGCAAGCCCTTTGTGTCCTTCCGAGTCAGTAACAAAGAGCGCCACATCCGGACAAATGGAATCCAACTGCTGGCGTGTAGGCATACCTAAGGACTCAAAGAACTGATACATCCAGCCAAAACCATAGATAGAAGACTTACCTGCCGCTTTGGCTTGACTGTAAGCAGTCTTAATCATCTCCATAAACTGCTTCACATCGGTATCCATCTTAGGTGCAGGACCTCCCATTATGTCCATACTTTTTGCGTTCAAGTAATGGGCATGGCTCTCGTAGCAGCCGGGGATGATGATGCCTTTGCCGCGATAGTCAATTATTTTGACACCCTCTTTGATATACTGCCTTACTCCGGCAGTGTCTCCCACGTACACGAATTTACCGTCCTGCACCGCCATCGCTTGAGCAATAGCGTTATTCTCGGCGGTATAAATCTTACCATACACGACTAAATTTGCATCCTTCTTAGGTTGCGGTTCGTCTTTCTTGCAGCCTACTAATGCGACTGCTGCGATGGCTATAAAGGCTAAAAATAATTTACGCATAATTTAATAAATTAATTGTCAATAAATATTGTTATTAGTGTTTTTTCAAAATCGGCGGCAAATATACAACGAAAATTTGGAATACGCAAATAAATTTGCATTTTTTAGGCAAAAAGATAGATTTTTCTATCTTAATAGGCAAAATTTTTGGTTTTGCTTGTCTTAGGGTGGTCCCGAGATGGTCCCGAAGTACGGGCGAACTTGCGTCAGCCTTTGCGGCGGCTCATTTTTATACAGGAAGGTTTATGAAGGTCTATGAAGATTTAGTTTTTAGATTAACAAAAACCGAGATTAACCTCTTGTGGTTGCTGCTATGTCTCTTTTGAGCCATTGATGCTGTAGTTGCCTGCCAATCTTCGTGAGTAAACTCTCAATCTTTTCAGTCACCTACACCCTCTTCCTATCGGATTAGCATCAACCACAAGACGATAAACCACGCGCTTCGCGCTAAAAAACAATTCTCAGTCTTTTGACTTTCGACTTCTATTTCCATACTCTTTCAGCGAACTAAGTGAGCGGTCTATACTCCTTCAGCGCAGCGGTCTGTGGAAGGGGTTTTTATGGTTTTTGTCTTTTCAAAATTAGGCACTTGTGTTTAACAATACTTACGGTTTTTGTCTTTTAACATAGGCACTTGTGTTAGGCGATTTTTGGGCGACAAAATGTCTTATACTGAAATAGGTTTACACATAAAACGAACAAAAAATATCAATTTTTA
>JAKSNG010000023.1 GCA_024400125.1 Paludibacteraceae bacterium
ATTTATTCATTTTATTGAAATTTAACTGAATATACTAATTTGGCTGCAAAGATACTAAAAATAATTGGTAATGACAAATTTAAGTCCGTTTTTTTTGCTAAAAAAAGTATTTTTTTTAGCTAACCCAGTGATTTTTAGAAGATTTATCTGCGATGGATTGTGTTTGGGCTCTAAAGACCATCTACTTTGAGAGATGGAAGAAAGAAAAAATTATGTAAGCATGTAAGCACTTTTATAACTCTCGTCCATACACATATACATACACATATACATACACATATATACGGACGAAGAATAGAAAATCGGTTACATGCTTACATAGAAAGTCGAAAGGCAAAAGTCGAAAGTCGAAAGGAGAAAGTCAAAAGAATTAAAGCAGGATTGGGGGCACAAAAATAAAGCAGCGACGGTATAGAGTGGTCGCGGTGTGGTCACGGTGTGGTCGCCCGTTTACCTGCGGAAAAGTAGCAGAAAGTTAAAAGTAGAAAGTGCTTTGTACGTTTTTAGGTTTACTCGTTTACGGGAATCGTTTCTTAATAATCGTATATTGTTGACACGTTTCTATTCTCTTAATCGTTGATATCACTATTTCTCCCATTTTCTTATTATTGACAATATGAGAAATATGGTCTTCACCAGGCAATATCAGCGCCTGCCCATTGGGAATGGATGCCGCGATAAGACGTGTGTGCTCCTCACGAATGAGGTCATTCTCTCCAGCAACAATGAGAGCTGGACAACGTATCGTACTCAACTGTTCTGGCGTGATATTGGGCTCATATAACATCATCCTGAACAGAGGCGAAGCGTCCTTGTTCTCTTCGCGATAATGCTCAATGGTTGTAGAGTCGATGCCCACTATCCCCTCTGGGTGGAGATTGGCTCCACTCGTGATAATAGCTTTGAAGGTTCCAGGGTGACTGATTTCTGCCATCAATGCCACATTACCTCCATCGCTCCAGCCAAACACATACGGCTCAATGCCCAACTTATGCACCATCTCGACTATGTCCTCTGCCATGTCGGCATAGTGATATTCGTCCAACGGCGTATTCGCTCCTTGACCACGACAGTCGGGCGCATAAACTAAGTAACCCGCAGAGTCTAACTGTGCCGCCATCAACGACAAATCGTTATGGGAACCGCTGTTGCCATGAATCAGCACAATCGGTTGTGCATCCACCTTACCGCGCACTTCGTACACGATAGACACACCATTCACTTCCATGCTCCGCAACTCATGAACGCTCCCCGACCGACAGGAAACGAACATGCAGAGCACCATCAATAGCCACGAGTGCTTCATTTGCTTGCTATTACCACTTGTTCCAATGCACAATCTCGGCATTGTACTTATCCTTCACTTCTGGTTGCTCAGCAGCGCCACAGCCACTAAAGCCAAAAATACTTTTTTCATAGTTGCTTTATTATCTTAATTTATTTTGCAAGAAATGACCCTTGGCAAATGCGAAATAGAAAATGCCGCCAATGCATATCCGGAAAGTACTAATTCACTGTTCCAGAGTTTTTCTACCATCTATCAAGTCAAGAAAGATAGGCTAAAACGATTAGTCAATCTCGGTTTGAATGAGAAGACCTTGTAAGTTGAAAGTCATTTCAATACCATTGTTGAGTTTGACTTCCTGGTCACGCGTGTCGATGTTGTACTCAATAATGAGCGCGTTAGGATAAGTGGTACGAACTTGGTTGAGGATGAGGCTTGGCACAAGGGCTTCTGGCACACCTGTCAACATCTCGACTTTCTCGAGCGCTCCGTCTGCGTTAAATTCCCATTTAGATTGGTCATTGAGTGCTACTTCGTACTCCGCCCAAGGACCGATTCCCTCTTGAGTAGCAAGAAGAACATTCGTGGGGTTGATATACTGCGTCATGAGCGTTTGTGCTGCTTGAGGCAGGGCATTGAAAGTAATGACTTTTTTGTCATCGGCACAAGCCGTGAGTGAGAGAGCACAAAGTGCGAATAAAAATAATCTTTTCATAATAGTTGTTATTTATTGGGTTAATGCAATAGTCGGATTGTCGTCATCGTCGTATGCAGGCAGGGGATGTACGGTGCTTGCTTTGACACCAAGTTTGACGAGTTTGCGTGCTGAACCTAAGACGGACTGTCCCATCTTGGCTTTTTTAGTTACGGAGTCATAGGCGTCATTCACTTTGTCCAGGCGACGCCCTAATTCGTCCACTTTCTCAAGGAAGTCGCCGACGCGGTTAAGCAGTTCTTCGGCGGTGTCGCAGATTTCCTTGTTGTTGGCATTCTGCTTGATGGCAGACCATGTGACTTGTACTGCACGCAAGGCAGCGTAGAGGTTTTGTTCACCAACAATGAACACTCCTTGATTCATCGCCTCTCGCCATAGAGTAGGGTCTGATGCTAAAGCTAATTGTAAAGCACCATCGACTGGCACAAACATCATAACGAAATCCACACTCTGACGAGGCGTCTTAACATACGCAGCATAGTTCTTTTTCGCTAATTCTTTGACATGGTTGCGTATGGATTTGAGGTGAGCCGCCAGCGCGATATTCCGTGCTTCGTCGTCCTCAGCATTGGTGTAGTCCACGTAAGCATTGAGCGACACTTTAGAGTCAATGATAAGGTCGCGTTTGTCATCAAGGTGCAAGATGATGTCTGGCTGCATGCGATGAGCGGTGTCGTCTGAGACGATGGTGTGTCCGCTTGCATCCCGCAAGTATTCTTGCGAGTCGTACTCAAGTCCTTCTTCCAGACCGATGGCATGAAGCAGAGTCTCAATTTTTTGCTCCCCCCAGTTCCCTTGTGTTTTGTTTTCAGCAGTGAGGGCGTTACTGAGCCGCTCTGCGCTGTCGCTCACGCGCATAGTGGTGCTAACAAGAGTAGCGATTTTTTCTTTGATGGCTTCGGTAGATGTCTCTTGAGTGGACTTATTTTCTTTGAGAGCCGTTTCCATTTTCTGTATGGTCTCCTTGAGAGGATCCACAATCTGCTGCATGTTGGAAGTATTGGATTTGCGAAATTCCTCTTGGTGCTGCTTGAGCATCTCGTCGGTAGCATTCTTCATTTGTGCAGAGATTTTACCGATGGTTTCATTGAATCGGTCTCGTTCTGCTTGAATGGTCTCCTCATGGCGTTTCTCAATAGCTTGTGTCGCCTGAAGATGCGCTTGGTCTTTGGCGTCCAAGAGATTTTGAGCATGCTCTTGCTCCGTTTTACGAACGTGACGAGCCACTTGCCAAATAGCAAAGGCTGCACCTAATCCTGCAAGAAATAAGCCTGCGATAAAAGATAATAGAATTTCCATAAGCATATAAAATCGGTGCAAAATTACAAATTTTTCTAAATATGTGCAAATATATTGAGTAAAAAGTGTAAAAAATTTGCACATTCCAAAAAATTATAGTACTTTTGTCGGCGCAATTTGAGAATCATTTTATTGAAAACACGAATTATCAAAAGACAACTATGGCTAAGTACAAATGGAATTTTGTGAGCGTAGGCGGTAGTACACGTGTGCGTATCACTTGTGGTGAGGACATTCGCCACTTGAACGAATTAGACCCTAAAATGTGGACGGTGTTATCATGCCCCACGACAGGTCTGGAATTAGAAGAGCGCAGTTTGAAACTGATGGACGCCGGTGCAGACGGAATGTTGCACATGGATGATGTCATCGCAGTGAGTCAATGGCTGGGTGCTAAGTTAAAAGACTTAGATAGTTTGCTGGAGCATACAGATACGATTAAGGTGGCAAACATCTTAGATACGGCTATTGTTCCAGAAGATTTTGCAGGGAAGGAAGAAGTTTCTCTCGCTGATGTAGAGGCTGCTATTGCTGCTGTTACTATTACCGAGCAACCTGTTCCTGCAGCTCCATTAGAGGCAGACGTGATAGCTGCTTATAAGGCTAAAAAGGATGAGTATGCTGCTTATTATGAGCAAGAGAAACTGCAAAAGTTAGGTCTGGCTGTTATTCCTGAAGAGACCGTTAAACCTGGAATGAAAGAGAAGGAGTTCATTGCTATGGGCGAGCAGATAGCAGCTTATGAAGCTGCGGTGGCAGCGGCTAATGATGCAAATGCTGCGGCTTTGGCTGCAGGACAAGCCAAGTATCAAGAGTTGCTCAAGTTGTTGCTCATTCATCGCGATTTCTATACCTTATTGTGCAACTTTGTGACACTGAGTGATTTCTATGACAGACATAAATGGGCGATTTTCCAAGCTGGTACACTCATTATTGATCAACGCGCATGTCACCTGTGCGTCCGCGTGAACGATATGGGTAAACAGACTACACAAGCTGGCGCAAGTGGTATGTTCTTGCTATTCTGCGACTGCGTGAATAAGAAGTTAGACAAGACTATGTCTATCGTGGCAGCCGTGACGGTAGGTGAAATTAAGAACTTGACCGTGGGCAAAAACGCTATTTTCTATGACCGTCAAGGTAATGACTGGGACGCTGTAGTGACGAAGGTTATCGATAACCCAATCTCTATTCAACAAGCATTCTGGAGTCCTTATCGTAAGTTTGGACAGTGGGTAACAGGTTTGATTAATAAATCTGCTGCCGAGAAGAACGATAAAGCCTTTGCGGATATGACCGCTAAAGCACAAGCAGATGTAGAGAACGTAGGAAAAACCGAAAAAGAATCGATTAAAATGCAAGCATTCGATATTGCTAAATTTGCTGGTATCTTTGCTGCTATCGGCATGGCAATTGGTTTCATCGGTGATTTCTTGATGAATTTGGCAAGTGGTATCAACGCTATGCCTAAATGGCAACTATTGGTATGGATTGCAGGAATCATATTAGTCATTTCTGGTCCTGCCATGATTTTAGCAGCCATCAAGTTGCATCGTCGTAATTTGGCGCCAATTCTGAACGCGAACGGATGGGCAATCAACGCGGAAGCGATTGTGAATGTGCTGTTTGGTGCCACCTTGACGGAACAAGTTCAGTTCCCGATTATTAAGATGCAAGACCCCTTCAAACCCAAAATGAGCAAGGGACGTAAGTGGTGCATTGCCGCATTGGCTGTGGCGATTGTGATTGCCTTACTCGTGATGGTATGGCTCGCCACGCAAGATGGTCATTGCCCGATAGAGCTGTTCTGTAAATAAGAGTCGAATCATCTGATGGGAAAAAGTCATCTGACTGAGACTGACTTTCCCGTTAGCCCGATCATAGACCTGTTGGGAGAATCCAAATGCTCCGCCGACAACGAAGACAATGTCTCGTCCGGCGGACATTTTTTTCTGTAGATAGTTCGCAAATTCAATCGACCTAAACTCTTTGCCATGCTCATCCAACAAGATTAAGTCTGTGGCAGGTGTGACAGCACGCAGGATGAGTTCGCCTTCTGTTTGCTTGATGAGGTCAAGCGTCATATTCTTAGCATTGCGTAGTTCGGGGATGACAACGAATTCAAAAGGAATGTAATGTTTGAGTCGTTGCTGGTACTCGTCAATGAGCGCCACAAGGCGAGAGTCCGTGGTTTTGCCTACTACAAGGAGGGTGATTTTCATTGTGTGATGAGCATTTGACAGTTGGCACAATCAAAGGTTAGACGCAGGACAGTGCCGTTCTTGAGACGAAGATATTTAGGCTCATTGTGCATAGGATTGGTTTTGCGGCAATGACCTAATTCGTGCAAGATGCAATATCGGCACGTCATCAAAGGCTCTGTGTGAGTTGTCTTCTCCATTCGTTGAGTGTACTGATAGGAATAAAATCGTGTGTATTGATAGACACCTGCCGTGGAACGTAGATGGTGTCTCCTAATTTGGTGAGTTGCTGATAGATGGTTTGGTAAGCGCGGTCAGGGTTATTCGCTGATTCGTGTGGGTGGACAAACGCTTGTGAGCGGTTGCCGATAGTCAAACAATAACCATCTACCGTTGCTTCAAAACGGATATCAACTGGAATACGTCGTTCTGCGTGTAGCGATTTAAGAAACGCCACATCCATGTTGCGATATAGTGTCACATGCGGAGAGAGACGAATAGGCTTATTAGCGATAATCCGTCCATCGCGAATGCCATTGACCAAGAAGCCTTGATCGCCGTAACACACACCATCACCAGGGTGCAAATCTTGTATGTTCGTTATTGGTTCACCAGTGGATTTGGGAGTGTCCCAATTCGCCATGTGTGGTGTGCGTCCATGTAGAAAATAGTCGATACCTCCGCGGTGAAAAGTCTTTTCGGGATTGGGCGTAAAACCATATTGGTAGATTGATGGGGTAGATGCCGTAGTCAGTCCCATAGCATCTAATTTCTGGCGGTAATAAGCCACGATGTTCGTCACATAGTCGGCATCTTTAAGTCGCCCTTCTATCTTGAAAGTGGTAATGCCAGCGTCAATGAGTTCGCGTAAGTACATAGACCGATCCATGTCCTGGAGCGAGAGTAAGTAACGCTGATGAATAGGATTTCCATCATCGTCCTTAACCTCCTGCATGTTGGCATCAAGTAGGTCATATTGCATTCGGCACATTTGTGCGCAGCAACCGCGGTTGGCGGATCTATTCATCAGCACTTCGGATAAGTAACACCGTCCAGAATAGGACACACATAACGCTCCGTGTATGAATGCCTCCAATTCAATGTTAGGCACAGCTGTGTGGATAGCACGTATCTCGTCGATGGTTAATTCGCGTGCCAAGACGGCTCGTTTGAACCCCATGGCATGTTCATGTGCTATTTGTTCTACGGTGCGATTATCACATTGGGTAGAAGCGTGCACGGCGTAATATGGAAGTAGGGCTTGCGCCAAACGAAGGTCTTGAACGATGAATGCATCCACGCCAACTCGGTGCAATTGTTCTGCGAGTGTAATGGCTTCGGGGAGTTCGTCGTCTGTAAGTAGGGTGTTGAGTGTGACCTGTACCTTGACACCAAAAGGATGAGCATATTGCACCAATGCTGCGATATCGTCAATAGAGTTGCCAGCAGCTTGTCGCGCACCAAAATGTGGAGCACCAATGTAAACGGCATCGGCTCCAGCTTGAACAGCAGCTTTACCTACAGCGAGGTCACGTGCGGGTGCTAATAAGGTGATGGGATAATTCATACATTACTATACCTGCGGTAACAGAGACATTGAGCGAATGTTTAGTGCCATATTGCGGAATCTCGATACACCCGTCGCACGCGTCCACTACATCTTGTTGCACGCCGAATACTTCGTGCCCCATGACGATAGCGATTGGTTCGTCTGCATGGTGTTGTGTTTTGACAGTGTCAATCGTGATACTGTCATGCGCCTGCTCGACGGCATAGACGGTGTATCCTTGTTCGTGCAAAGACTGAACGGCGGCTAATGTGTCTGCAAAATATTGCCAATCAACAGTCTGTTCTGCGCCGAGAGCCGTCTTATGTATCTCGTCATTCGGTGGGCAGCAGCATATACCGCACAGATACACTCCCTGTAAGCGAAAAGCATCAGCCGTACGGAAGACAGCCCCAACGTTATGCTGACTGCGCACATTGTCCAAAACAACGATGATTGGCACTTTAGGAGCCTCGTGAAAGGCTTCTGGGGTAAGACGATTCATCTCAGATGTGGTCAGTTTTTTCATAACTCAAAGGGCAGATTAAGAGTGAGTATATGTTTGGAGTTGTCAATGGACAAGATGAAATCTTCGTGCAAAGGCAGGAGTCGTCCGTCTTGTAATTCAGCGAGGGTGTTGATGGTGGATTCATCAATGGCAGTAATGGAGCCAACTGTTCCTTGTACTTGGTCAATGATGGTGTAACCGACTAAATCTTGCCAAGTGATGGTATTTTCGATTTCTTCAGAGATGTCTTTGCGGAGCATGTAGGCTTCGCAGCCGACCAAACGCGTGGCATCGGCTTCATTGGTAATACCATGTAATTGGAAGATAAGTATATCACTACCTTTGCCTCGCCAGTTGATGACACGAAAAGGTACCAAGATGTTGTCTATTCGCAAGATGAGGAATTCAGCATCAGCGTTGTCCCATAGTTCGTTGAACGTGAGGCATTGTAGCTCGCCCTGCTTTCCATGAGGACGGCGAAGTGTGCCAATGGATATGACTTCAGAGGGAGTAATCATCAGTTGCGGACAGTTAAACGATAATTGGAGTATAAGCAGGTATATTTACGGAGTGCTTCGCGGCTAATACCTTTGGACGGAGTGGCATAACCAAAACTGAGATCATATTGTTCTCCGCAGATGGGGCAAACAGCGAATATGCCGTCTATTACGCAGGGTTGGTGTTGTGAGAGACAATGTGGGCAACATAAATCAAAAGCAGAATAGTGCTGGTTATTATTCACAAAAATAACAACGCCTGCATAGCCATAATAATCAGTTTCAATTAGGGGCATGGTTTGCCCATTGAAGTGATAGCCAGTGGCGTCAACCACAACATACGAGCATGTGTTAGTAGGAACAAAGTGTACATACATTCCTGCGCGCGTGTCAATAGCCAACTGCACGGGACGTGTAGGAACGGCGCTTTTGTAGGTAGTGTTTTCGCACCCAATACACAGTAAAATACATCCTATGAGCAGTAGCCGACGCATCAATTGATTAGACTAATGAGATGAACTTTAAAAATCAATGTGGAGTAGGGGGGAATGTACGGAATTGTCCCTTCTGTTCCTTGCTCGTTTTCGCCATAGCCTAAATCGTATGGAACAAAGATTTCTATGTCTCCATGGCAATGGATGAGTTTGACTCCTTCTGCAAATCCTTTTACACAATTACTTAACTGCAAAGAGCCTTGTCCGCCATCTACTTGCATGCCGTTGATGAGGGTGCAGGTATAGTCACAATTGATAATGCTGGATGCGCTTGGATGTGCATCTGTGGGGTTGGGATCGGCAATGATACGGTATTGCACTCCGGATGGTAACACTTGGATAGTGGTGTCTAATTTGTTTTGATTGAGCCAAAGGGTGTTCTGCGTTTTCCAGTCCATCCAATTATCTTGCTTACAACCTATCAAGGTTAAGGCTATAAGGCATAATCCAAGAAAAGTTTTTATCTTCATATTCGTCATAAATTACGAGTTATTGACTAATCCAACTACTGGGGTTGAGAATCGTTTTGTCCTTCCAAATCTGGAAGAAGAGTTCGGTTTTATTATCTTGCTCGGTATCAGTGTAGATGGTACCGATTTTTTGTTTTATTTCCACTTTGTCTCCTTGTCGAACACTGAGTCTGCTAAGTCCTGCATAGACAGTGCGGTAGTTACCGTGCATGACGATGACGGCATAGGTTCCGTTGGTCATAAAGCAGCTGGTCACTTCGCCTTCAAACACAGCTCTTGCTGCGGCTCCAGAAGTGGTTTGGAGATAAATGCCTTTGTTATCAATGGTCACATCTTTATAAACCGGATGTTGGTGTTTGCCAAAAGTACCGCTAATGAATCCTTTCTCAATTGGCCACGGCAGTCGTCCTTTGTTCTGCTCAAATCCGCCTGCAATAATTTGTTGCTCTTTGGTGAGCGTGGTGACTGTTTGAGCTTGTTTAGCGATGGTGGCTTCAATCTTTTTATTGAGTTCATCTGCTTTCTTCTGTTGTTGTTTCAATTGAGCTTGCAGATCTTTCTCTTTTTTCTTGAGGTCTTTGAGCATCTGCTGCTGCTTGCGCTCATTTCGCGCTAATTCGTCGTGCGTTTTTTGCTGGGTTTTGAGGTTTTGCTGTTTAGTTTGTTTATGGGCGCATAGTTGACTATTCTGGTCTTCAATCTGCGCTTTTACACCTTCAATCTTTGTGGCCTGTTCCCGTCGAGCGACTGCAAGTTCCTGCATATAACGAATGCGTCGAATGAGTTGTTGGAAACTCTTAGCAGATAGTAGGAAAAGTAATGGAGACTGCTGCATCTGAGCGTAGTGGCTCTCGCGCACCATCTTGGCATAAGCTTGTTTTTGTGTAACGAGTTCTTGTTGCATCTGTGTGCGTTGGGTATTGAGAACAGCGATTTCATTATCCAATCCATGTATCTCTTGATCAAGATTGCGTATGAGTGCTTTCTGGGTCTTGATATTTTGGTTAATCAGTTCCAGTTTAGTGACGGTGGCAGTCTCGTTTTTCTTGGTCTGCTGCAGCATTTTGTTGGTTTGTTCCATCTGCTGTTTTAGCTCCTTTTGTTGTTTTTGGAGGGCAGACACATTGTCCGCCAATGCTGTCCAGACACACCCACTAAGCAGTAATATGGTTAATAGACGTTTCATAAATGTACGATGTCGGTTAAGGTTACTTGTTTATATTGCGTCAAGGCAATAGGACGAATTTGTATAGGGCTATTCCATGTGATGTCATTACAGGTCAGTGTCACTGAGATGGTGTTAGCAAAGAAAGGATAGGCAAGGGTTAACGAAGGATGGTTTTGCCAATCTTGGCGTTGCATAAAAGTTTGTAAATGTCTCCATTTTAGGCGTTGATTTGCCCATTGAGACACGGTCTTCCAGTCTGCTTGTACATATTGATGTCCTAATTTGTCCATAATGCAGATTGCGGATGGAGAAGCCTCTAATCGCATAATTTCAATACCTAAAACAGGGGCTACCGAGAGCACTAAGATAGAATCTTTTCGCATCTGCATGGTGCAGTGTACATTGATGGAACGTTCGCCCAATTGCAGATTGACATCTACGTTATTGGAGCGCATCGTAGTCCATGAGGAACGCGATGTGGACCGTTGCACACCACAACCAGTGAGTATAGTGAGCAAAACGCCTAATAATATGATGTATAATCTATGGCTCATTGATTTGTCGTAAGTGTTCCACTATTTCTTCTCTTTGAGTATCATCTTCTGCATATTCCAAGGCTTTGCGAGCATAAAATGCGGCTAAACTCTGTTGCCCTTGTAAATACAGAATCCATGCGTATGTATCCAAATAAATGGGATTATTCGGGTCCGTTTGTATGGTTTTTTGGCTCATCCATTCGGCGCGTTTGAGGTCACCATTATGTGTAGCTAACAAGTATGCGTAGTTATTGAGAACGTACGGATGTTCGGGGTATAATTCCAACGCTTTTTCGTAGGCTAAATAAGCGCCATCAATCTGCTCAATATTTGCCAATGAGTCGCCGATGGTAGCAAATGTTACAAAGGCTTCGACATATTGTCGCGCCTGCACCATCAAGTCTCCTTTGAAAAGTAAAAAACGGTATTCTCTTGGGTCATATTGGAGGTAATCATCAATGGCCTGGATGGCTTCTTTGGGTTTCTGCCATGCCATATAGATGCGGTAGCGCGTCAAGGCACTGTAGGTGTTGTAACCCACAATTCGGTCAATATGGTCTTGTGCCGTTAAGGCTTTTTTCCATTGCTGACTTTGGGTATAGGCATTGAGCAGCATATTCCATGCATCCTCATTTTTAGGCAATAGTTGGACTGTTTTTTCTAATACGCTTCGTGCCGTTTTGAGATTACGTTTTTGGACTTTGGTGTTGACGGAGTCATTGACATTTTGTGCGTTCTGTAGAAGCAACTCGGTGTATCGCTGCCAGCAATCTTGCGGTGCGCATTCGTAGGCTTGGCGGAAATATTTCTGAGCGCGCGATGTGTTACCCATGGCGTTGTAGATTGCTCCTAAATAATCTTTTGTGGTTCCATCCTGCGGATGAATCTGCTCGCAGAAATCCAGCAATATCAGTGCTTTATCATACTGTTCATTATCGATGGCATTGACGGCGGCATAGAAATAGTATAAGAACTGTTGTTCTTGTTCATTGTTTATGGCCCACAACGTTGCGCTACTGAGCCATAACACGCATCCTATAATCCATTTTTCAATCCTCAATGGTGTCCGATTATTTGACTCCAGAGTGTCCAAATCCTCCTGCTCCACGTTCGGTGGCGCTGAGTTCTGTGACTTCAACGAGTTCAGGTTGCTCATGTTTAGCTATAACCATTTGGCAGATGCGTTCTCCTGGCTCAATCGTTTGAGTTTCGGAGGAGAGGTTGATGAGTATAACGCCAATCTCGCCTCGGTAGTCTGCGTCAATTGTGCCTGGGGTATTGAGTATGGTCAAACCGCGTTTGAGAGCTAAACCGCTGCGTGGACGAATCTGCGCTTCGTAGCCAGCGGGCAGTTCTATATATAAACCAGTGGGTATAAGTTTTCGCTCCAATGGCTGTAGTGTTACAGCTTCGGTAATAGCTGCGCGTATATCTAATCCTGCGGCTTGTGCGGACTCATATTTGGGCAATGGGTTGCTGCTGGTATTGATAATTTTTAGTTCCATGATTTTTTTGTTGTGGTGATTGAATTAGAATCGTTTTTCAGCTAATACACGTATGCCGTCCGCCACGATGCGAATATGGATATCCTTCTCCATAGAAACAGGGTCTCCGTCCAAATGGAAGGGTGCTTCTGCTTCACGAATGAGTGTGATGGCTTTGGCGCGAATAGTGTCCATAAACAAACTCTTATCAATGGTTTTGGTGAAGAGCCGAGCTGCTAAACTGGCTGCACCTAAGATAGCGCTGGAACTCATCATACAGATGTCCATGTGACCATCTTGAATGCTGGCATGAGGAGCAATATAAGCCTCATAGCCCCATTGTCCGGCGTTAGCAAAAGTGATAAGAAAGGCCTTACGCTCTAAATCAAGTCCGTCCCCAATGATATGATATGTCTGTGAGTGATAGGTTACTAAGTCCTTGATGATTTTTTCAAAATAGGTCTTAAATCCTCGTTTGGTAGAACCATCAAACTGCTCAGCAATAAGGGCATCAAAGCCCGTACCGCAAGTGCTAATAAAGAGGTGGTCGTTAGCCAATCCATAGTCACAGGCAATGACTTCCGAATGATTTAACATTTGGATAGCGCGTGCAGGAACCATTGGGATATGGAGGTGTCTAGCAAAGCCATTTCCGCTACCCATTGGAATAATGCCTAATGCCGTTTTGGAATCTCGCAAACCACGTGCCACTTCATTGACGGTGCCGTCTCCGCCAACTGCGACTACGGCATCAAAACCCATTTGGGCATATTGACGAGCTAATTCAACGGCATGACCAGCATACTCGGTAAAGACGATGTTGGGTAACCATTGGGTGCGATCTAACTCTTTTTCAATCACTTTAGGTAACTTACGCTTGTTTTGCGTACCCGACATAGGGTTGATGATAAAGGCAATGTTCTTCATAATTTTAACAAATAAGCGCGCAAAATTACAAAAAAATTTGCATATATGCAAAAAAAATAGTACTTTTGCGCAAAATTTTAATCCATTCACCATGTTTACACAATCTGATTTAGATCAACTTCAACATCGTGGCATTACTTTAAAGGCTGCGGAAAAGCAAATGGAGAGTTTCCGTACGGGCTTTCCAAGTTTGGACATTGTAGCTCCCGCTTCAACTAAGAAAGGACAAGGAATCTTAGCGCCTACACGCGAGATGCAGGACCAGTATATTGAGGTGTGGCAACAGTATCTTAAAGCGAAGCATAAAGTGCTTAAGTTTGTGCCAGCCAGTGGTGCTGCGAGCCGTATGTTCAAGAACCTATTTGAATATTTGGACAACGGCGTAGAGACTCCGTTTATACAGGAGTTCTTGGCGAATCTGGATAAGTTCGCTTTTGGCGACCAATTGCAAGGTAAAACAGGGCAAGAAGCGGTGCGATTCTTGCTTGAGAATATGAATTATGGTAACTTACCCAAAGGTTTGCTCTTATTCCATAAATATCGCGATGGCGCGCGCACGCCTGCGTTAGAACATTTAGTTGAGGGTGCAATGACGGGTGCCACGGATATTCATTTTACTGTCAGTCATGATCATCTGCCTCTGTTCCGGCAACATATAGCAGATCACATGCAGCGTTTTGAGAAAAAATATGGGGTGCGATATCAGATTTCTTTCTCTGAACAGAAACCATCCACAGACACGTTGGCAGCTAATCCTGATGGTACGCCTTTCCGTACGGCGGATGGAAAGTTGTTATTTCGTCCAGGTGGTCACGGCGCATTGATTGAAAATTTGAACGAACAAGATGCTGATATTGTGTTCATCAAGAATATTGATAATGTAGTTCCTGACCGTCTCAAGAAAGATACAATTCGATGGAAACAAGTGTTAGCGGGTGTCTTAGTGGCTGAGCAACAGCGCGTATTTGACCGCCTGCAGGATCCGTCTATTAGTGATGAAGAACGTGCTCGTTTGAATCGTCCTATCCGAGTTTGCGGTGTAGTGAAAAACACTGGTGAACCTGGCGGAGGACCATTTATTGTGCGCGAAGAAGATGGCTCATTGTCTTATCAAATTTTAGAGTCTAGTCAGATTAGCGACCCAGAACTGATGGCTAAATCGACTCACTTCAATCCAGTTGATTTGGTGTGTGCAGTTAAGGATTATCAAGGAAAACCATTTGACTTGCCTAAGTTCGTGGATCCGCAAACGGGCTTTATTTCTCATAAGTCCAAAGACGGAAAAGAGTTGTTGGCATTAGAATTGCCTGGTCTATGGAATGGTGCAATGAGCCGTTGGAACACGATTTTTGTGCAAGTACCTATTTCGACGTTTAACCCAGTTAAGACGGTAAATGATTTGTTGCGTGAGCAACATCAATAGATGAAAGCGTTCTTTTTTGACATGGACGGAGTCTTGTTTGACTCAATGCTTAATCATGCCATTGCGTGGGAAGAGGCCATGCAACGGCATGGTTTGTGTTTCAGCCAGCACGAATGTTTTCTCAATGAAGGTCGTACAGGAATGGATGTCATCCATTCTTTTGCGCGGGCACAAGGACGAAATCTCTCTGAGCAGGAAGTACATGCTATCTATGATGAAAAGACTATTCGTTATCGTCAGATAGGAGGCGGAGTCCCTATGAAAGGCGTGGCAGATGTGCTACAGTTCCTTCAGGAGCAAGGCAAACAAATATGGGTTGTTACTGGTGGAGGTCAATTGGATTTATACGAACAGTTAGAAGCAGCATTCCCTGGATGTTTTTGTCCCTCGCGAATGGTGACTGCGCATAATGTGACGCATGGTAAACCTCACCCAGAGCCATATCTCAAAGCATGGGAAAATTGTGGGCTGCCGAAGGAAGAATGTTGTGTGGTAGAGAATGCTCCTTTAGGCGTGCGTGCGGGACATGCAGCGGGTTTGTTTACTGTAGCCGTTAACACTGGGCCATTGGAAGATCAACTGCTTTGGAACGAAGGAGCTAATGCGGTCTTTCACGACATGGCACAACTGTTATCTTGGTTAAAGAAACAATAAAAAAAGAGTCACGAATGTGACCCTTTTCTTTTTTACTTACGAATACCCAACTCTTTGATGATAGCACGGTAGCGTTCAATGTCTTTTGCTTTCAAGTAGTCAAGCATACGACGACGTTTACCTACCAAAGTGGTTAAAGCACGCTCGGTACCGAAGTCCTTACGATTCTCTTTTAAGTGCTCTGTGAGGTGGTTAATACGGAAAGTAAATAGAGCGATTTGGCTCTCTGCTGAACCAGTGTTCTTGGCATCCTTGCCATACTGTGCAAATAATTCAGCTTTCTTCTCAGATGTTAAATACATACTAAAAAGTTTTAAAGGGTTAAACAATCACGACTGATGCAATATCATCGATGAAAACATCGTCGCATTTATATGCTCTCTTACGAAAGCGGCTGCAAAAGTACTGCAAAATTTTGATATATGCAAATTTTTCTGCAAAAAAGTGTATTTATTTGCGAATTTCGAATGGAAAACTGCCGATTAGGTTACCATCAATAAAGAAATCTGCATTATAAAATCCCTGCATTGCTTCTTGTACGAGTGGCACATAGAGAATGCCTGATTGCTCTTCGCCCGTATATTCCATTTCATGAGCGGAGGAGTAGGTCACAACTCCGCTTTCAAAGGCGAAGACGCGTGCGGAATCTTCGTTCATTACATTTCCTTGAGGGTCGATGACACGAAGATAAACCGTTTTTAAGCCAGGATCGCAGGTGATGTTTTTAGCCACAGTGTAGTCGAATTGGAATTTCATGATTTGGCTAACGATACGTGTCTTGCGATTGTTCTTATTGAGTGAGGTAAGTTGAAAATGATTTATTTCTAACATTGAAGCCCGTTCAACAACGGCAGAGAGTTGTGTTTTTTCTTCTTGCAGTTGTTGAGCTTGTGTCGAAACTGTTTGATATTGTTGCGTAAGTTGCTGATTCTCTTTAGTCAAGCGCTCGTTAGTCACGTTGAGTGAGTCTATTTGACGTACATAACCGACCATGACAGTGCGCACGGTAGATAACTCTTTCTTGAGTTCCGCGATGCGACGTGCATTAGTCACTTTGGTGATGCGCAACTCCTCCAATAAATCTTGTACACGTTGTTGTTCCTTACTGAGAAGATCTTGCAGTGAGTCATTTTTGATGTCTAAATTTTGATAGCCATCAAATTGAATAGCCAAGTCTTCATACTCCTCCTGCAGTTGCTCTTTTTCAAATTCCATTTGTTCTACCATCTCGGTCAATGTGGTGCGTTGACGAAGGTAGAGAAATGCTACTGCGGCAAGGGCAAGTAGGAGAATAATGATAAATGGAAGGGTTTTTTTCATAATACAGGAAGGATTCGGTCTAAGTGATTGGAGTTAGAACCTTTAATGAGTATGTGTCGATGGGTTAACGGATGTGTCTGTAAGTAAGCATATAAGTCCTCTACGGAATGATAAATAGGATATGGGGCAGTGGTCTGTTTCCATTCATCGCCAATGAGATAAACCTCTTCGGCTTTGCGCTCAAGGAGCATATTCGCGATATTCTGATGCTCAAAATGTTCATACTCGCCTAACTCGCGCATGGAGCCAAGAATGAAAGTGTCTCCCTTGAACGCATTGATGGCTGCTTGCATGGAAGTGGGATTGGCGTTGTATGCATCAATTACTAATTCATTGTGTTCCGTTTGGCATGCCTGTGAGCGATGGTTAGAAGGAACGTATGCGCGGATTGCGGCTAACGCATCTGCTTCACTGATGCCAAAATGTTGACCTACCGCTATGGCAGCAGCGATGTTCTCTGCGTTATAGTCTCCCACCAAATGGGTACCAGAAGGCATAGAGATAGTGTGGTAGAGAGAGGAGAGATTGGTGATTGGTGATTGGTGATTGGCAACGGCGGTTTCATACATTTGTGTGAGATAGGGATTATCTGCATTGCGGAAGATTGTTCCATTGTGCGCTACGAGATAATCATACAACTCGCGTTTTGTCTGTTGGACACCTTCAAATGATCCAAAACCTTGTAGATGCGCTCTTCCAACATTGGTGATGAGACCATAGTTCGGTTCTGCTACATTAACGAGTTCTTGGATGTCGCCTGGATGAGACGCACCCATTTCGACGATGGCTAATTCGTGTGCCGAAGTGAGTTGCAGTAGAGTCAATGGTACTCCAATGGAGTTGTTGAGATTCCCTTGTGTATAGTGCACGTTATACTTCGTCTTGAGCACAGCTGCAGTCAACTCTTTGGTGGTTGTTTTTCCGTTAGTACCAGTGATGCCGATAATGGTTTTGTTCCATTGGCGACGCCATGCGCGTGCAAGGTCTTGTAGCTCGGCTAAGGCATTATCGCCCCCGATGCAATAGATAGCACCATCGCGTTTAGCTTGCTCAATATAGTCGTTACCATCAAAATGTTCGCCCTTGAATGCCACGAACACGCAGCCAGGTGTAATCTTCCGGCTGTCTGTCGTGACGGTAATAGCGTCTTTATCTTTTATGAGAAAATCCCAATTCATTATTTCTTCTTGTTGGGTAATTCCAAACCATATCCTTTCTTCTTATCTTCAACTTTAAGGAAGACAGAGAAGATAAGGGCTAATACTCCAAAGGATGCAAATACAATCATTGGCACAAGGTATCCATCAGTTGCTACGCGCAGTTTGCCAATCAATAGTGGAACTAAACATAGTCCAATGTTTTGTACCCAGAAAATGAGGCAGTAGGCAGAACCTAATACTTTCTCATCAATGATTTTAGGTACAGACGGCCACATAGACGCAGGAACGAGCGAGAAGCTAACTCCTAAAATAAGGATGGTAATCATAGCTAATGCTTTGCTGTGAACGACTGGTAAAACGAATGCAAAGCAAGAGTGGCAAGCAATCATGATGATTGCACCCAACATCATCATCGACGCTCCTTTTCCTTTATAGTCAATGAATGCGCCCAAGAACGGAGTCAAGACCATTGCCAAAACAGGGAACCACTTGAACATACCCGATGCTTCTGCAGCGGAAATCTGCAAGGTCTCTTCAAGGAAATTGGTAGCAAAACGCTGGAATGGGAAGATAGCTGAATAGTAGAGGACACAGAGTAATGCTATAATCCAGAACATCTTGCTGCTGAAGATTTTACCTAAATCAGAAACGTGGAATTCGTCTTCTGGGTCTTTTTCTGTGGTGAGTTCACCAGCCGCTACGAGTTGGCGGTCGAATTTAGAGTCCATCACAGTAAAGACGAGGAAGTTGATTAATCCAATAACGAGCAGTGTTGACGCAAAGAGCAGTGGAGCTACCACGGATTGAGTGCCGTCTGCTGCGGCAAAGTGAATAGCGAACTGTGGAGCGAGCCACATAGCGGCGAACACTCCAAGACGAGCTATGGACATTTCTATTCCCATAGCCAATGCCATCTCTTTTCCCTTGAACCATTTGGCTAAGATTTTGCTGACGGTAGTACCTGCCATTTCGCAGCCGCACCCGAAAATCATAAATCCAAACATCGCCATTTTTGCGCTACCTGGCATTGTCGTCCACCACGAATTTAACCATACAACATTGTTGGCATCAAACCAATCGCTCACGCCGATGTATTTGATAGCGGCGCCAATGACCATCAGAGATGCGGACAATGTTCCTGTATAGCGCACGCCCATTTTATCTAAGATAATACCAGCGATGATGAGGAAACCAAAGACGTTGAGCAGGTATTCTCCTGCAGCGTAAGTTCCAAAGACGCCTCTATCCCAACCGCGGGCTTGTTCTAACAGGGATGCTAAAGGGGACAAGATATCGACGAACATATAGGCGAAGAACATCATCGAAGCTACGAGGATGAGCACAGCCCAACGTGCAATAGCACTATCGTTCAGTTTGCGTTGTAGTTGTTCCATTGTTGCGTTTCTTTTGTTGATAAGAAAATGATTGTTGCTTTTTGAGCCACGCGGCTTTTCGTTTCTCGTATTCCGCCTGATGTGACTCTAAAAATCCGTCGGCCATATTACTTGGTGCCTAATTCTTGTTTAACAGCAGGCAGTAGGTCGGTAGCGTCGTCTCCGATATGTACCATAGCTGCGGAGTCAAAAATATAGGTGTATCCTTCGCGTTCACCAACGGCTTTGATGGCTTTAGCCAATTTCTCGTGTACAGGAGCAAGAAGTTCTTGTTGCTTCTTTTGGATGTCTTGTTCTGCGGTTGTGTAGAATGTTTGGATGCGTTGTTGCATCTCTTGCAGTTCTTGTTGTTTGATTTGTTTGAGACCATCCATCATAGTTGCTTCATCGCGTTGATACTCTTGGTACTTCTTTTGCAACTCTTCCTGCATCATCGTCAGTTGAGTCTCATACTGGGATTGAACGGTGTCCATTTGTGCTTTTACTTTCAGCACTTCAGGCATTTGTTGGAATAATTCAGCAGTGTTGACATGACCAAATTTCTGTGCGCTAACCATCATTGGTAATACCAGCGCAAGGGCAATAATTAATTTTTTCATTGTTGTGTTATGTTTATAAGTTTGTATAATGCAATAAAAATAGTTTTATTTGGCGCCAAGTTTTTGGAGGACTTGGTCAGAGATGTCGAGTTTGGAAGACATATAGATGAGTGATGGGTCAGACGAGCGGTCTTTTATGATGTCTATTTTTTTCTCACTGGCTAAGTCTTGTAAGGCGGTATATATCTCGTCTTGAATAGGCTTAATGAGGGCTTCTCTTTTTTTATAAAGTTCGCCATCTTGTCCAAAATATTTGCGTTTGAGTTCGAGTACTTCATTTTCCTTATTGACGATTTCTTCCTCGCGGCGTTTTTGTTGGTCGGCAGATAAGAAGATTTGTTCGGTTTGATAGTTAGTCGCCAGCACGCGCGCCTCTTGTTGCGCAGCATCAATCTCTTTTTGCCAACGTTTGCTGATGAGGGTTAGTTGTTCATTGGCAGACTCATACTGTGGCAAGTTCTTGAGGATATACTGCATATCCACATACGCGATGGCTTGTTGTTTTTGTGCCCATAGAGGCATTGCTGCAAAAGCTAATACAATCCAAAAATATTTTTTCATATTCATAAACAATATACGTGATCACAATTCTTGTCCTAAGATAAAGTGGAATTGGCTACCAGAGTATTGATTCGATCCATTGATATCATCAAATCCCCATCCCCAATCGACACCGAGTAAGCCAAACATCTGCAGAAAGACGCGAACGCCGACACCAGCACTACGCTTGAGATCAAATGGGTTATAATCTCGAATGTCTGCGAAACAGTTACCGGCTTCTAAGAAACCTAACAACCAAACGGTTGCAGATGGTTGTAGGCAGACAGGATAACGCAGTTCCATCGTAAATTTGTTGTACACATAACCCATATTACGCCCTGTGGCGATGTCGTATGGAGTTAATGATCCAGATGAATAACCGCGCAGTCCGATGTACTCAGTGGAGTAACTGGAGTAGCCCGACATACCGTCACCACCCATAGAGAATGTCTCAAATGGAGACTTGAGGTTCTTGTTGTAATGTCCAATATAACCAAAGTCCACACGTGTCATCAGCACCAATTTGGAGTCGCGAGAAAGAGGTGTGAACACTTTTCCACTGAATTTCCATTTATGGTATTCAACAAGGTGATATTTCTCATTATCTGATAGCACGGAGTAATCAACATCTTTGTTAAACAGTGACCAAGGTGGTGTGATTTTTAGTCCTAATGTAAACGAAGATCCACGGCGTGTGTAGATAGGATTGTCTATGCTGGAACGACTCAATTGTAAGTTAAGTGCAAAATTATGACTATATCCTTCTGAAATCAATAGATATGGCCAGTTCTTCATCATAAACAATTGGTAGCTGAGTTCGCCGTAGAACATAAAGTAGTCATCTGGCCATTTCAATCGTTTACCATAACCTACACTTACACCCAATGTGCGAAGGTACTTATCTGGATCGGCTTCGGACTCTTGTAATTGCTGATAATAATTGGAGTTACCTGAATATTGGTAGTAGTATTGATAGTTATTATACAAGTTTTGATAAGCTTGATAATACCGATTGGAGAATCCTGTTTGTGACGCAAAGAAAATACTTGCGCTCAAAGAGTTCGGACGTTTACCGCCTAACCAAGGCTCTAAGAATGATATACCAGCAGAAGTGTAGTACACACCATTTGTACGAGCGTTGATGGAGAATGTTTGACCTTCACCTTGTGGCACAATTCGATAGGCTTTTTTATTGAATAGGTTTTGGATGGCGAAGTTGGTAAATTTCAGTCCCAAAGAACCAATCAAACCTGTTGCTCCATAACCTAAAGAGAATTCAATTTGGTCAGAGGATTTTGTCTCCAATTGGTAAGTGATGTCAACTGTTCCGTCTTCGGGATTAGGTTGAATATCGGGTACAAGTTTCTCTTGATCAAAATGTCCCATCTGTGCCAGTTCACGCAGCGAACGCATAATGTCCGATTGCGAATATAACTGACCTGGTTTGGTGTATAGTTCACGGCGAACGACGTGTTCATAGACGCGAGTGTTTCCGACGATATTAACCTGATTGATGGTGGCGGGTTTACCTTCGTACATACGCATTTCGAAGTCAATAGAGTCGCCTTCAATATTCACTTCTACTGGTTCAACATTGAAGAATAAATAACCTTGGTCAGTATAGAGCTTGGCTACGGCGTCATCGTCTGATTGAAGACGCTCGTTCAGAATCTTGAGGTTATAGGTGTCGCCTTTTTTAATGCCCAATGTTGCATCCAGCGCTTGCCATGGATAAACGGTGTTACCCACCCAAGTGATGTTGCGTACATAGTATTTTTCGCCCTCATATATATTAAGGTACACGTCCACGCGCGTAGGATCGGTTGGACTGGGCACCACACTGTCGGCAATGATGTAAGCATCTCGGTAACCCAATTCATTATATTTTTCGATGACGGCTTTCTTGTCGTTCTCAAATTCTTTGCTCACAAATTTCTTTGGACGGAAAAGATTGGTGATGTGATTATCATTGGTCTTCTTCATCGCTTTATTGATTTGGGTGTGAGTAAGTGCGTTATTGCCGGTGATGTAGATAGAGCCGACTTTGGTCTTCTCTTTCTTATTGATGTTTACGACAACTTTCACGTATCCTGGACGATCATGGTCTTCTTGTTGCAGAATTTGAACATCGACATTATGGAATCCTTTTTCGTCAAAGTATTTCCGTATAACAGTCTTTGCTCGGTCAACTATATTCGGTGTTATTTGGCTACCTTTGGATATACCAGACTTGACCTCTACATCCTCTAATTCACTTTTCTTGAGTCCGTTATAAGTAATATCGGACACGCGTGGACGAGGCGTGAGACAAATCTCAATCCATATTTTTTTGCCTTCAATCTTAGTGGCTTTGATTTTGACATCGGAGAACAATCCTTGTTTCCAGAATCGTTTCAATGCTTTGGTAATTTGGTCTCCGGGAACATCTATTTTGTCGCCAACAGCTAATCCTGAGAAGCCAATGATAACAAAGTCTTCATATCCATCTGCGCCAGAAACCGAAATATCGGCTATTTCGTATGTCTGACGCGAGGTTGTATATTCAATTTCTGGCGTAGCTGCTGATTGGGCAGTTGCGATTGTTGGAAACAGGAGCAGTAGGCTCACTATTCCAATCCACCATATATTATTTAACTTGTTCACTGGTTTTTCCGAAACGTCTTTCTCTATGTTGATAATCTACGATTGCATGATAGAACTCTTCTGTAGTAAATTCTGGCCACAGGCAGTCGGTGAAGTAGAGCTCTGAATAGGCGAGTTGCCAGAGCAGGAAATTACTGATGCGCAGTTCGCCGCTGGTGCGAATGAGTAGGTCTGGATCAGGTATGTGATTCGTTGTCAAGAGCGAACTGACTAACTCTTCATTCACATCTTCTGGTTGTAAAGTGCCTGCTTGTGCTTGTTGCGCTGCCATTTGTACGGCATTGGTTATTTCCCAACGTGCGGAGTAGGATAGTGCTACTACTAAACTTAGTCCTGTGTTTTGGCTAGTCTGCTCAATACAGCCCAAGAACTTGATGCGTGCAGCTTCAGGCAGACGGCTTAGGTCGCCTATGGTTAGCAGTCGCACATTGTTTTTCATCAAGGTCGGGGTTTCTTTGGCTACGGTATCGACGAGTAGGGACATCAAAGCGTCCACTTCCTCTTTGGGACGATTCCAGTTCTCGGTTGAGAACGTGTACAAGGTGAGGTAGCGTAGACCGAGTTCGGCTGCGGCTTCCGTAATGTTATGTACTACTTGCACACCTTGTTTATGACCAAACATACGGGCTAAACCTTGTTTTTTTGCCCAACGACCATTGCCATCCATGATGATAGCAATATGCTGTGGCATGCGCTCTTTTAATATCTGATCTTTATAACTCATTGCTTTGTTTTATTATTCATCACACCATAGACAAATCTTCTTCTCTTTAGCCATCTCAAAAACTATGCCAACTGTGAGTTGTCCTGTTAAATCGAAGTTCAAAATATTACTTCCGTTTAGTTGGTGCTTATTATTATATTCGGGTAGTCCTTCTATGTCATCTGCAAAATAAAGGTTGTGTTGCCAGCTCACATGCAATTGCCAGCGTTCTGCAAATTTCCATTTTCCACCGAATCCGAACGGAAAATAGCATGCCACTGTCGGTGTGAGGCTGTTTTGTCCGATAAAGAGAGGATACATACTTTGTGGTGAAGGCATTGCGTTTTTTCCATAGACGGCAACACCGAATCCCAAGAATATGTAGGGTGTGATTGGTTTGATTCGGCTATCATAATCATCCACTCCAAAGCGAAAGAAGTTGAACTCTGCGCATAAATCAGTGTTCCATAGTGCATTGTAATGGATGGCATTTTTCTCGTTGCGGCAAGTGATGCGTTGTCGCATCGTTTTGGCTTGCAAGCTCCACCGTTGGTCAAATTTATATCGTAGATGTGCGCCATAGACATCCAACGGGTTGTTGAAGATATGTTCTGTAGCGTCGCCAACATAGTAACCGCCGCCAGCTTGCAGAGCAATATCCATACGATAAGCGCGCTTGGACGATGCCCATGCTTCAGTGGCTGGCAGAAGTGTCAGTAGCATTAACATATATGTCCATTGCGTTTTGTGCATTATTTCTTAATGAGTAGTCTAAAGGCGTCTGTTACTTTGCCTACTTCAATTAGTTGTATTTTAAAATCTTTGGTGTTTAGTCGTTGTCCAGCGGGTATAATCATGCGGCTGAATCCCAATTTTTCTGCTTCGCGAATACGTTGTTCAATTCGTGCAACAGGTCTTATTTCTCCTGCTAATCCCACCTCTCCAGTGATGGCAGTATCTGCGTCAAGTGCGATGTCCATATTAGAGGAGAGGACAGCGGCTAACACGGCTAAGTCGATGGCTGGGTCATTGACGCGTAATCCACCGGCGATATTGAGGAACACATCTTTCTGCAGCAACTTAAATCCGACTCTTTTTTCCAATACTGCGAGTAGCATATTCAGTCGTCTTGGATCAAAGCCTGTTGATGAGCGTTGAGGAGTGCCGTAGGCGGCAGAAGATACCAGTGCTTGAACTTCGATAAGGAAAGGTCTTACACCTTCAATCGCTCCGGCAATGGCGATACCGCTAAGTCCGTCTCGTGCGGTGGATAACAGCAACTCGGACGGGTTGGTCACTTCGCGCAGTCCCCCTTGTTGCATCTCGTAGATGCCGAGTTCGGATGTAGAACCAAAACGGTTCTTTTGCGCGCGCAGGATACGATACATATAATGTTGATCGCCCTCAAACTGCAGCACAGTGTCCACGATATGCTCCAGCACTTTAGGACCAGCAAGTGAGCCTTCTTTATTGATGTGTCCAATCAGAATGAATGGAATGTTCTCGTCTTTTGCAAATTGCAGAATACGTACAGCGCATTCTTTGACTTGGCTGAGGCTACCGATGGATGCTTCCAAACCCTCTGTGGAAATAGTTTGAATGGAGTCGATAACGACTATTTCCGGTTTGAGTTCACGCACTTGGTCTAAGATGCGTTCGAGTGAGGTCTCGGCTAATAGGAACAAGTTTGTTGGTTGTCCAGCCAATCGTTCTGCACGAAGTTTGATTTGTCGCGCGGACTCTTCGCCGCTGGCGTAGAGTGTGCGACGTTCTCCTTGCTGCATGAGCATTTGCAAAGCGAGCGTAGATTTGCCGATGCCAGGTTCTCCGCCAAGCAGTACCAAACTGCCAGGCACGAGTCCTCCGCCCAATACGCGGTTCAGTTCGCCGTTATGCACATCAATGCGTGTTTCCTCTTGTGCGTTGATTTCTTCCAATCGCAATGGTGCAGTGCTTTTGCGTGCGCTGATGCCTTTGGAAGTGGATGTTTCCACCACCTCTTCTTCATACGTTCCCCATTCGCCACAAACAGGGCAACGTCCTAATAACTGTGGGGCTTTAGCACCGCAGGATGAACATACATATTGCGATTTTAGTTTAGCCATTTCTTATAGTATATACGTTTCTCTTTCCACTGCCATGATGGTGTTTGGGAACACTTCTTGTGCTTGCTGCAGAAAAACGGTGTGATTATCTTCTCTGGAAGAGTAGTGTCCGATGAGCAGTTTCCCGACGTGTGCTTTGTCGGCGATAGTGGCTGCTTGTCTGGCGGTGGAGTGCATCGTTGCTGCGCAGCGTGATTCCCATTCGTCGGTGAAGGTTGCTTCGTGAAAAAGCATATCAACACCTTCTATTTGTGGAACAATAGTTTCCCGATATTGGGTGTCGGAGCAGTAAGCGTAGCGTTTGCGAGGTTCTTGACCACGATGGTGTTCATAGAACAAGAATCCGCATGTTGGCACTTTATGTTTGAGAGGAATAGTTTCTACTGTCACAGTGCGGTCAGAGAAAATAACCTCTTTTTTGCGTGGATTGATAGCGTGGAAAATCACTTCGTAGGTCAATTCTTCGCAGTGATAATCCAACATGGGTCTCAGCAGTTTCTCTAAGTCGGCATGGGCGTAGATGTGCAGTGGTTGTGTGCGGTGCATCATGCTCAATGTTGAGATGAGACCGATTAGTCCGAAGCAGTGGTCGCCGTGCAGGTGAGAGATAAAAATAGAGTACAGACGCGCTGTTTTCAACCCCATTTGTCGCATAGTCAGTTGGATGCCTTCACCGCAGTCAATCATAAACGATTTGTCGCATAATGTCAGTATCTGTCCGGAAGGTGAGTTCTGGAAAGTGGGAAGTGCACTGCCCGTTCCTAATATCGTTACTGAGCCGTTATTCACTGAGTTAATGGATGGAGTTGATAAATGTTTTTGTTTCGTTTCCGAGTGCAGTTTTGCGTGCTATATGTTGTAGTACGGCTTGTACAAAAGCGTTGCTTTCGAAGTTACCGCGCACGGACTCAAAGTCTGCTCGTTGTTGTGAAGCGTCACCATCTACGCCGAAGCCTGTTTGGGAGTTCATGTCGAACTCTTT
Source organism: Paludibacteraceae bacterium (assembly GCA_024400125.1). Lineage (GTDB taxonomy): Bacteria > Bacteroidota > Bacteroidia > Bacteroidales > Paludibacteraceae > Colicola. Next base: position 26,654 of record JAKSNG010000023.1, read on the forward strand.
GCGTGCGTCGTCATACACCATATTGTCGAGTTTGACAACCGCCTCTTGCCATTCGTTGATGAGTTGGAGAACTTGTTCTTTGGTGATTTGGTTGATGGAGCAGCCAATGATTTTTTCTATTTTCTCAGCAGCCCAAGCCCACTCATAATCGTAGTAGTTAGCGTGCATACGGATGAAACGCTCTCGTATTTGTTTGAGGTTGAGTTGTCCTGTTTCGATGTCATTGAGCAGGCTGGTTACTTCGCTGCGTGGAACGATTAGTCCAGCCAAATCTGCCCATTCGCCGATGCCGATGGTGTTGGCAGGAACGAGCACACGTTGCAAATCTGCCCAGGTGTGAATACTATCTTTATTTTTATTGATACGTGAAATGAGTGAGTTTCCTAAGAATTTGCGGATACCGATGGTGTAAAATCCAATACCGTGTATAAGTGAGGTATTGCGAATTTTGCAGTTCTTGTAGCCATATTCTTCGGTGTTTTCGCCAGAGATAGATTGCAGTTCTTTTAGAATTTCGCGACCTTTCCACATTTTCTGTACCGTGTAAGGTGACAGCAAGTTAAAGTTGATGAGGTCGAGTAGGTCTGTATCTTTGCGGTTGTCACGTTTGGGCCATTTCTGGGCATCGCGAATAGTGCCGACGGTGCGGAGATTTGCACCAGGAACGAGATACGATTCCGAGTTGTTCTCAATCAAGTATGAGAATGGTAAATCAGAAGTGTCTGCATGGTGCGTGTGGCGTCCCATAACAAGGGAGAAAGCACCAATTTTTGAAGGCCATAGTAGGTAGGAGTCGGAGGTTGTTTTTGCGCCTCTTTCGGCTACACCTTGGTGAATTGGTCCCAGTTTGTACATGTGATTGGACTGGTTACTTCCCGAACCTGCGTTGAGGAACGAGAACATACCTGCAATCAGCAGAGTCGATTTATGGTGAGTCACGGTGTAAGGCCCCGCAAAGATGGCGCAAGCTTCGCCGTGCATTCCTTGGCAGTTGCTGAAGAACAGTGATTCACCTGCAGAGTAGTGTTTATCGAAGATGCAGCCTTGTCCAACAAAGCATTTATCAACGATGGTAGAGTCACTGATTTCGACGCCAGAACTGATGATGAAGTCGGTACATTTGACACCCGAACCGAGTTTAACAGGGGCAAGTTTATTGGAGTTGATACTACCGTTTTTCAGTCGAGAAGTGCCTGCTATCTGTGCACAGTCGCCGATATAGACATTCTTGATGCTGCCGCAGTTGAGAATGTTAACATTTTCGCCGATGTGTCCTATTTCAGAGGCATGTTCGTCTGCATAAGCGTCGATGGCTTGTTCCAGTACATGAATCATTTGTGGGCGGTGGCGGTAGAGTGTCAGTACGTACGCGAGACTGGCAGTCAGTTCGTTGAAGATAGGGATTTCTCGTCCACCGCCTTCGTTCATCACAGGAACGCGGACACCATTTCCAAAAGTTGAGCGTCCATCTACGAGGATGGCATTGACATTCTCAATGCAGGTGTTGTTGCCGATGTGATAATTAGCGATATAGTTGTGAATGTTGTATAAGTGGCAGTCGTTTCCGATGGTCACGTTGTGCAAGGTCGCATGCGATATCCCAGAGTGTACTTTGAGTCCTCCAGGTAGGTTAAACTCACGATTAAAAGCACCTAACTCGCATACGCCAGAGAAGCGCACATGTTCCACATATTGCGTGTCAAATTGCTCTGCTACGTGTATGCTTTGCCAATTATCTGCTACACATCCTTGTGCTTGCAGTTGCAGAATTTCTTGTTCTCTTAATTGTCTCATCTTTTGACTTTTGACTTTCTACTTTCTACTTTCGACTTTTGACTTTCTACTTTCTTTACTCCTTCAGCGCAGCGGTCTATACTCTTTCAGCGCAGCGGTCTATACTCTTTCAGC
>JAKSNG010000024.1 GCA_024400125.1 Paludibacteraceae bacterium
CATCAATACCAAAGAAGATGATACAGACGCTTTGTGGTTTGCAGCAGATGCGATTGTCGTGTTAGATAATCTTGTTGGTTTACCCGGTCTCGTTCCTCCCACTCCCAAGCCGAAAACAGGCGACACCGTCCTTTGGGCTCCTGCTCACTCGGGTATAGTTTTGGAAGCTCCGCAACTGCTTGCCGGTGACACCATCAAACTGTTCTTCAATGCAGCAGATAGCACGTTGAAAGTTGCCATCGTTGGTCGTCCTGAGCCTGCGGCTCGTAAAGAGTTTGTGTTTGTAGCCGGTGAGGCAGCAGACAGTGATCCTGCCCTGTTTGCTATCACTTGGGGTAAGGACGGTTCTAACGAGACGGTTAAACTTGCGAATAAGGCAGACGATATTTATACGGCAGAAATTTTAGAGACCGTAGATAGCCTTGTATTGGTACGTTGTGCATCAGATGCCACCGAGATTATCTGGGACGGTGAAGGTAAGAACGTATGGAATCAAACAGCTAACTATGAACTGTGCGATACGATGTACTTTGGGTCTTGGGTTCCTGAGACGAATTTGTTTACTATTACTTGCGAAGCTCCGAAACCTGTTGAGACTAAGTACTATGCTAAGAACAACTGGAACGGTGCAGCCGCAGAAGACTGGTCATGGTTAGAGATGAGCGCAACAGATCGAGAGAATATCTATATGTTGGATTCTGTAGTCTTCGGAGGCACTGGCGTTAACATCAACGACAAGGAAGATGATACAGACGCTCTGTGGTTTGCAGCAGATGCGATTACCGTGTTAGATGGTCTTGATGGTCTCCCTGGTCCTATTCCTCCCGAACCAAGAAAACGTGACACCATCCCTTATGCTCCTGCTCGTACAGTTGCTCCTTTGGAAGCTCCGACTCTACTTGCCGGTGACACCATCAAACTGTTCTTCAACGCAGCAGATAGCACATTGAGCGCTGCCATCGTTGGTCGTCCAGAACCTTGCGAAGGACAATTCGGTATCTTGGTTAATGAAACATATATTCCTGCTGCTCTCAATGAGGCACGTGAAGACGTGGTTGAATATATGCTTCTTGATGTAGCACTGAATGCTGGCGACCTTGTACAAATCTATGACAAGTGCAACGAAGTTGCATGGATTATCACCGAGTATCTGGAAGACAGCTATCAGTTCCATGTAACTCCAGAGGGCAAGTACATCATTCAAGATGGTGAAGAAGATACCTATAGTTTCTACTTCCAACTTGGTCCTGACAAACTCTATGTTCTGAAAGGACAGTCTCCTACTGGTATGAATGAGATTGAGTCTAACGCAACTATCCAAAAGATTGTTCGCGACGGTCATCTCTACATCATGGTGAACGAGCAAGTTTATAACGTACAAGGTATTCGCGTTCAATAAACGTTCCTTGTCAAAAGTTCATTGGGCTGCCTTCGTAAGAGGGCAGCTCTTTTTTTGGTATTTTGTTGTGGAAGTGTGCGGAAGGGGTATATCGCGGGGGGTTGGTACAGGTTTGAAATGGTTGGTTCATCCTACGTTCATCTTACGTTAATCCTACGTTAATCCTACGTTAATTTTGGGTTGATTTTTTGTTTATCTTATAAGTTCGCCCCGAAAATGACCGCGCTTAGACGCGCTCTCAAAATAGTGAAAACTCACCACTTTTCCCCACATTGTTAATAACCTTTGCAACTAACTATATATAAATCATTTACGATTTATTGCTTTTGTTGAAAATATGTTAAAAAACATGTTTTTAACTTTTTTGTGGGGAAATGTGGGGAAATGTCAAATATTTTTTGTATCTTTGCAGCGTTTTTTCAAGATTAAGGTGTATGAGTACATTTATTGGAAATATCGAAGCACGACTTGACGATAAAGGGCGTATCTTTATTCCAGCTGCATATCGTAAGATTTTGGCAGAGGAAGATAGCAAGCGAATCGTCATGCGTCGTGATACAGACAATGCTTGTCTTATCTTTTACCCCGAATCTGTGTGGAATGAGAAAGTGAGTACACTACGCAATGCCCTTGACGAATGGGATCCAGAAGACCAGTTGCTGCTTATGCAGTTTATGAGTGATGCCGAGTTTCTTGAGACAGATGCACAAGGTCGTATATTGCTGCAACGCAAAAACCTTGAAACTATTGGTGCTCAACAAGATGTGGTCTTTGTTGGCATGTTAGATCGTTTCGCTATATGGAATCCGAGCACGTTTGCCGAGAAGAAGATGGATCAACACGACCTCGCCGAGCGAATACGAATCAAACTGAGAAGCAAGAACTAAAATTGAAAAGCAAGAACTAAGACGATGCCCAACATCTATCACATACCTGCCATGCTGCAAGAAACGATTGCGGGACTGAACATTCAGTCCAACGGTGTGTATGTGGATGTGACCTTTGGTGGCGGAGGACATAGCAAAGCCATTTTGCAGCAGGGTAACGACATTGAGCTCTACTCCTTCGACCAAGATTTGGATGCGTACGAAAACCAAAAACAGCAGCCTGATTCCCTCATTGGCAATCCTCGCTGGCATTTTGTACACAGCAACTTCCGCTACTTGCGCCATTTTATGGACTATTACGGGGTGCAGCAGATAGACGGTCTTTTAGCCGACCTCGGTGTCAGTTTTCATCACTTTGACGAAGCAGAACGTGGATTCAGTTTTCGTTTTGCTGGTTCGTTAGATATGCGAATGAACCAAGCCGCCCATCTGACGGCAGCCGACATCATCAACACCTACGACGAAGACGCCCTCGCGCGCGCGTTATATATATATGGAGAGCTCAGCAACAGTAAACAATTAGCACGTCGCATTGTCTCTGCCCGACAAAATGAACCCATCACACGCATTGAGCAATTAGTGGATGTTCTCATTGGCGGCAAGAGCAAAAGTGGTTCATTACGGACGTTGCCTACGGGAACGGAATTAGACATCGACTCGCGATACAAAAAAGACTTTGCTAAACTCTTTCAGGCACTTCGAATCGAAGTGAACGATGAACTTGGAGCGTTGCGAGAGATGTTAGTCGCAGCACGCGACTTGTTACGCCCAGGCGGCAGAATAGTCATCCTCACCTACCACTCCTTGGAAGATCGTATCGTGAAGAACTTCCTCCGTAGTGGCAACTTAGAGGGGACGATTGAGAAAGATTTTTATGGCAATGTGATTAGCCCTTTCAAAGTGTTAGAGAAAGGAGCCGTAGCCAGCGACGAAGAAGTAAGTCGTAACCCACGCGCGAGAAGTGCCAAGTTGCGAGTGGCAGAAAAAAAGATATGATGACAGCACAGGACATACAAGGCTGGCTGAATGGAGAAAAACTTCGTTCCGAAGGCGTGCGCAAACAGTATAAACTGATTGCGCTTATCGTTTTTCTTATCTTCGTATATATTCTTGCGGGTTATCATGCAGCCAAACAACAACACTACTTGAGCGATTTGCAAAAAGAAGTCAAAGACAAGAAATTTGAATACCTCACCATTTCGTCCGAACTGGTCAAAGTCAGCAAGATGAGTTATATATCTGAGCAGTTAGAGCAACGAGGGAGTGCCATCAAAGAAAGCCGAACCCCTGCCACAAGAATTGAATAATGAGTGATAATCAACGAAATACTATTCTACGTTTTGCCGCGGTTTTTATTGTTATTTTCCTCGGTTTTGTAGCCGTCATCGTGCAAATCGGTATTATTCAGACGACAGAGCGTGAACAATGGTTGCGTATTGAGCAAACGCAAGTGCGTACTAATCAGCCTATTTTTGCCACACGCGGCAACATCCTTGATTGTCATGGTCGGTTGCTCGCCAGCAGTATGCCACAGTACTACATCACTATGGACGCGCGTGTCGAGGCATTGCACCTCAACAATGGAGAGCTTTTTCATGAATATGTCGATTCGATAGCTACCGGTCTCAGTCAGATTATCCAAGACCGCAGCGCAGAAGAATACAAAAACATCATGACTTCCGCCTACCGTGCCAATCACGGCAAGGGACGAATCATTCGTTTGAGCAAACATCGTATTACTTATACGCAAATGAAAGAGGTACAGCAGTTGCCTCTTATTAAACGTGGAGTGTATAAAAGCGGTATCACTTTTGATGACCAGCACCGTCGCATCAAGCCGTTTGGGTCTTTAGCGAGCCGAACTATTGGAGGTATCTATGGCGAAGACGGACGAGGAAATGCAGGACTGGAAAAACGTTTTGACAAAGAGTTGTCAGGAATAGACGGTATCAGCACACGGCAACGTGTTGGTGGACGCTGGGAAAACATTACAGTGGTTGAAGCACAAGACGGATTGGATGTAGTCACGACTATTGATACCGACTTGCAAGATATTGTAGAAAACAACCTACGCGAACGTTTGACGGCTACACAAGGCGACTGGGGTTGTTGTATCTTGATGGAGACAACCACGGGGCATATCAAAGCCATCTCAAACTTAGACCGCACATCCGACGGAAAATACGTCGAAGCCATGAACCACGCTGTGACACGAGTTGAGCCAGGTTCAACATTCAAGACCATCGCGCTCTTAGCAGCACTTGATGACAACAAAATCGAAATAGACGACACCGTCTCTGTGACCTCTGCGCCGTGGTCATACTTAGGTAAATCCAGACACACAGACGCACACAAGAAAGATACAGTTTACACTGTCAAGAGTGCACTTGCAATCAGTTCGAATATTGCACTCGCCAAAATCATCACGTCCTGCTATGACGGCAGCGCACGAAAGTTTGTCAAACAGCTCAGCAAAACGGGTATTATGGATAGTGTTTACTATGAGATACCAGGCGCACAACAACCACTTATTCGTGTTCCTAAGGACACCGTCACACTCGGCAAAATGGCTTACGGATACTCTGTACTACTCACGCCGCTCCAAATTGCGATGTTCTACAACGGCATTGCTAACAACGGCAAAATGATGCGACCCATGTTGGTATCTGAACTTCAGCAAGATGGGCAAACTGTCAAGACTTTTGAACCAGAGGTTGTTCGCCAATCCATGTGCAAAAAATCGACCATCAAAGATATACAAGCCTGTCTGCATGATGTAGTTTGGGATGATGATTTGGGTACGGCATCCGTTCGTAAATGGAAAGGACACATCGTGGGATACAAAGCACAAAGTGACCTCGTGCATATCGCAGGCAAAACAGGTACAGCACAATTGATAATCAATCGTCAATACACGGGATATGCACACCGAATGACATTTGTGGGCTATTTCCCAGAGGAAAATCCGCAATACACTTGTCTCTGCATGATAGAACATCCTAAGAACTATCCCGCTTACGATGCTGGTTACGACTGTGGCGGCGTAGTGAGACGCATTGCAGAAAAAACAATTGCTTACAGCGATTGCTATACTATTGATGACGAACAACTCGTATTAGAAAAACGATAATATGAAACTGGCAGAGTTAATCGAAGGAATCCAACCTATTCAAGTGATAGGTTCATTGGACAAAGAAATCACAGGTCTTCAATTTGATTCACGCAAAGTGACGCAAGACAATGTCTTTGTGGCACAAGTCGGCACGGCCGTTGATGGTCACACATTCATTGAGGGCTGCATCACCAACGGCGCGACAGCGATTGTTCTACAAGATGCGTCCTATCTTCAAAATCCGCGTGCAGACGTCACTTACATCTTAGTGAACAACACGGACCATGCGTTGGGATTGATGGCGAGCAGCTGGTTTGGTTGTCCAAGTCAACATCTCACTCTGGTGGGTGTGACAGGCACCAACGGCAAAACGACCATTGCCACTCTGCTCTATAAACTGGTGCGTGCGTTGGGGCACAAAGCCGGACTGCTATCAACCGTCGTCAACTACGTGGAAGACGAAGCTATTCCATCTACTCACACCACTCCCGACGCCATCGAACTCAATGCACTCTTGCGCAGGATGGTTGATGCAGGATGTGAGTATGCTTTTATGGAAGTGAGCAGTCACTCCATCGCACAAGAGCGTATCACAGGACTGGACTTCAATGGGGCATTGTTCACTAATCTCACCCGTGATCACATTGACTATCACAAGACTTTTGACAACTATCGCGACACCAAAAAACGTCTCTTTGACAACCTGCCTAAAACAGCATTTGCCGTCACGAATAAAGATGATAAGAACGGACTAGTTATGACACAGAACTGCGCCGCATCTGTTTTCACCTACTCTACTCGCGCGATGGCGAATTATCGTGCACAGATTCTTGAGGAGAGTTTTGATGGGATGTTGCTGCAACTCGATAATCAGGAGGTGTTTGTACCCCTCGTTGGGCGTTTCAATGTGTCCAATCTTCTCTGTATCTATGGGGCTGCACTTAATCTCGGCTTCGACAAAATAGATGTGCTGCGTGTACTCAGCACTTTAACTCCTGTCAATGGGCGTTTTGAGACGATACACTCACCCAAAGGCTGGACAGCCATCATTGACTATGCGCACACGCCTGACGCTGTCGATAATGTTATTCAGACCATCAACGATATTCGCAAAGGCAAACTCATTACGGTGGTCGGCTGTGGCGGCAATCGCGACAAAGGCAAACGTCCCATGATGGCACAGATAGCCAAACATGGTAGTGACCAACTCATTCTCACTTCCGACAACCCACGTGACGAAGAGCCCGCAGACATCTTACGTGACATGGCAGCCGGACTTACCAATGACGAACTGCGTTCGACATTGATTATTGAAGACCGTGAGTCAGCCATCAAAACTGCTTGCACACTTGCGCAAGCCAACGATGTCATACTCGTTGCCGGTAAAGGGCACGAGGATTATCAAATCATTAAAGGCGTTAAGCACCACTTCGATGACCACGAAGTTGTCCGCAACTGCATCAACTAAAACGACATAAAGAAATCATCATGTTATACGAACTTTTTAATCATCTACACGATTTTCCTGGAGCACGGCTGATGACTTACATCTCTTTCCGTGCTATCATTGCAGCCGTCATTGCGCTGATTGTCAGCATATTCTTTGGACGGTATTTTATCCAATTACTCAAACGCCGTAACATTTCTGAGACCCAACGTGACGAAAAGACAGACCCCTTCAATGTTGCCAAAAAAGGTGTGCCAACGATGGGCGGATTAGTCATTATTGTGAGCGTGCTCGTTCCGTGCCTGCTCATGGGTAAACTCAGCAATGTGTATATGATGCTGATGTTAGTCACAACTCTTATTTTGGGCGCTATCGGATTTGCAGACGATTATATCAAGACTTTCCGTAAGAACAAAGACGGTCTCAATGGCTGGGTTAAGATTATAGGACAAGTGACGCTCGGACTCATCATCGGTCTCACATTGCGCTATTGTCCACTCTGCACTATGAATGAAACAGTCACTACACGGGTTGAGAATGGTATCGAATATGTAGAAAAAAGTCCCGAAGTCAAATCAACTCGCACCACTATTCCGTTCTTCAAACACCATAACTGCAACTATGCCGACCTCTTCTCTTTCCTTGGTGAAGAAAACAAGTATCGTGCTGGTTGGATCTTCTTCGTGTTGCTAACCATTTTTGTAGTGGCAGCAGTCAGTAACGGAGCCAATCTCAATGACGGAATGGACGGCATGTGTGCTGGTAATTCCGCTATCATCGGTGTTGCGCTCATTGTCTTGGCATACGTCAGCGGCTCAACCGTTTGGGCTGATTATTTCGATGTCATGTATATCCCTGGCAGCGAAGAGTTAGTTGTCTTCCTCGCTTCGTTTGTGGGAGCCCTCATCGGCTTCCTGTGGTGGAATGGTTTTCCTGCACAGATTTTCATGGGTGACACAGGCAGCCTCACTATCGGTGGTATTATTGGTGTGAGTGCCATCATTATTCACAAAGAATTACTCATTCCTATCCTCTGCGGTGTTTTCCTGATGGAGAGCGTCAGCGTCATTCTGCAAACGCAAGTCTATAAATTCCACAAATCACGTGGGCAACATGTTCGCGTATGGAAGCGTGCCCCATTGCATGACCATTTCCGCACATCGATTGAGCAAGTTCTCAAGAACGATCCCACATGTATCATTCGCTTCAAGGGTAGCAATGAACTGCACCACGAAACAAAGATTGTGCTTCGTTTCTGCATTGTCACACTTATCCTTGCAGCGCTCACTATTCTAACTTTGAAGATTCGATAATTATGAAACGTCTCGTGATATTAGGTGCAGGCGAATCTGGCACAGGAGCTGCCATTCTCGCCAAAGAAAAAGGATATGATGTCTTTGTGAGTGACATGGGTGAAATCAAAGCCCCTTATCGTGCGTTACTTGACCAAAACGGCATTGCATGGGAAGACCAACATCACACAGAATCTCTTATCTTAAATGCCGACGAAGTCATTAAGTCACCTGGTATTCCATTGACAGCGCCACTCATTGTACAATTGCAAAAGCAAGGTATACCTATTATATCCGAAATAGAGTTTGCTGCGCGATATACCCATGCCAAGATGATTTGTATAACTGGTAGCAACGGTAAAACCACTACCACCTCTCTCATCTTTGACATTCTGCGCCGTGCAGGACTGAATGTTGGGTTAGCAGGAAATATCGGTGCTTCATTAGCGCTACAAGTGGCACACGAGGACCATGACTACTACGTCATCGAATTGTCCTCTTTCCAGTTGGACAATATGTACGATTTTCGTGCAAACATCGCCATCTTGCTCAATATTACACCCGACCACTTGGACCGCTACAACTTTGAATTCCAAAACTACGTAGATGCCAAGTTCCGCATTACTCAAAACCAAACCAAAGACGATGCCTTCATTTACTGGTCGGAGGATCCAGTCATCGACCGCGAGATACAAAAACTCTCGCTTGGAGCCACTTTGTATCCGTTTGGCAAAGCAGGCAATGCAGCCTACATCCGCGGTAACGACCTCGTAGTCGAAGCCGCCGAACCACTCACTATGCCTTACGAAGAATTAAGTCTCAAAGGTAAACATAATCAACTCAACTCAATGGCAGCATCCATTGCTGCACAAGTGTTGCACATCAAGAACGATGTTATACGCGAGTCTCTCAAGCAGTTCGCTGGAGTTGAACACCGTCTCCAATATGTGGCTACGGTACGCGGTGTACGATTTATCAATGACTCCAAAGCCACTAATGTCAATAGTTGCTGGTATGCATTGGAGTCCATGACTACACCGACGGTACTCATCTTGGGAGGTAAAGATAAAGGAAATGACTATTCCGAGATTGACGAACTCGTGCGGCAGAAGTGCCACACACTCGTCTTCATGGGACTACATAACGAGAAACTGCGTGAGCATTTTGAACCATTCAAAACCCAAAACCCAGACTTCCAAATCATTGATACCGACAATCTTCACGATGCTATTCAAGGAGCATTTGCGGCTGCACACGAAGGCGATACCGTACTTCTCTCACCCTGCTGCGCCAGCTTTGACCTCTTCAAGAGTTACGAAGACCGAGGTGACCAATTTATGGCGGCTGTTAGAGCATTATAAACATTCAATACCACTGTCCGATGAACAATCTGCGCCAACACATCAACTTAAAGTACATAGACAAGACTTACTGGGCTTTATTTATCATGCTTATCGTCGTAGCCTGTGTCGCCCTATTTTCTGCCAGTAGTACACTTGTGTATGAGAGTCAATCGGCTTTGGGGCCCGTCGCTGGACAAATGTTCTTTTTCTTCATCGGTATAGTTGCCGCCTTTTTTATACAGTTTGTGCCCAGTATGTGGGTACGAGCAAGCGGTTACCTCATCTTGGGATTCTCACTGCTTTGCCTGTATGCGATTATGGTTGCACCTAACGCAGCATTTGTAGCCACTATCAATGGCGCCAGCCGATGGATTAAAGTCGCAGGTATCACATTCCAACCATCCGAGATTGCTAAATTAGGACTCATCATTGTCGTTGCAGACCAACTCGCACGCGTCCGTTCAGAAGAGGACAAGAAAAAATACTTCATCCGAACGCTCATCATCACGGTTCTCACAGTCTTGCCTATCATGGTCGGCAACCTATCGACTGCGGTCTTACTTTTCCTTATCGTGTTCATTATGTGGATTTTAGCACGATTGCCTTGGAAATATATCCTTTCTGTTTTCGGCATTGGTGTTGTTGCTGTGGTGTTGGGGTATTGCATTGTAGAGTTTGCGTATGTACGCCCACATAGACAGTTACACGGTCCTATGTCACGTGCGGTCACTTGGGTAGGGCGTGTAGATGATATGTTCTCGGAACATAGTAACAAAGACTCTAAGTTCGAAGTCACCGACGAAAACTACCAACGGGCTATCGCCAAAGTCGCTATTGCTCGCGGTAGTAAATCACCCCTCGGTGTTCTCCCTGGCAATAGTAAAGAACGAGATTTCTTACCCCTGGCATTTGCTGACTATATCTTTGCTATCATCGTGGAAGAGAGCGGTATCATTGGTGCATGTTTTCTCATTTTCCTCTATATGAGTATCCTCTTCCGAGCCTGCTGGACCAGTAGTCGCTTTGCCGATTACTCGTCCATGTTAATGGTGATGGGATTAGCACTTATGATTACTTGTCAGGCTCTCATCTCAATGATGGTTGCAGTCGGTATAGGTCCCGTCACAGGGCAGCCGCTACCAATCATCACACGTGGCGGTACAAGTGCCGTCATTACCAGTATCTATTTTGGAATTATTATGGGCGTCAGCCGTGAGCAAAAAGAACTACAGGCACGCCTCGATATCACTAAAGAAGAAAGTAACAATGATGTTCCAGACATCATCTTAGAAGATAATCTATGAAATACCTCATCAGTGGCGGCGGAACAGGTGGTCACATCTTCCCCGCAGTTAGTATTGCCAATGCACTTCGTGAATTAGACCCACAAGCAGATATTCTTTTTGTGGGTGCGTTAGGTCGTATGGAAATGGAACGTGTTCCGCAGGCTGGTTACCCCATCATTGGGCTCCCTGTTCGCGGATTCAATCGTGCACAACCATGGAAAAACATCAGCGTCGTTATCGACCTTCTGCGTTCCATGCGTATGGCAAAACGTATTGTTCGCGATTTTCGTCCCGACGTAGGTGTCGGTGTCGGTGGTTATGCGAGCGGTGCTGCCATGAAAGTAGCTGCTAAAATGGGTGTGCCCATTCTTCTTCAAGAGCAAAACGGCTTTGCTGGCGTCACCAATAAACTGCTCAAGGACGATGCCGCTAAGATCTGTGTGGCTTACGAAAACATGGAACGTTTCTTCCCTGCTGACAAGATTATCCTCACCGGTAATCCCGTTCGCCAAAACCTCACCTCGGGTGTTCGTACAAAAAAGACGGATGCCAAAACGTTACTTATTATTGGTGGCAGTTTAGGAGCACGCACCATCAATGAAGCCATCGCCGAAGGATTACCACGTCTGCATCAGGCTGGTATTCAAGTTGTTTGGCAATGTGGCAAAGTCTATTACGACCAATGCCAACAGCGTCTCGCAGCATTTTTACAAACGTTGCCTAAAGAAGAATCGAAAGACTGGATTCGTTGCGAAGCTTTCCTTACGGATATGCCTACCGAATATGCCAACGCAGATTTAGTCATCTCGCGCGCTGGCGCTTCATCCATCAGTGAACTTTGCCTCCTTGGCAAACCATGCATTTTAGTTCCCTCACCTAATGTAGCAGAAGATCACCAGACGCATAATGCGATGGCTTTAGTGAATAAAGAAGCGGCAGTATTGGTCAAAGATATGGATGCTAAAAACGATTTAGTGGATACGGCTCTCACCCTTATACAAGACGACAAGCAACTGCAATCACTACATTCGCATATCCTCACGTTGGCACAAACAGACTCTGCCAAACGTATCGCGGAAGAAGTAATCAAACTTATAAAGAAATAGGGAAGAGAATCCAGTAAGAACTGGTGTCATACCAAGTTCTTATATTTTGTTCTATAGTAAGTTCTTCTATCCCTATTCCCAACACATAGGCTTCCTCTGTCGAGTCTTTTTCATGAGGTCTCATATTGTGATGTAGGAACAGCGTTCCATCGTTGGCTTTCCGCCATGCCCAACGACGGTCATTGTTAGATAAACTGACGGCATTATAGCCAATACCTTTTCCCGTTTCTACATACTGGATAGCTACACTATCACTATCAAACTGCAATCGATAGCGCATACTTGGAAGGATGGTGTCCGTATGCCATTGCCATAGACCTGTCATCGTATCTTTCGATATTCGCGTCGTAGTATAAGCAATTTCTTTGTTTATCACACATCCGCTTAAAACAAAGGACACTTTCTCCACACGACCTATCGCATATTCACCACTCACACAGTTGGTATCTGCCGTAATCACATATTTAGCAGGCTGTGGGATGGTGTCTTGTTCTGGTACGGTATCCTGCGTTGGCGGCAGAATTGGCTTATCTTTAGAGTATGTCACCTCCAGCCGATCTAAATACAATGAATTGGTCGTTCCCACTATTGTCAGCACAATGTCTGAGCCATCATACGGAATGGGCAGTTGGTCTGCTACGACTGCCACGGATAGCGGAGAGTAACTGCCTGTCCATTCTTTGAATGTTCCCACTCTGCTCAATATCTCTTGACTACTGGTGCAGACGGTTATTTCACCAGCTCCAGAGGCCTTATTTGAGTGAACCCACGCCGTCACATTAGCTAACCATCCAGCGGGCACGCCACTCAAAGTCAACGTCAATGTATGACCTTCCCCTACTCGATTACTACTTTTCGTGCTATTCTCCATGGTCACGTGCATAGAGGGTGAAACATCACCACTTAGTGTTGCTTCGTGATAAGAGACCACAGTAGCGACTACCGTACCCTCGGTCGGTAGTTCTGGTTCTTGGCTTTGCTTACAACAGCCAACCAAAATCAACAGAAGACTTAATAGCAGTTCCTTACGCATTGTCCTGCTCTTTAGGTGCAGACGCGTATGCGCTGACGATGTGTTTGACTAACGGGTGCCGCACAATATCTTTTTGATTAAATTCGACCATGGCAATACCCTTGACATGTTGCAGTTTCTCCATCGCATCACGCAGTCCAGACTTTTGTGAAGCCGGTAAATCGATTTGCGTCAAATCGCCTGTCACAATCATTTTGCCATTGATTCCCAATCGGGTTAAGAACATCTTAAGCTGTGCGGTGGTGGTGTTTTGCGCTTCGTCTAAGATGACGACAGCATCTGCCAATGTGCGTCCACGCATAAACGCCAACGGCGCAATTTGAATAACTCCACGCTCCATGTATTCGTTCAGTTTGGTAGCGGGAATCATATCTTGCAGCGCGTCGTATAGAGGTTGCAAGTAGGGGTCAATTTTCTCCTTCATATCGCCAGGAAGGAACCCTAATTTTTCTCCTGCTTCCACTGCAGGACGAGATAGGATAATGCGCTTAACTTCTCTGTTCTTTAGTGCTCGGACTGCTAATGCGATAGCAGTATAAGTCTTGCCGCTACCTGCTGGACCTTGTGCAAACAGCAGGTCGTTGTCGTCATACGCGCGCACTAACGCCTGTTGATTGATGCTGCGTGCTAAGATAGGTTTGCCGTTGACGCCGTGCAAGATGAGATTATCTTGCAGAAAATCCTGCGGTTGCTCGCCATGAATGAGTTGTAATATCTGCTCTTCGTTAAGCGTGTTATGCTGAATACAGAAAGCCTCCACCTTGCGCAGATTGTGCTCAAAGTGGCTGATGGAAGCCTCTGACCCAGACACTTTTAACTGATATCCGCGTGCAATCACGCGGATATCAGGGTGTTGATTCTTTAGACAAAGAATATTCTGATTATTTACGCCATAGAACGTAGCCGTATCTAAGGCGTCTTTGAGTTCCAGAATAGTTTCCATGCAGTGCAATTACTTTTTCTTGGTCACCACTTCTTTACCGCTGATAGCCTCACGCATAGCGGTATCAGCTTGCATATTCTGCATGCGATAATAGTCCATGATACCTAAGTTGCCAGAGCGGAAAGCATCTGCCATAGCTTGTGGCACTAATGCCTCTGCCTCAATCACTTTGGCACGTGCTTCTTGTGCTTTAGCTTTCATCTCTTGCTCTCCTGCAATAGCCATTGCACGACGTTCCTCGGCTTTAGCTTGGGCAATGTTTTTGTCGGCCTCAGCTTGATCCATTTGCAATTGTGCGCCGATGTTCTTACCCACATCAATGTCTGCAATGTCAATACTCAGAATCTCAAATGCTGTTCCTGCATCGAGACCTTTGCTCAACACTAATTTGGAGATACTATCTGGATTCTCGAGCACAGACTTGTGGCTCTCTGCGGAACCGATAGAGGACACGATACCTTCGCCGACACGAGCCAAGACGGTGTCTTCTCCTGCACCACCGACCAATTGACGGATGTTCGCACGAACGGTTACACGAGCTTTAGCAATCAACTGAATACCATCTTTAGCCACAGCCGTTACAGGAGGAGTGTCAATCACTTTAGGATTAACCGACATCTGTACAGCCTCAAATACATCACGACCAGCCAAGTCAATAGCAGTTGCCATCTGGAATGGTAACTCGATACCTGCTTTGCTTGCACTCACCAGCGCATGCACCACGCGTTGGATATGACCACCTGCCAAATAGTGCGCCTCTAATCCATCACGACGTACGTCCTGCAAACCTGCCTTGTGCGCCTCAATCAAACAATTGACAATCAGCGTTGGTGGCACTTTACGGATACGCATCAAAAACAACTGAACCAACGAGATGCGCACACCGCTCACCTGCGCGTTAATCCACAACATAAAGGGTACATAGTAGAAAAAGATAATCAGCAGTACCCCTAATACACATAACAATAAGATTTCAAATACATCCATAGTAATACGTTTTTTAGGTTGGTTAATAAATAGTCTCTATCATTTTGAGAGTTCTTCGATATGTTTACCTGGAGCAGGCATTTCCACTTTGGAGTCAATCGTAGTGTCCAATGCCATCTTCTCAATAGCACGGCTCTTGATGAATCCGTACACTGCCAAACCCGTCAAGATGACGGCAGCAGCCAAAGTCACATGACCTGCCCATGGATAGATAGCGGCTAACTTCCAATAAGCCACAACTACACTTCCTGCTAAACTTAAAAAACCACAAATTCCGGCAAAACCGAAACCTGGTAACAGAAATAATTCTGCAACTAACAACCCAACACCAACTAAGAGTAAAAGGATAACAATGGCAATGTTCATAATCGTAATTTTTTTATTTCGGGTGCAAAAATAATAAATATTTTTGGTATATCCAAATAAAAAATAATTTTTACAGTAATATGTTAAAAAATTTGGACGAATAAAATATTTTTTGTACTTTTGCAGTCGAATTTGAGCCATTTTTGGTGCTTATATATTATATAAGGAGTAAAATTAAGAATGAAAAATTTAGTTATCGTAGAGTCCCCGGGTAAGACCAAGACCATTGAGAAGTTTTTAGGAGCTGATTATCACGTTTTATCTTCACAAGGTCATGTACGTGACATAGAAGCCCTGGGAAAGAACAGTACAGGTATTGATTTTGAGCATGGTTATCGTCCGAACTATGTCATTTCTGCGGACAAAAAGCATATCATTGATCAACTGCGTGCTGAAGTCAAGAAGGCAGATGTTGTATGGTTGGCGTCCGATGAAGACCGCGAGGGAGAGGCTATTGCTTGGCATCTATACGAGGTGTTAGAATTAGCGAAGAAGGATACTCGTCGTATTGTTTTTAATGAGATTACCGAATCTGCTATCTTAGATGCCATCCAGCATCCACGTGGCATTGATTATAATTTGGTCAACGCGCAGCAGACGCGCCGTTTAGTCGATCGTATTGTCGGTTATGGTCTCTCACCCGTGCTGTGGAAGAAGATTACTACTAATCTGAGCGCAGGTCGAGTGCAGTCTGTCGCTGTACGTCTCATTGTGGAACGTGAACGCGAGATTAACACTTTTGAGACCACTTCTCAATACCGACTTATGGCAGATTTTACGGGCACTAATCCCGCTGACGCCTCTATTCTCAAGACCGAACTCAATCATCGTTTTAGTAACAAAGACGAGGCATACTCTTTCCTCACCCAATGTCAGAAGGCGACCTACAAAGTAGCTGCTGTTCAGAAAAAACCAGGCACGCGTGTTCCTGCACCTCCCTTCACCACTTCTTCGTTGCAGCAGGAGGCAGCGCGCAAGTTGCATTACTCTGTGAGCAAGACCATGCGTTTGGCACAGGCGCTTTATGAAGCCGGACGCATCACCTACATGCGTACGGACTCCTATAACTTGAGTTCATTGGCGATTGCCATGGCTAAAAAAGAAATCATCAACGAGTACGGTGAGCAATACAGTCAGCCGCGTCAATACCACACCCATACCAAAGGTGCACAGGAGGCGCACGAAGCTATCCGCCCCACTTATATGAGTATTCACCGTGCTGGCGCCAATGCCGATGAGCAACGCTTGTACGAACTGATTTGGAAACGCACCATTGCTTCACAAATGGCAGATGCACAAGTGGAGACCACACGTATTGATGTTGCCATGTCGAATACCGAACATTCATTTGTCGCCAATGGAGAAGTGATTCAGTTTGATGGTTTTATGCGGGCATACGTACAATCAACAGATGAAGAGCAAGACGAATCTGCACACGTATTGCCGCAGATGGCTGTCAATGAAGCACTCAAATATACCGAAATTATTGCACAGCAGGTCTATGCCAAGCCACCTTTCCGTTACACAGAAGCTTCGTTGGTGAAGAAGATGGAAGAGTTAGGCATTGGCCGTCCCTCTACCTTTGCCACTATCATTGAAACTATCCTGTCTCGCAAGTATGTGGAGCGGGGTTCAGTTGCAGGACAAAAACGCGAGTATAACATCCTCACCCTCAAGCAAAATCGCATCTCAGACCGCAGCAAAACGGACGTCTTTGGTGCAGACACGCAGAAACTGTTACCAACAGATTTGGGACAGGTCACTAATGACTTCTTAGTGGAGCAGTTCCCCGAAATCCTCAGTTACGATTTTACGGCAAATGAGGAAGCTATCTTTGATAAAGTCGCTGCCGGAGAAGCAGATTGGGTACAGACGGTGGACACGTTCTATCACACGTTCCAGCCTATGCTCAATAATGTAAGCACGGGCAAAATACCTGGTCGTTTGATTGGTCATACACCTAATGGTGAACCACTTATTGCCAAGATTACGAAGATGGGTCCTTGCATACAATGGGGCGACTCGGACGAAGAAAAACCACGTTTCGCATCGCTCAAGAAAGGTCAATCTATCTTCACCATCACAGTGGAAGAAGCCCTTGCCTTGTTTGAAAAATCACTGCCCTATACTTTAGGCACTTACGAAGGTCAAGAAGTCATTGTGGGCCATGGTAAGTTTGGTCCTTATGTACGTATGGGAGACACTTTTGCCAGCATTTCTAAGCATACTGACCCAATGACTATTACGTTAGAGGAAGCGCTGCGACTGTTATCAGAGAAACAAGTCAAGCAAGAGCCTATTCACGTCTTTGGGGATATACAAGTGTTACGTGGTCGCTTTGGTGCATATATCAAGACGCCGACTGGCAACTACAAACTGCCTACAAGTATAGATGCCACCTCGTTGACGCAATCGGACTGCGAACATATCATCGCCAACTCCGAACCCACTGGCTCCACAAGTAAAAAATTGCCTTTTAAGCGAAAAAAATAACAAAATATTTGGTACTTTCAAAAAAAAGCAGTACCTTTGCACCCGCTTTCGGAAATCCTATTGCCGAAAGTAATCGAGAAGTAGCGCAGCTGGTAGCGCACCACGTTCGGGACGTGGGGGTCGGGCGTTCGAGTCGCCTCTTCTCGACATCAGAGATGTCTTGATTGCGGGACATACTCGACACAAAAAAGAAGGCTATCGTCACCAGGATGATAGCCTTCTTTTTGTGTAGTAATGATTATTTAGAATACACTTCTTTACCTTCGAAGAATGTTTTTAATACTTTAGTATCACGTATCATATTGACGTCACACTTCAGCACGTCTTGGTCTAAGACAACGAAGTCCGCATATTTGCCTTTCGCAATGCTACCGCGCTCTTTCTCCAAATGCAATTGCCAAGCGCCGTTATAGGTTGCAGCTTGCAGGAACTGGTAGCGGGAGATTAACTCGCTCGGCTGCCAAGCATAAGGACTTGGGTCATAAGCACCCGTAACAGCGACCAACATGCAATAGAAGGGGTCATTGACTCCGTTATCCGCAGGCGTGTCTGTACACTGACTGACTAAGATTCCGTGCTTGAAGAAAGATTGGATAGGATAAGCCTCTTCACAGTTGTTATTGCTTTCAGAAAGTATTGACTTAAAGAAATCTATGTCTTTCGCCATATAGCCATGCCAGTTCATATTCGAGGCAATAGCTATATTATAGTCCTTCATCAGTTGATAATCGCCGGCGGAGACATTACGGAGGTGACAGATACTATTGCGCAGTTCAGGTTTACCATTCTTGCTATATGCCACCACACAGCGGTGAACAGCTCCGTCTCCCATCGCATGGGTATGTACAGAGATTCCTTTAGCATTTGCAGCAGCCACTAAATCTAACATATCTTTTTCCGACCACAATGCCGTGCCGTGACCCGAGAAGACACTATCTATGGAGCTTTCCCCACGATATGTACCTAACAGGAATCCTGTCCCCATCTCCACGCAGCCGTCCATAAAGAGTTTGAGGTAGTCGGGGTGCACGTGCTTCGATTGGTATCTTTCTTTCACCGATGCTGCATTATTCACATAGCCTAAGGGTTTATTGTTGTTGAGCCAAGGCTCAATCTCATACGTAAGCGAGACATTGAGATTCAACTTATTGTTTGCGTCTAACGAGGTCAATGCTTGGAAGAAAGACTCATCGTCCACGGTGTAATTATTAGCCCACCCCTCGATGATATTGGTGATACCTACAGACAGCAGGTAGTTTTGCATATTTTGGATACCCAGTGATAATTGCGCCGAAGTTGGATGCATCTTATTATTCAATCCAGGTCCTTGCAGCAAAGACGTGGCACGTTCGGCAAATACCCCATTCAACTTACCTTCCTCGTCTCGATATATGAACCCACCGGCAATATATTTACGAATAACACTATCCTTTTCATTCACGATACCCGCATTAATCATTGCGCGAGTATTAACGAGTGTGCTATGGTGATCAAATCCCGTTAAGAAAATAGGGACTTCGGTCGTGATACTATCTAAGTTTTTGCGGTGGCGCATGTCCTTTCCGTTGTTATCCAACATTAAGAGAGGGTTATATCCTTCGCCATAGATATAATCTAACTGTCTGCCCTCTTTTTTGGCTTGCTGCACGAATGCGCGCACTTGGGCAATCACCTCCTGATAAGTCTGTGTTTCCGTAAACTGGAGGGTGTTATCCTTCATTGCTTCGTTGACATATTTGCACAAATAGTGCGCATGTCCGTCGGTCATTCCAGGTATAATCATTCCCTTGCCTTCGTGGTTGATGATGAGGCTATTTTTTGTTTTGTAAGCGTCGACGCCCGCTTTGTCGCCTACATATTCAAACTTGCCGTTCTTAACAACCATGGCGCTTGCCATCTTGTAGTAGCCATTATCTGACGGAGCCTTAGTCGCATCGACCTCTGCGGTATAGATTGTTCCGTAAACAATGATGTTGTCATATATTTCCGGATCATTTTTTTTGCAACCTACCAATGCGATAGTTGCGATTGCCAGCATGGCCAAAAACAGTTTTTTCTTAGCCGTGATGGAGCGATTAACTTCGTTTTTCATTTGTGATTAGGGATTATAATTCTTTCTTTAGGTCTACTTTATAAACTGTAGACATATCATTGCGCATACAGAACAAGATAGTGCGTTGTTTCGTATTATAGACGCAAGACCAGTTGGTTAGTTCGTTCAACATCTCTGAACCGAATGAGCCTTCTTGCAAGCATTTGAGGGCTTCTGTCTCGCTCATGATGGGTTTGTACGACATCATCATGCGTTGTACGCGCACCTTACTGCTATAGCCATTTTGCCATTTATAGATCAAATACGTAGAGATAGCTTCTGGGTTGCAGTAGTAGTTCTCGATGCTGTTATATTCGTAAGGAATGACTTGTGAGGTCAGGTGATTAATACCTTCTCTATCTTTTGCTCGAAGCACGTAGAGCGAATCATTCCAGTACTCAAATACAGCATAGTCGCCATCGGCATCAGCAACCATCCAGTGCACATTGAGAGATGGGTGTGTAGCCGCAAAATCGTACTTGAGCAGGAACTTCTCCACATCTTTCACGGTTCTACATTCGCTCAAGATGAGGTTGTGCATTATGCTGGAGTTGATGACATTTTTGTCGCTGTCTTGCATGACGCGTTTAGGTCCGTGGCTGTCGGCTGTGTCATTGTCAGCTCTAAAGACGGGCAATTGGAACGCGCCAAAGCATAGGCCGTGCTCGTTCATGCCGTCCATTGTAGCTACCGGTTGACGCAGCAGACGGTGAAGAGAAGTCTTACCATCGGATAAAATACCGTCACCATTGGGTTTTCCATTAGCTGGGCCATTGTACAGTACTGAATTGTAATTAGGAGCAGTTAATTGTATATAATCGTATGTTCCGTTCACTTTATTGAAGACCATACACATTGGTCCGCCAGCACCGTCGAAGTTACGTCCAAACAGCAGTTCGCCAGCCTCGTTGAAGCATATAAAACCGGAGCAAGCAGGAGTTTGATTAGCATCAGGATGCTCTTCGTCAAATGGTTTTTCATACCCATTGGGATAGAACCACATTTGGTTCATTGCCTCGCAGACATCTTCGTTTGTGCGTAATCTGGCTTGTGTCAACACGTCCAAAGTAAGGTCGGTAGCAAAGTCCATGTAATAGAATCGGTCGGTGACGTGACGCAGAGAGGACAGTGTCTGTTCTGCATTCGGTGCTTTACACCAATCGGAGTGGGTTGGGTTTGTCACAGATTTCCCCATTGAATGAATGGGGGTGTAGTCGTCTTTCTGTGGTTCATCTTTTTTGCAACCTACCAATGCGATAGCTGCGATTGCCAGCAGTGGTAAAAATACTTTTCTCATGATTGTAATTGTTTGTTGAATGTTGAGTATGGTATATTGGATATTGTATATTTTCAATTTTGCGCGCAAAATTACAACAAATTTTTGGAATGTGCAAATTTTGGAGCATTTTTTGCGAAAAAGTTAGGTTTTGCTTGTCTTAGGATGGTCCCGAGATGGTCACGAAGTAGCTTCCGCGTAGTTTTTCGCTTTGCGTGACAAGTAAAATTTATGCCTTATATGGTTCTAAACTACCTCGCATCTTTAGATGCCAAAGGTATATCAACGACAGAAATCAAAGGATTCTTTGTAGGCACACTACTACCGGAACAAATAGCAGTTATCCCTATTGTAATCGATTGTGTTTCAGGAGATTGATAGATATTGCGTTTCATATACAAAGAGTCTAATTGGTTAACGAATGCTATTCCCTCGAGCATTGAATTTTTTGCCATCTGAGATAATGACCAAATGACCGTTTTCTATGGTTTTCACCACTTGTCCATTCTCTTTCCAAACAATGGTATTCACTTTCGTTGGCGTTTTATGTGCATCCGTAAAAATTGCCTTCATTCCGTGACGAATAGGAGCAGAGGAAGACGTGGTTGTTTCAAAATATGCACGAAAACCTTTGATATACGTATCATCTTCTTCCGGCCAATAGAGTTGGTCTTGAGGTCCTAACAATAGATATGGGCTGTCCTTTCCTTTATCGGGCAACATATATGGTGCAAAAAGTCCATTACAAGACATACTCGCATGCCGAATAGAGTCAAACCGAGTAGTAGTAACACGCACCTGCTTGAAAATAGGATTCACGATGTCAGCACCCGTCGCAAAACGAATCAAATAAGGTTGTCCAGCCTCGATGGAAGCAGCATCTTCCAAATTGACCTCCAAAACATCGTCCACTATCTCTGCATTAACAAAACGTTTAAGCAATCCCGCAGACAAAGGATTGTTCGCACTACTCCACTCCGTCTCAGCAATAGAGAAAGGCAAACACAACGAATTAAAATACCCATCACAATAGAAAGTACGGTTGATTTGAATATCTAATCGCAAATCTTCATCGAACTCACAAGTCTTTTTTAGTACTGCAATTGCGTTTGAGACATCATTGCGAACGATGTGATAAGCTTGTCCTGGCAACGTGTCATCTTGGATTTGAGAAGGTTGCGGATTAACAACTACTGCGTGCTCTGCTCGATAGGTTGCCAACTCTTCTTTTGCAGCATCCAATGCAGACTGGAACTCTGTATCCGTACGCGCGATATCAAACGTGACAGCACCTAACTGACGTCCTGCCCATACATCCGTCTCCCAGTGTGCTCCCAAAATCAAGCGCTGATAACCAAAGGTGTCAGAATTTCTCTTTATTACCTCAATATTCTCAGGATCCACATACGCCATTGCCAAATCAAATAGTCCACAGAAATATCCATGACCGGAAGGATAAGAATCTGTTGCCGTATTTTCTTTGAGTTGTCCGCCACTATAATAATCATGGAAATAATAATACGGACGCTGACGCACACGATAGCGAGTTTTGTCCGTGCCATACTCCTTCATCTTCTCGCACAACTCGTCCAATGCTACCAATTTTGGGAAAATAGTCTTATCATGCAACGGCAGATTGATGGCAGGGTCTGCCCCGTACGTTTTGAGCCAAGAGATATAGGGTTCACGTTTTTTAGCAATCAACGAATCGACCGTCGTCACTGTACCCACTTTCTGCGTCACCCCTAACAAAGCCAACAAGGTGGAGTCTTCTTTCGTAACAGCACGCTTGAGACGACGTAACTCACGTGCTTTGAAATAGGTTATTGAATCACACAACCAAGGCTCAGAATTATATTCTGGTGGCTCAGGGATAACACGTTGACCGTTAATAATTGTATTTCCTGCAGGTAATTCTACAGACAAAGGATTAACGGCGGGCGCTGAATAAACGTTCAAGTTCATAAGTGAACTCACTGCAACAAAAAGTAGATTTTTTTTCATAGTATTATCAATTAAACAATTACTAATTAGTTCTCATAATAACGATTAAAGTGCTCTCTATCCTTGCCCAAACCGACAAAGAAACGATAATACACTCTCAATCCAGCTTCTGCCATCGGCACGGTCTGTGAGGTCTGGGGCATCTTAGCCGTACTCCATACCGCATACGTGCCAAACAATTGAACACCCAACGCATCTCGTTTGCGCATAGACCACTCATATCCGACCTCAGCCATCAATAACACGTTCCACTCCATCGTTTTCATTCCCAATGTGCGGCTATAATCAGCTGGAGTCAATAATCCCGCAGGGTCACTATTAGGAATAGTCACATCAAAAGCAGGATAATAGGCAGTCGTCGATAAGTTCGCCGTCTCCTCCTTGTGCTGCAAGTTGTACATCATTTGGGCACCTACACCCAAACCCATACTGAAACCGTGCGTGTGAAGAGCTAACTGCACCGGTATCGTCATCCGCAACTGCTGCAAAGACTCCTTATAGATACCATCCATCGTGTAATCAATTTGTAAGCCATATTGGTCTGTACGTGTCCACGATTGCTCCAACGAAGTCTGATACGACGGCATCGCATACGCGGCGTCTATACCAGTATTTAAGCCAAACTTGACATCTTTCGTGACCGCAAATAAACAGTTATAACGCACATCCAATCCAGCTAAAGCTCCTACCTGCAACGTGCCCTTCGGCAACATCACTACCCCACCCTTGGCTGCCACAGTCACATCATGCTCAGCCGCCTGCATCGACATTGCCAAACATAAACCAATCATCATATAAAGAATATGCTTCCTCATAACCGCAACCGCTTACGCCCTCGCTGAATAATAACTCCCTTGTAATCCGACGTCACTGGCAATCCTAGCACATTATAACGTGTGTCGTCTAACCATTCCTCTGAGCAAGGCACATCCATGCCTGTGCCAGGATTATGGCGACTACGCAAGTATTCGTAACAGTAATTTGTCCCCACCGGAGGCGAGATACGCACTTGACAATAATAGTCCTTGAGACTCTGCACAGATGGGTCTATCATAAAATAATAACCCGTGCCCATCCATTCATCGTCTTTCAACAACGCATCTGGCTCATCTATCGTCCCCACAATACGATACCACGAAACTTCATTCTCCGTAGGCTCAAAGCCCATCGCTCTCAATGCAACACGATCCAAGATTAGCAAATTGTCATACAACGCTTGTACTGGCACCTCTGGATCGATACAATTGGGCGCAAAAATAGCTTCCACATGCAAATCAGAACGCACCTCTATCGTGCGAGGATTATCTGTCACACCGTCTGACCATTGCACAAAATGGTAGCCTGGTTTGGGACTTGCCGTCACCAGCACTTCCTCGCCACATGTGAGATTGAGCGTGTCTGCAGTCTCCGCATGAAGACCAACTGCCCAAACAAATGCTAATAATATGGAAATCAGTCGCTTCACTAAGAATTAGTCTTCTACTAAAGCAATCGTCACACTACCCATCTCGTCGTCATTGGACGAAACAGTTACTTGCAATTGTTTCAATCTAAACTCTGCCTCTAACGTAATGGCTTCCGTCGCCGTCACCGTACGTACAGCGTCTGTCACACCGTCTGACCACCGCACAAATTCATAGCAGTCATCAGCAACAGCAGCAATCTCTACCTCTGTTTCATAGGCAACAGACTTAGTGGACACTTCCTCACCATCAATGGTAACCGCACCACCGACATCGCCCTTAACTGACACCGTAATCGTAACATCATCGTGCGCAAAAATGGCCTTAAAGGACATGTCTTCCGTCACATTCTCCACAATACGTGGGTTGTCCGTGTTGCCGTCTTCCCACTGCACAAAGTGGAAACCAGGCTTAGCGTTAGCCTCTAATTTGACTGCCTTTCCACAAGGCACTTCCTCTGCTTGTGCAAACAATCCGCACAACACAAGAGACAATACTAATAAAATTGATTTTTTCATTTTGGGTTATTATTTTATTTGCTTGTTATTCTATTGTTATGGAGCATGTTCCCCAATCGGGATTATTGCTCTCTACTGTTACTTCTTTTTTACATGTCACATATTGGCGCACCAAACGAACTGCATAGCCTATGTGACGAGGGGCTTCTTCCATCGACGCACTCGAACCGGACAACTTCAATTGGTAGGCTTTTGTCTCCGAATCCGTCGAACTCGTCCAATAGCCTCCCTGTACATTCACATCCGAAACAACCGTTCCATCACGATAACCTGCCATAGGCAAGAACACCGCACCACTATTCGTGGCAAGGTTGTTAAATTCATCTATCGTATAGGAATCAGCAATCGTAACAGTAGCATTATCCGGCAACAGCAATAAGCCCTTCACCGAGCCCACTGTCACTATTTTCTGCAATTTCTCTGCATTAGTACGTTGAGTCAATAAATAGTTCCAATCGCCCTTCGAAAGCGTACTCCACACATCTGCCGTCTCACCACCATTGGCTATCTCGTTATGTCCCCAATCGACAAAAGCCCCTTTGTAACTATCATCACTATTACTAACGAGCGCTCCATATTCAGGAGAACCCTTGTCTGGTTGACTACTATAGCCAAACAAATCAATTTTACTACCCAATACAGGAACTTTGACATTGGCAGAACCAATATAATCATACTGATTATCAGAGAATTTCCAGCTCCAACTATTTGTAAAATAGATAAGGTTGCCCTTTGAGAAATGGACATAGGCGCTGGCACCCACCGAGAAATCGCCCGACAATTCGCCAGGCAACAACTCCGCAGATAGACTCAATACGCCTATCCACACAGCAAACCAACAGACTATCATCCGTTTCACGCCGCAAAAGTACAAAAATATTTGCACACAAGCAAATATTTCGATATTTTTGTTACTTTTTTCTTATAAAAAAGAGCACAAAAAAGGCACCTACACTTTCGTGCAGATGCCTTTATATCAGTTATTGTAATCAATTACAATTAACGAAGAGTCTTCTCAATGAATGCTTTACCATGATCCTCCATAGCGTGACGCTTTGGAGCATAATATTTATAATCCTCTGACCATGTGTAAACAACAGAACCCTTGATATCTTTATATTGATAAATAAAGGATTCCTCATCCAAACTTTCAGTTCCTGTCAAGAACAAACCATTGTGGAGACCAGTTTCAGGATACTCATTTTTAGCCAAAGTCAGAACTACATTACCTTTTGTATCAATAATGGAGTATGGAGCTTCTTCGGACATACGAACGCAAGCATAGCCCTCAAAGAATGGAGATGCAGCATAGTACATTGCAGCAAGAACTTGGTTGCCTTTGAAGTCAATATAACCCCATTTTGGTTCTGAGTCCCCTTCTTCATAACTAGATGTTGTAACAGCAATTAACTCGTTATCAACAGGAACTATAAAATTAGTATAAATAGGCTGAGCTATCATATTGCCATTCAAATCCAAAAGACCGAATCTGCTATTTTGAAAGAATGCAAGCAATCCATGTCCAAAGTTGATTAAACCACCATAACTTGCGGGAATCAACCATTTTCCACTTTTGTCAATAGCTCCCATTTGTTGGTTAAGTTCAACAACTGCAGCGCCATCTTGGAACATTTCAGCATAATTATACATTGCAGGAAGAACAACTTTGGCATCCTTATCATAGAAGGCAATAAGATCTTCTTTATTTGCTGCACCCGCAACTAAACCATTATCTCCCATATAACCAAGCTCTTCAAAATATGGCTGAATGACAGTATTGCCAGAATTATCCAACAGTCCATATTTACCATTTACACTAAACAATGCAAATTTATTATAGAAGGGCTCTGCATAATCCATAGCAGGCGTATTAAGCATCTTGTTATTCGTGTCAATAAACTTTATATCATTACCGATACGAACTCTTGCATAACCACAAGAGAAATTAGAAACGCCATCATACATAGCAGGAATAGCGAATTTACCTTGGGGATCAATGAAACCATACTTTTCGCCTTGCATAGCAGGCCATAACTTAGTGGTGTCAAATGTAGGATTGTTGGTGTTCTTAGAAGAGCAACCCATCAGTACAACAGCAAGCGTTGCAACTGCGAAAAAAGAAATCTTTTTCATACAAATCATTTAATTTAAATTAGTTTAACTGTTTTTTTATAATATCATCTTCAGCACAAATACTGAATTGTCGTGCAAAATTACAATATTTTTTCAATACTACCAAATTTTAATGTATTTTTTTAACAAAAATTCGTATTTTTTATCAAAAATCAACAATATTTCGCTTTTTTAGTGGGATATCGTGGTAAAATAATGGGGAATCGTGTTATCCATGTATTCCAAAACAAAGAACCCCAGAGTAAGACTCTGAGGTTCTGAAAATGGCGGCTACCTACTCTCCCACAATTGCAGTACCATCGGCGATGCTGAGCTTAACGACCCTGTTCGGAATGGGAAGGGGTGGGACCTCAGCGCTATA
>JAKSNG010000025.1 GCA_024400125.1 Paludibacteraceae bacterium
AGTTTCTCGCATAAATAGACTTTTTTAGTGTCTACTTATTTCAGGATAAGACAATGTACTCGTTTCCGCACATTTCCGCACTTCTCCGCAGCCTCTTTCTGCAAGCATCCCCCACCGCTCCTATTGCGTATTTAACTGAATATTAACGTTTTAGACCAATCTGCCAACCTTTACTTCATTCTTCTCACGGACGCCCCACACTATCGTCCATATCCGTCCGCGAGAGATATTGATTTTAAGCAAGATTTGCTGAAAGTTGTCAATCAAACGATGGAAAACGATATTCCTCAGTATGCAGGTCTTAATGTGTCCGTTGCTCGCAAACTTAAACGTTTATTGAGTGTTGTTGCCAATTTGCGAAAACCTCGTGACTAAAAAAATCGTAATATAGAGATATCAGGCACAATGCTGTATAATAGCGTGCCGTCCCCCTCCGCGAGTTGCAAAAAGGGGAATAATAAAAGGGTGTGCCCATTGCGACACACCCTACATTTCCTTGTGACTAAATTGGCAAGGAGTTTTTGCTTGTAACGAAACGATATTATTCACGCAATCTTTTATTTTGCTAGAGTTTTACGATTAAGATTAACGCCAACTTTGACATAGCCATAATGATTATTAGTACCACTTGTAGTTGATGTGCTATGCAATAATCGATATCCTGCACTTACCGTTAGATATTTCAACGCAATGCCCGCGCCTAAAGAAACATATAAACCATTGGGAACTTTGAGTTTAGATGTTTGCACTTCTTCATAATTTTCGTATGAAATAGTTCTTTTTCCTGATAATCCAATAAAACCACCTAAGCCAATCTCTATGAAAGGATTAACTTTTTGCGTCATTGGGATATATGCTCGTGCATCTAAATATATAGGCATTATCCATTCGGAAGCACTCACTTCATAGTTTCGGCCATACGAAAGTCTAAGTTGCTCACCATTATATCTCCCCCATTCACTACTAACGCCAAATACAGCTCCTAAATAGAAGCTTTTATTAAACCGATAACCTAACCCTAAATCAAGAAGGACACCACCACTAACAAAAGTGGTGTTGCTAATTAGTTTTTCTTCCTGTGAAGTGATAACCCCTCCCAAGTCTATATTAACTTGGAGACCACGAATGCTTGATGACGCGAAAGATGGGTTTAGAGCAGAATCATACGACGTGGCTGCATCGTTGTAAACTTTAATTTGCCCCGAAGCAAAATAAATTCTTCTAATTTCCTCTGTCGTTAATACGAAAATAGGGCCATCTTGGTTTGCCCATTCTTTATATCTAACTTCTTTAGCGGATATTTCCAAAATCTTGGCTTCAACAATCTCATTCTTTGTTGTGTAAATCAAGTCCATTGCTTGATTTATTACAGTTTCTTCTGCTATGGCAATAACAGCTGTAAATGCAAATATAATAAATAATGCTATTCTTTTCATATTGATAATAATTAAAGTTTTTTGTGAAATGATGTGCTGCAAAAATTACTCTTTTACTAAGCGTACAGAAATTTGATATTTTGCATCTACTTCATTAGATGGATTTACCACATTGTCTCCAAATCCTAAGCAGCTTCCTAAACCATTAGAGGAGTGATTAGAAGACCAATACCGTCCAATCTCTTGCACTCGTGAGCCTCCAGTACCTACAGCACTACGTCCAGAAGCGGGTAGGAAAATAGCTCCCTCTTGTTCCAAAGAAGCCCAATTGGACTCTGTAAATACATTGTCATTCCAATCACTGTTGCCACGAGCGAGTTCAGTTCCTTTCCATGCGTCAGGAAGAAGGACTAAACCGTGAATATCACGCTTTTCTACATCGTTGCGAACGAAACGTGTGATTTTTGTGGTATCTTTATAAATTGTAGTAGTCGTGTCGCTTGTTGGAACAATTATTGTCGAATCTATACTAACAATAGTACTATCAACCATAAGTTTGATAGGAATTTCAAGTTGTAAAGTGGCAAATGCGTACAACTGATCTGCATGATAGCGCTTCTGAATGAGATATTTCCATTCTGCATGTGTGAGCATACGGTAACCATCAACAGTCAAATCTTCGGCTTTCTCAAATGATATCCAATCTTTTAGCATTTTTGTGGAGTCTGTAATTTGCTTAAGATTGCTTCTGCTTCTACTAGTTGTTGTACGTACAACTCCTTGTTTATCTTTAATAGATATTAAGGTCACAGTATCACGAAACGCGTAAGTTTGCCCATCATTAAGAGTATAACTTGTTCCAAACTCATTGGTAACAAAGACATTCCCTGGTGTGAACTCATCTCCTATAAAATCGTATTGATTTTCAGCAATCTGAAATTTGTCAGATGTAGGCTGGTGCAGTACATTTCCTTTGGCAAAATGTACGGCTTTAGAGCCAGAAATGGAAAAGCCTTCTTGTTTGGGTTCTGGTGTACTGCAACCAACCAGTACAAATGCAAATACGGCCATAGAGGCAACTGTTGTTTTTTTCATTGTGATATACCCTATAAGTGTCGGGCGCACTTTTAAAGTTAAAATTAATAATTTATTATTCAGTCAATATACGCACAAAAAAGTGGACTAAACTTTTTTAATCCACATTCTATAGGTATCGGCAAACACCTGCTGTTGATGAATTTACAAAGTAAAGCCCACTCTGAACGAGTGAGCGTTGAACTTTACTTCACATCAACATTGTATAAAAATTTTGCCGAAATTTATAGAATGTGTGAAACAAAGATAACGCTATATTATCTATTGTGCAAAAATCTTGCTTGTTTTATTTCATAGGCGATTAAGTTAATAACATCTCTTGTAGCATTGCTGGATTTTGGCGAACATCCCATATTGCCAAAATAGAGCAAATATTGTTTTCGTATAAATAAATAATCTTGTAGTGTTTGCGAACGACCAAATATCGTAAATGGGTAGATAAATTTCTAAAACTATCCTCTTTTGAACCGATTTCAGGAAAGGAAGCCAAAATATCGGGTGCGTTCTGAATATCTAAAAGAATGTGCGCAGCTACTTCTGCGGAAGCATTGTCTCGATAATATTCGTATATCGCTTTTAGATGACAGATAGCTGCATCTTGCCAAATAATTACAGCCATGATGTAGTCACGTTTTTGAGTTCCTCATGTGAGATTCCTGCTCCTTGTTTAGTTTGAGAAATTCCTGCTGCTAAAATTTCATGCATTTCCTCGTGACTAAATTGGCAAGGAGCTTCTGCCTGTAGCGAAACGATGTATTTTATTACTCGTTCTACTTGCTGTGGGTTATAAATCATCGGCCCCATTGCGTGAACAAATCGTTCGCAAGTTTGTAATTGAAGTGCACTCATATATCCTTTTCTTTCCAATTTCGGCTGCAAATATACAACAAAAATTTGGAATACACAAATAAATTTGCATTTTTTAGGCAAAAAGATAGATTTATCTATCTAAATAGACGTGTTTTTGTCTTCTGTTAGGAGTTTACTCATAAAAAGAGGATAAAACAGGGCTATTGAAAGACGGCTGCCGTCTTTGCCTAAAAAAGCAAATCCCTTTGCGTATTTTAATAAGGGTGAGGACTATCATTGGGGGGAATTGCGTAGCGTGGATTATTAGCGTGGTTTAGCAAGGCAGCTTGCCCAAATATACTACAATTTTTTGACATACGCAAATTTTTTGCAAAAAAAGTATATTTTTTTTGTGTAATCCAGAAAAAAATTGTACCTTTGCAGCCGAATTATTTTGAACTCCGCCTAAAGGCGTCTCTTATTGTTATGGAAAACGAAAAACAAACACTCGTTGACGAGTTGAAAGCTCTAATGGAGCAAGTCGAACTGTCCGGCTCGGACAAGGTCTTGGAAATCAAAGAACAAGTCGAGGAACTCAAGTCTCGCTTCTTCCGTATGTATCATGAGGAACAAGCTGCACTCAAACAGGCAGCCGAAGAAGCCGCTGCTGCCGCTGGAGAAGCATTCGAAGAGTTTCAGCCTGTAATGGATGAACTCGAAAACACCTTCCAATCCCTTCTCAATGAATACAAAACGAAACGCGCAGCCGTCTCAAAACAATTAGAGGAACAAATGGCGCAAAACCTCCTGCGCAAACAAAATATCATCGCTCAAATGAAAGAAATGGCAGAGGCTGAAACCGCTGACGTCATGGATAACATCAAAAAAGTACGCGAACTGCAAGCCGAATGGAAATCTATCGGAGCTGTGCCACCATCTAAAACACAAGAAGTGTGGAAACAGTTCCAACAATACCAAGAACAGTTCTACGACCTCGTCAAAATAAATATCGAACTGCGTGACCTCGATTTCAAAAAGAACTTAGAACTCAAGACACTGCTCTGCGAGGCTGCCGAAAAACTCAAAGAGAACAAAAACGTGGTTGAAGCCAGTCGTGCACTACAACAACTGCATGACGAATGGGCAGAGATAGGACCCGTGGCACGCGAACTACGCGAAGACTTATGGAATCGATTCAAAGAGGCATCCTCTGTCATCAATAAAAAACACCAAGCGTACTTCGACGAATTGCACGCCAAAGAGACCGATAACCTCGCACAAAAACAAGCTATCATCGATGAACTCAAAGCCATCGACTTGACCGCTGTCAAAACCAATAAACAGTGGGATAACATCTCTGCCAAAGTGCAAGAACTGCAAGACAAATGGCGCACAATAGGTTTTGCTCCTAAGAAACAAAATCAATCTATCTACGAGGAATATCGCAGCGTATGTGACTCTATCTTCAAAGCTAAAACGGCTTATTTCCGCGAACTCCGAGACACGTTTAGCACCAATCTTGCTAAGAAACGTGAGTTAATTGAGCGCGCACAAACTCTCAAAGATAGCGACGCATGGAAAGAAACATCCGAGGCGCTAATCGAACTACAAAAAGAGTGGAAAACAATAGGACCAGTAGCACGCAAATATAGTGACGAACTCTGGAAACAATTCACCGAGACATGCGACGCGTTCTTCAATAAAAAACGCGAAGTGGCTAAAGAAAGTAAAGGCGAACGACTCAGAGCAAAAGGCGAAAGAGCTATCCAAAGTGGCGACCGCAACAGACTCGTGCGTATGTACGAAAACCTCACGCAAGAAATCAAAACTGCCGAAAATAACATCCTCTTCTTCACAGGAAAATCTAAATCTGCTAATAAGTTAGTAGATGATATGCAGAAGAAAATTGATGCACTCAAAGCGCAACTGCAAGAACTTGAAGATAAGATTAACGCTATCGATGCCGAAGAAGCATGAACCTAATTGACTATAAAAACGTAGAACTTCGTCAAGCAGAACAAATCGTGCTGCACGATGTCAATGTGACCATCTCCAATGGGGAATGGATTTACTTGCTCGGAAAAGTCGGTACCGGAAAATCTACTTTTATGAAGTCGCTCTACGGAGCCCTTCCTATCTACAGCGGAGACGCTAAAGTGCTCAACTATGATATGCACAAGATTCGTCGTCGTCAACTGCCGTACTTACGCCGTCGAATAGGTATTGTATTTCAAGACTTCCAACTGCTCACAGACCGTTCTGTCGAAGAAAACTTACTCTTCGTCCTGCGTGCAACAGGGTGGAGTAATAAGCGCATGATGAAAGACCATGTCATGGACGTACTTCGCCAAGTCGGACTAGATACGAAAGCATATAAAATGCCGTATCAACTCTCCGGAGGCGAGCAACAACGTGTTGTTATCGCACGTGCACTCCTTAACACGCCCGAACTCATCTTAGCCGACGAGCCTACAGGAAACTTAGACCCAGAGACGGGGACAGAAATTATGGACTTGCTCTATTCGATTAGTCAAGCAGGAATAGCGGTTGTGATTTCCACACACAACCTCGCCTGGACGGAGCAATACAAGGGTAGAAAACTCTTATTTGGAAACGGCTTGATACGTGAGAGCGTATAACCGCATTTGATTCAGCATTGCTACTAACCCATTACTGCGGGTCGGTGACAGATGTTCACGAAGATTGATTTGGTCGATGAAGTATAAATCTGCATCGACTATTTCTTTTGGAGTATGTCCACTCAATACACGGATGAGTAATGCGACTATCCCCTTCACTAAAATAGCATCGCTGTCTCCTTGATAAATAACCATGCTGTCTTCTATATGCGCCGTAAACCACACTTTGGACTGACAACCATCAATCAAGTTCGTGTCCGTTCGGTCAGATTCGGGAAATGGTGGCAGACCATTGCCTAATTCAATCAACATCGAATAACGATCCATCCAGTCGTCAAAACAACTGAATTCATCAATTATCTCATCTTGTATCTCATTTATTGTCATAACATCTCAAATATAACTTGCGCTAATTGTTCATCTGCATCTGCTACAAAACCAGGCGCTTCAATGACGATATTGGCTTTTTGATAGTACGGTTCACGCGCCTCTAACTGAGGTCGAATACATGCTAACAACTCCTCTTCCGACTTCCCTTGTAGCACAGGACGCTCACTTAAGTCCGTGAGCATTAGTCGTTTAGCTAAGTCTTCCGCAGACCAATGTAAATAAATACTTGTACCCAATTCTTTCAAGCAATCCATGTTATCTTCCCAACATGGGTAACCACCTCCCGTCGCATAAATGACATGCTCATACGGAGACGCATCTGCGATATCTTCCAGCACATATTTTTCTTTTTTTCGGAAAGCATCTATACCAAACTCACGAATATACTCCGCCGGAGTATAACCATGAATCTGCTCAAAGGCATCGTCTAAATCTACAAAATGCCAATGCAACTTATCTGCGAGCAAGCGACCTACCGTACTTTTGCCCGCTCCCATGTAGCCAATCAAATATATGGGAAATTCCATTTAGTTTGTGTTACGCCGTTTATTCTCCTCATTATCAAGCATTAACGACGTATTATCTATCCACTTTAGTTGATACTTCTCGTCGAAATAGGCATAGGGGAAAACAGCTGATGCCATAGGGGTGATTGTGCGCAGTAGTCTCTCCTTATTATCATATACGCGTGCGCGCGAAGAACAGATGGGCGCACAAACAGTCTCTACAACGAGTGTCGAATCGCCATACTCAACCACCTCAATACGACAACTGTCTTGATATTCGTATCGTGTATAAGCTCCATCGGTCACCACCACTGGCTCCGCTCCTAATAACTGCAATGTTGCGATTATCTCTGGTATCATCACTTTCCCTCTTTGGAACTTTTAACCTTTGGAACTTTCCACAATCATCACCGCTGCATACGCTGCCATACCTTCTTCTCGTCCAACAAAGCCCAAATGTTCTGTAGTCGTCGCTTTGATGCTGACTTGGCTCACTTCTACGCCCATCACATCCGCTAAACATGCACGCATCGCCTCGATGTATGGACTCAACTTAGGCATTTGCGCACAGACTGTGCAGTCGCAATTCCCTAATTCGTAACCTGCTTCACGAATCATTGTCATCACACGACGAAGCAGAATCTTAGAGTCAATGCCTTCGTACTCATTTCCCTTCGTATCCGGAAAATGATAACCAATATCACGCATGGCAGCTGCTCCTAATAGCGCATCGCACAATGCGTGAATCAGCACATCGGCATCCGAGTGACCCAATAAACCTTTGTCATAAGGTACCTCAATCCCTCCTAACCATAAAGCACGGTTAGGAGCGAATTGATGTACGTCATATCCAAAGCCAATACGCATTATTTCTTGTTGTTAACCAAGTCTTTGATACCAGCAAGGTCGAAACCAAGCGTGAAGCGCATTGTCTGATCCAATGGGTTGCTGCTGGCTAAACCAATACAGTAGCTCACGTCCAACATCACAATACTCAGATGGAAGCCGGCACCTACAGTCACATAGTTACGGTTACCTTTGTAGAAGTTCTCGTAGCTGTAACCTACACGTGCAAAGAACTGACGATTGTAGGTATATTCCAAACCTGCTCCCCAACGAACTTCTTTGAACTCTTCGGCTGCGCCGCCTGGAGCGTCAGCAAAGGACTTGAAGATACCGCTAACAGAGGACATTTGAGAATATTGATCTTGACTCATTGTCCAAGTCTTGCTATCGTCTTTATCAAAACCTTCTGTGAAACGACTCTTACGACTTGGCACCATCAGTTTGTCTGCTTGCAAGTTGAAAGTCAACTTGTTGTAGTTGTCGAATGGCAGTTCATAACCCACACCAATACGCATATTCGCAGGGATAAAGTTCTTAGTCACTTCGTCATAACTCATTTTACCGCCTAAGTTCTGCAAGCAGAAACCTAAACTAAAATAGGAAGTTCCAAGCGAGATGTCAATTGGCTGCTTATAGTACAAGTCGATGTCTGCTGCCATCGTCCAAGCTGCTTTCATCTTCTCTGCACTCGTGCTGATACCGTTATTGAGGTCGGAGTATAAGAAGCGCAGTACTACACCCATAGACACATATTCGTGCAACTTACGGTAGTAACTGGCATCTAATGCCCACTCATTAGGACGGCAGTTAGCAATAGTCTGACCGTATGCATCGGTCAATGCCACGTCACCCATAGAGAAATAGGTAAACGACATACCCACACCCTGCAAATCATCCCATTTGTAGAAACCTTCCAAATGTGCCAAATCAATGTCAGTCACCAATTTACGCAACCAAGGTGTGTAGTTGGCAGTAATACCACCGTGACTCTCGTGAAAAGCGAACTTAGCCGCATTCCAATACTGGCTATTCATGTCCGCAGTAGTGGCAACACCTAAGTCACCCAAACCTGCTGCACGAGCATCGGGTGCGATTGAAAGAGACGGCATAGCCGTGATTAAAGGATTCATGGTTCCGTCTGCTTCTTGCGCCATCATGGTTGCTGCCATAAGTACAGACGCGATAGATAAAATAATCTTTTTCATTGTTGTAATGTATTATATTGTTTATTCGTTTTCGTTTTCGTTTTTGTCTTCGTTTTCGTTCATTTTAAATTTTCTTCATAGGCAATAAATGCTATTTTTTAGGATGTTATTATGTTAGAATGTTACAATTAGTTTGCTTGCTTTAGTGACCATCGAAGTGTTCTTGGTCTTCATCAGAATGCGGTAGGTGTATAAGCCAGGTGCTAATCCAATCTCGGATAGGTTACACTGAATCAATTGGGCATCTTCTTGACTTATCACATGCGTCATGCGTCCAGCCATGTCATAGAAATAGACGTGTGTCTCCACCAACTCGTCTGGATAATCATAATCGACATGAATCGTGAGTAGGTCATTTGCTTTGGCAGGATTCGGATAAGCCGTTACGGAATAGATTTCGGTATCTTTGCCATTAACTACGGTGTAGTTCAAATACTTAGTAGTGCTATTGTTGAGCAAATCCCATGCACGGAAGCGTAACTGGTGTTGCCCTTCTGTCTGCTGTGGCATCTTGTAACTAATCGCACCTTGACGATAATCGCCGTTCATCACTTGATAGTACTCATTCAGTACGTATGTCTGCAATGGGTCATCATCTACAACCATCATCAAGTCATGTCCGATACCGCTGCCAATCGCATTGATGCCATGCTCGTCATCTATATCGGCGAAGAAATGCGGATTCTCGTGCGTTTCGTCTCCGTCCTTGAATAACTTGTTATTCAAATAAATATGCACGTTAGGACCAAGTGTGTCCATGATAGCCACAGTCGAACTGCCACCAATCACAAACTTCTCATAGTGTCCTACAGCTTCTGCCGCATTATCTATATCGTATGCGTAATACACAATGCGTCCGTTGCCGTAGTTGTAGTGAATATCTAATGGAGCCATAAACATCGTTTGGAATATACCATCTTTCACGTCCACTTCGCCGCTGAATAGTAGGTTAGGGTAGTCGTTGTAGGTTATGCGAGTTTTCTTGCTCTCAGTTGGCTCGTCGTTGTCACGTGTCGTCACTTTCTGCAGTTTGTCATAAACCCAAATCTGTACTTTGCCGTTAAACCAGTCCATGCGTGTTCCTGTCGAATCAATCACTTCGCCCTTCAATTGGTGGGTCGAAACAGCATGTACCGTATCTGGACAAACCGTCGTGCGTACTTGGAATTGAGTAGGGTAGTTCAGACGAATAGCTGGATCTCCCAACAATGTGTAAGCACGCTTGTTGGGGTCGTTACCGGTCTTGTTCTTCGCAATACGCGTAGATTGACCAATCGTCATATCGTAATGATAGACGTCTTTGTGCCCAAAGAGCGTGTCGCAGAAGTTGCGGTTGATAATCGTGTTTTGATTGGCATATACCGTACGACATGCGGACATAACGGCAATAGCGGCTCCGTGCGGATTGAGTACTGCTTCTTCGGCTGCGCAACGTTTGCCGCTGTCGTAGTGCGAGAAACTGCAAGTTGCCAACATCCACAATCCCAAATTCTTATTCACCATTTTCTTGATAGAACTGAGGTTCATTATTCCCTCATTGGTGATGCCGTTGTATCCTCCATGACCTGAGTAGTTCATGTACAGAATGCCACTACTAAAGAGATTGTCAATCTTATTCTTCGCAATCGGATAACTCTCTCCGGACGCACCTTTCTCTTGTGGATAAGCATCGAGATAGACTTTGTTAACGATAAAGTCAGGATTTTTTACACGCACTTTTTCTGAACCTGCTTCAGCCGTCTGTGTGTGCAAGCCGTTGTCGCCGTCATCGGCAATAAACAGTAATTGATTCTTCCACTTGCCGTAGTTGGTGTTCTCAATATACTCAATAATCTTGTCCGCCATTGAGGTCGCTTCTTCTACAGAACCTATGGGCAAACGTCCCACACCAAATTCCATCGTTCCCGTGGTCTCGTTCTCGCCTTCATTATTTTCCATAAAGGCAAAGTAGTCGTCCATGGGGAAGGCGTCCGTCTCTTTGAGCGAATTTTTCGTTTGATACGTCAGCAACCATGCTTTACCGCCTGGCGAGTCAACAGAAGGAGAGGCTGCTAAAATCTGTCGGTTATCAAATGTGCCGTCTCCATAGAGCAGCAAATGACGCGGTTTATGCTTTCCATTGACGCCGCGGTCATATAACATCTTCATCAGCCATCGATAAGCGGTGGCGTCGGGTGTACCGCTGGAGAACTCGTTATACACTTGCTGATCCGTCACCACTAATGTGGTCATTTGGTCATGGTCACGGTGTATATCTGCTACGCGCTGTGCTTGTTCCTTAAACTCAATCGGCGTAATCACTACCAAGTCGATGTCGCTATATTGGTGTAAGTTCTGATTGCTGATACCACCAATGAACTCTGGTTGTAACCAGCCGGTAGTGTTTTGCACATTCACAGCGACTAACTGCTGTATATCGTCTTTATTGGACACGCAGCAACGTACCTGCGCATTGCTGTAGGTCGTTGGCACGCGATAGATATGGTCTAATTCGGTCACGTTCCACACTTGTGTAGAGGAGGTAGCATTGCTAATCACATATTCCAGCGCTGTTTCCTCGTCGTAGTTCTCGTCTGTTCGGAAAGGCAACGCGTTGCCGCGCATACGCAGATTACAAGTTGCCGTCAATTCGATGTAATTGAGGTACCCGCGTGCAGAAGTCTGACTGTTCTTGAACTGAATGGAGATAGTCTGTGTGCTGCTACCAGACGGATTGAGTGTGCCATTGAACTTATTTGTCTCTCCCATCGTATAGTAGTCGGTGACAGGAACTTCCTTGATATTCACTACTTGCTGACTGCTGCCATGTGTAATCGTGAAAGTTGTTGCCGCACCACTGTATGCTGCCAAATCCACATAGCAGCGCATTGGCGTACTTGTTACAATGTTTTGAAATGGGAAAGAGAAGGACGCTGACGGATTGATAGACGTGAATAACTCGCCATAAAACTCTTGCCCTCCGCCGTCACAACCTTTGGCGACGTCCAATAGATTAACCAAGTCTTTTTCGTGTACTTGATAATCCAAGTAAGTTGTTACTTCGGTGGCATTGGTGTTATCAATGGCTGATGCAGATGAAGTCAGCAAGCGCTGTTCTCCGGCATTGTCCGTCAAGAAGTAATAACCATATTCCGAATAGGGATTGCGTGTGTGCGTGAAACGAACACCATTGTAACCCCAGCTGATATTGGCTTGTGCATAAAACAAGATATAGTCGCCTTCACCAAAGACGTTGTCGCTACCTTTTTCTATCCAGAATGGTACTGCTGGCAGATCATCTATCTTGCGCACATTGAAGTCTTGTGCTAATTTGCCGCCTCCGTAGCCGTAGATGCGCACATTGGCTGGTGTCAGACCGGCGGCTGCGAGTTGCTCGTATGTGATTTGATGGACGCCAGTCTCGCTCACACGTATCTTGATCCACTTGCCGCTCTGCAGCACAGATTGACTCGAATAGGTGTGCGTAATGGCAGCCATCGGAATAGCCAATACCAACAATAGTCCTATAATGATTCGTCTATACATCGTCTTACTTAATTTTACAATATAACCCTTCTTGTTCTATCACTTCATCGCGTTTCACGGGTACGGGTTCGCGCCCTTGTTGAATGTAGATGAGGTCGCCTTGTCGAATAGTCATAACGCGACTTGCTTGTGCAATGGCTTGATGAATCTGCTGCTCTTGTTCCGGAGTTAGGTTGGGTGTTAACCACGCCCCTATTGCTAACGAGTAGTCAAACGCAATTGCCTCTGTCCAACTCTTTCCTTCTTGCTGAGCAGCCTGCATTTTATCCCATGCCACAAAATCAATTCCATTGGCGACTGCGTCATAGTATCGTGGCGCGAACTTAGCTGCAATCTCTTTGCCTAATCGACTGACACGAACCACTATACATGGCGTCATACGCAAATCCTGTGTCCAGTCGGGAGTAAAAAACGGCTTACGGTTGACTAATAAACAACTGTCGCCCTTCAATACCATCTGATAGGTCACTTTATCTCCTTGCGGACAAGTCGCTATGAAACCAATAATCTTCATTCAGCGCACAAAATTACAATAAATTTTTGATATAACCAAATTTTTTTTATATTTGTACTATTTTTATTAAAAAATAGTCTTACTTTGCTCGCATAAACAGTTGTACTGGTGTGCCATTGAAATCCCACCACTCACGCAGTTTATTTTCCAAGAAACGACGATACGGCTCCTTCACATATTGTGGCAGATTAGCGAAGAATACAAACGTAGGCACTTGTGTATTAGGCAATTGCGTGCAGTATTTGATTTTGATATACTTGCCTTTGGTTGCTGGTGGCGGATAATTCTCTATCAGCGGCAGGAACTTTTCATTCAATTGTGCGGTAGGTATCTTCTTGAACTTGTTCTCATAAACTGCCAACGCCGTTTCCATCACTTTGTATATGCGCTGTTTGGTCGTTGCCGAAGTGAAGATAATCGGAAAATCAGTAAATGGTGCAATTCGGTCACGAATAGCTGCCTCGTATGCCTTGATGTCTGCATTGGTTTTGCTTTCTATCAAGTCCCATTTATTGATACACACCACTAAACCTTTCTTATTCTTCTGTATGAGTTGATAGATATTGAGGTCTTGTGCTTCAATACCGCGTGTCGCATCAATCATCAGTATGCACACATCGGAGTTCTCTATCGCACGAATCGAACGCACTACAGAGTAGTATTCCAAGTCTTCGTTCACTTTGGCTTTTTTACGAATACCTGCCGTGTCAACCAAGTAAAAGTCTTTGCCGAACTTGTTGTATCGTGTGTAAATACTATCGCGAGTGGTACCAGGAATATCTGTTACGATATTGCGTTCTTCGCCCAAGAAAGCGTTGATAATACTACTCTTGCCAGCATTTGGGCGACCAACAATCGCAAAACGTGGCAATTGATCTTCCACGTTGCCTTCTGCATCTTTGTGCGGAAAACGACTGCACACTTCGTCCAACAACTCGCCCGTGCCTAAACCATTCTCTGCCGATAGAATATAGGGTTCTCCAAGTCCTAATTTATAGAATTCTGAAGCACCATACTGTTGCTCAAATGTATCTACTTTATTGACTGCGAGCAGGGTAGGTTTCTTGGCTTGGCGAAGTAAGTGAGCCACTTCCATATCGAATTGAGTGACACCTTCGTTCACGTCCACCACCAACAGCACGACGTCTGCTTCTTTGATGGCAAGGTCAACTTGTCGGTTTATCTCGTATTCAAATGTGTCATCACTTCCGACTACCCAACCGCCGGTGTCAATAACCGAAAATTCTTTTCCACACCATTCTACGTGACCGTACTGACGGTCTCGTGTGGTTCCTGCTTCGCCCATCACAATCGCCCGACGGGTCTTTGTCAAGCGGTTAAATAAGGTCGATTTCCCAACATTGGGACGGCCCACTATTGCCAAAATATTCGCCATAGTTGTTATTTTTAGGATTTGTTATTTGTTACACTTATCACTCTCGCAGTCTCCACAATGACCTTCGCAATGACTTTCACAATGTCCTTTGCACTTCCCGCATTTATGTGGATGACGAATAGCTTCCAGTTCTGCTGGGGTCACATCGCGAATCTCAATGATTTCGCCCACGAAATGCAGGTCTTCGCCGGCATACGGATGGTTGAGGTCGAT
Organism: Paludibacteraceae bacterium; assembly: GCA_024400125.1. Classification (GTDB taxonomy): domain Bacteria; phylum Bacteroidota; class Bacteroidia; order Bacteroidales; family Paludibacteraceae; genus Colicola. Next base: position 14,495 of record JAKSNG010000025.1, read on the forward strand.
AGTCACTTTGTCATTTGTAATCTCAATGATTTGTGCATTGATGATTTGTCCATCAACGGTATTCATCGGCACGATATTGCCCACGAACACGCGTTCTTCATCAAATTCGCCGTCGCCGTTGAAGAACATACGTTTGTCTAATTCCATCACGCCTTTCTCGTCGTATTCACCATACGCGTCTTTGTGGTCGATACGGAAATCAAAATGGTCTCCGATATTTTTGCCAGCCATTGCTTCTTCAAACTTAGGCAACATCATGTGTTCTCCGTGACAGTACGTGAGGGGGTGTTGTTTGGTTGCTTCCTCAATCAGTTCTTCACTGCCATTCTCTCCGTTTACATACATCTTGTATGTGCACGTTACTACTTTGTCTTGTTCAATCATATTTGTATTTTATTTACTTTTAACTTTTTACCACCAATTCACTTTCTTACTGGTGTTATCGGTACTATTCTTATCGTACTTGAGGTCTTTGAGCATAGAGGCGTTAACACCTATGTGGAACGTGTAACTCTTGTAAGGTCCGATAGGCACAAACGAGCAGGTCATCGTCCAGCAGTGCAAGTCACGTGTGATATTAAACGTGGCGTTCGCTAATTTATTGGCACGGAAGTCGTAACTGGCTGATGCCGTCACTTTCCATCCTTTGCCAAGACCTAATGAGCCGCTGAAGGACAAGTTATTGGTCAGTCCCATATCGTACTGCATCTTCTCGTAATTGAACGTGGACAGATTACGATAGGCAATGGAGTAACTGACTGTTAAACTCCACGGTATCTCTGCGAATACGTATCCATCATTAATTTTGTCGTCCGTTCGGTCAAATTTGCCGTCATTGAGGGTGCCGTCTTCGTTGGCGGTAGTCGGTGGTATATCGCCGTCGGTATCCGAAGTTGAAGTATTCTTTTTGCCTTGGATGAGGTTGCCCAATTTCTTGAAGGTCTCGTTGTTGAAGGTATAGTTAAAACTGAAACTACATCCGCTCCAATGTGGGAATCGTCCATTATGCCAATACTGTTTATTGGTACGGACTGGGGTGCCTAATGCATTCAGTTCGTACATATATGGATCTAACGATGTGCTCATATTGATAGTATAATTCTTGATGGGCAGTTTGAGACGCAGATTGACGGAGAAATTATTCCAGTTCATACTATCTGCGATAAAGTTGTAACCTCCGCCAATACTGAGGTTATCGATAATCGACCACACTTTGTAGGGTGCTTTGCCGGTAGTATCTTTGTCGTTACGCACTTTCACTTCCAATTGACTTGCCACAGAGAAACTCAAGTTTCCGGACGCACCTTGCGACGCGTTGCCATAAATACCGTTTTGGAATCGTGAGTAGTTTTGATGCACGTACATCGGATTTCCGTTGCCGTCGTATTGTTGTATTCTAAGTCCTGTCATTGGGTCTATTTCGTTGGTATAAACAGGCTGGTCATAACTGCCATAATAACCCCAACCCGCCTTACCAAAGTCTGGATGGTAGGAGAACGATACCGATGGAGTCAGCACATGACGGAATCGATCCACTTTACTATTCGGAAACCACTTGCGGAAAGGTATAAAGAATCCGTACAACTTAGTGGACATACTCACAGACGCATTGAAGTCAAATACGTTGTAGAATCCATAGGTAGTGTCTCGCGCTAATTGCTGCGTCTTATCGTCCCACGACTGGTCAACGCGCTGGAAATACATACGGTCGGTTAGCGTGATGCTGGGCGTGATACTCAGGTACTTAAACGCCATAAACGATGCCGAGATAGGAATAGTATGTTTTAATCCTGTTTGCCAGTCGCGCAGGAAATTAGAGTGAACGAATTTGTCTTCCTTGATATTGCTAACGCTGATTTTACCGTTACCCGTGTAAGACATAGATATCTTTTCGTACCAGCGTTCTTTGCCCACTGGTTTTTTGCGTTTGAAAGGATAAATACGACTCATGCTCACAGACAGGTCGGGTAGGGTAAGAGACATCGTGGAGTCTTTGGTACGTTGGCTGACGAGAGCAGACAAAGACAAACTCCATGGACTATCTGGAAAACGTTGTGTGTAACTGATAGAGGACGATTTGGTGTTCTCGGAGTTCAGCTGTGCGTTGTAGTAACTATTGATATTACTGCGGTTGTAACCGGAGGTCGAGAAGTTAACGCTGGCAGAGAAATTGTTGTACGGATTGGCTTTGCTGTCTTGGCGATGTGTCCATTGCAGAGAGAAGTTGGTATTCTTCTGATAATCCGGCAGGTCAGGTTCACTAATAACGTCCGTACGGTAGTTAATTGAGATGTTTCCGCTGAACGCATAGCGTTTGAGGTATTTCGATTTGGCATACACTGCCCATGTTCCTTTGGTGTAGATGTCGCCGGTTAACTCCAAGTCGAAGTAGTCGGACAACGCAAAGTAATAACCAATACCTTGTAGGTATAGTCCCCGCTCGTAGTTGTCGCCGAAGTTCGGCATTATCAGACCACTGGAGTATTGGTCGGTAAAGGGGAAGAAACCAAACGGTATAGCAATCGGCAACGGCACATCCCCCACTACCAAATATGCTGGACCAGCAGCAATATATTCACCTGGTTTCACTTTGGCTTTGGTTAGACTCATGTAGAAGTGTGGATGGTCATGCTGGTCGCAAGTGGTGTACTTACCATGTGCCATCATCATCAAGTTATCTTCCATCTTCTTCGTCTTCTCAGACTGAATATATCCTTCACCTTGCTGTGTTACCACACGCTGAATAAAGCCTTTGCGGGTCTTGACGTTGTAGGTCATCGCATTGGACTCATAACTATCTTTCTTGTCCGCAAACACAGGCCTACCTCTCCACTCCTCGTTGATAGAATCCCACACGCCGTTGGCATGAATGAGGTTACTATCCATCTGACAATGAATATAATCGGCTTTGAGGTTCATCTCCTCGTATTGGATTTCGCCCTGACCATGCAAGTACGCATTACCGTTCGACATCATAATCATTGAGTCATTCGAACTGTAATGAATAGGTACATCAATCTTGGATTGAGCGACCAACCCAATCGTGCTTAACCAAGCACTCAGCAGCAATATGTAGCGTCTTCTTTTCGTTGTGTACGCGCACATTACACGCAATTTAAGCGTGCAAAAGTACTCAAATCCTGCCATATATGCAAATTATTCCTCCAAAACACCCCTACTTTTTCCACTTTTTTCACTTTTTCAACTTTTTTCACTTTTATATTTGCATATATGCAAAAAAAGCAGTATCTTTGCCGCGTAAATGGCTTAGTTTGTGTTAGAGACATCATCCATACTGCTCAATAAAGCAATTGATTGTTTTGCGTCCTTACCTGGAGTGGGGCGTAAAACGGCGTTGCGCTATGTGTTGCACTTGCTGCGGCAGAGTGATGAAGACGTGGACGCGTGGTTAGGCACAGTCAGTCGTCTCAAGCACGAAGTGCACTACTGCAAACGCTGTCATAACATCTCTGATACTGAGATTTGTCCTATCTGCGCCTCGCATCATCGTGACCAACATACTATCTGTGTGGTTGAGACGATTCGGGACGTGATGGCGATTGAAAATACAGGGCAGTATAATGGCGTTTATCATGTCTTAGGAGGTGTTATTTCGCCGATGGATGGTATTGGACCTAAAGACATCGAAATAGACTCACTTGTGGCACGTGTGCAGGGTGGGGCAGATACACCGCAGGAAGTGATTTTGGCGTTGCCAACGACGATGGAGGGTGACACTACTAACTTCTACATTTATAGGCGTTTACAGAATATTGACAATCTGAATTACCCTATCAAAGTGACGCAATTAGCACGGGGTATTGCAGTAGGAAATGACCTCGAATATACGGACGATATCACGTTGGGTCGTTCGGTGCAAAATCGTATAGAATTTAAGGCTTAAAATTATATCAAAAAACGATGAAGAAGTTGAATTATTTGTACTATGGAATGGCAGCATTAACCGTCTTAGCATACACGGTGTTGTATTTGTTGATTACCAAGGGGTATATTGCTTGTATTGACCCGCAGTCGCAGGTAGGTGTGGTGTTGCAGTATGTAGTTATTTTTGATGCACTTTTAACTATTCCGTTGGGCTTGTTTTGGTTCAAACGCCAATGTGACCGTATTCGTTTAATCGAAGATGAGCAGTTGCGCACGCACGAGTATATACGTAAGGATTATGTGCGTATTGCGTTAGTGAGCAATTCGATGTTGGTAGGTATCATTGCTTTTTGTCTGATGGGTTTTTATCGTTCGATGGTGTGGATTGCTGCCATTGGTGCTATTGGTTGGTATTTCACTAAACCCACCGAAGCCAAGATGCAACAAGAACTCGCCCCAAAACAAGATCAATACTAAATCACAAATCACAAATCACAAATCACAAATCATAACCACTCATGACCATTGCAGTAGATTTTGACGGCACGCTCGTCACCCATGAGTATCCTCGTATTGGCAAACCCATTCCTTTTGCCATTGACACCTTAAAGAAACTCCAGCAAGAGGGGCATCAGATTATCCTGTGGTCTGTTCGTGAAGGACATTTGCTACAGGAGGCAGTTGATTATTGTGCAGGACGCGGATTTGAGTTCTATGCTGTCAATACTAATTATCCGGAGGAAGCACCAGAAGATCGACCTAATCGCAAGGTTACTGCAGATCTCTATATTGATGACCGCAATTTAGGAGGTTTGCCCGATTGGGGAATCATCTACCAGATGGTTCACTCAGGGCGTGCACACCAGCCTGCACCATCAGCTAATATGGTTGCAGACAAGCCTCACCATTCAGCGCAACCTCACCGCTCCTTCCTCTCCCGTCTCTTCCGATAAGCGAATCAATAACTTTTGCAGCGGAATTTCAATAACGAAGTTAAAATGAGTGTGTTATGGCACAAGAAGAGATTATAAAAAAGTTTGAAGCGCAGCGAATTAGAGTTGTGTGGGATGATGAACAAGAAAAGTATTTCTTTTCCATTGTAGATGTTATCCAAGTATTAACAGAGAGTGCTGATTATCAGACGTCTCGTAAGTATTGGAACAAAGTTAAACAACGTCTCATTGAGGAAGGAAATGAGTCGGTGACAAATTGTCACCAACTGAAATTAACATCTCATTCTGATGGTAAGAAATACCTAACCGATGTGGCTTGTTAAAGTTTTTCGGATAAAAGTGAATAAAAACAACAATATTTTTATAAGTGACACTAATATGACACTTTGAAATCGTACTTTTGCAGGTGATAAAGTTTTGGAAGAGGAAAAAAGAATATATACTTAACACAATAGGAAATATAAAAAGCCGATATAATATCATGGAAACAAAGAAGATTTTAGGATTAGATTTGGGAACCAATAGCATTGGTTGGGCAGTAGTAAAAGAATCGGAAAATAACGATTCTGAAATTGTTAAAATAGGAGTTCGCACAATACACTATGATAATTTTGTTAATAGCGAAAGCAAAAAAGAATGTATGACTCCTGAAAAAGATTTCTTGGGAGGAAAAAGTATATCGTGTAATGCAGGTCGCACACAATTAAGAGGCATGCGAAGGAATCTACAACGTTATAAAAAACGTCGAGAGTTGTTAATTCAATATCTAGTAGAATCAGGTTTAATTTTCAGCAATAGTACATTGACGGAAGTTGGTAATAAGACCACTTTTGAAACGATAGCATTACGTGCCAAAGCTGCTGTTGAGCAAATTTCACTTGAACAATTTGCTCGCGTATTATTGATAATTAACAAAAAACGTGGTTATAAAAGTTCTCGTAAAGTTAAATCATCTGAAGACGGACAGTTTATTGATGGAATGGCAATCGCTAAAATGCTCTATGACGAAAAAATCACTCCTGGAGAAATGAACTTACGTTTTTTGAAGGATGGAAAAAAATCACTTCCGAGTTATTATCGTTCTGATTTGTACCAAGAGTTTGAAATGATATGGCAAAAGCAACAAACTTTTTATACAGAATTGAATGAAAACTTATATGAGCAAGTAAAAGGTGCTAATCGCAAAGCCACATATGCCATTCTTGCATCAGTATTGGATATTGTTGGAGAGAAACGAACTACTAAAGGACTAGATTTAAAGAAAGAAAACGCGCAATGGCGTGTCTATGGATTAACACAACAATTAAGCAAAGAACAATTAGTTGTTGTTCTACAGGAAATTAATGGTGATATTAATGCATCAAGTGGCTATCTTGGTGCGATTGGAGATAGAAGCAAGGAATTATATTTTAATCATCAAACGGTTGGGCAATATCAGTATACACAACTTCAAGCAAATCCACATTATAGCCTGAAAACTCAGGTTTTCTATCGTCAGGATTATTTAGATGAATTTGAAACCATTTGGGAATGTCAAGCACAATATCATCAAGAACTTACCGCAGAACTCAAACACAAAATTAGGGATATTGCTATTTTTTACCAACGCCCTTTACGAAGTAAAAAATCAGAATTAGCCGTATGTGAATTATGTAGGACGACAAAAAATATAACTACAGAAGATGGAAAAACAAAACAAATAATTGTTGGACCAAAAGTTTGCCCCAAATCTTCACCCTTATTCCAAGAATTCAAAATTTGGCAAATACTGAATAATGTTAAAATAGAGAAAAACAATGAAATTCGACGTTTGACCGAAGATGAAATGTTGTTGTTGCATCAAGAATTGTCATGGTGTAAAGAGTTATCATCTACTAGGGTGGCTGATATCCTAAAAAATGGAAATAAATCTGTATCTATAAAGGTTACAAATTATGACAAATTAGAAGGAAATAGGACATTGTCTGCATTATTAGATGTTTACATACAGATTTTGGAAGAATTAGGAGTGGAAATAGATACAAAAAAAATGAACACTGCTACTCTTATCAATCGTATTCAAGACGAATTTAAGCAGCATCATATAACTGAAGGTAAAAACTTATTTACAATTGATTACACAAAAGAACACACAAAGGAATCCCCTTGGGATAACCAAGGTATAATGCAACTATGGCATTTATTGTATTCTTACGAAGGAGACAAATCTGTCTCAGGAAATGATTCGTTGATTGAAAAACTACAAAAAGATTTTGGTTTTAATGAGTATGGGGCAAAAGCATTAGCCAATGTTCAACTTGACGATGATTATAGTAATCTGTCCGCACGTGCCATTCGTAAAATATTGCCATTCTTACAAGCAGGGAATCAATATGATGTAGCTTGTCAATATGCAGGATTCAAACATTCAAAGCGTTCATTAACAAAAGTTGAATTGGCTCAAAAACATTACGTTAATCAATTAGAATTAATTCCTCATAATAGTTTGCGTAATCCTGTAGTTGAGAAGATACTCAACCAAATGATTAATGTGGTCAATGCAGTAGTAAACCGGTATGGAAAACTTGATGAAATACGTATTGAACTCGCACGTGACTTAAAGAAAAGCGCCACAGAAAGAAAAGAATGGGCTAGTGCAGTAAAAGAAGGAGAAGAATATAATGCTAGAATAAGGAAGATTCTTGAGGCAGAATATGGAATGATACATATCAGCAGAACTGATATTGTTCGGTATAAACTATATGAAGAATTAAAAAACAATGGCTATAAAACATTATACTCTAATACCTATATTCCACATGAAAAAGTGTTTAGTAAAGAGTTTGATATTGAACACATTATTCCACAAGCAAAACTATTCGATGATAGTTTGTCTAACAAAACGTTAGAAGTGCGTGCTATCAATATTGAAAAAGGGAAGATGACGGCATTAGATTTTATTAAACAAAAGTATAATGCCGATGGATTAGATAGCTATAAGACTCGTGTTGAGAGTTTGGTAAATGATGGATCTCTTTCTAAAGCAAAAGGGAAAAAGTTGTTGATGTCAGAAGCCGATATTCCTAGCGGCTTTATTGACCGAGATTTGCGAGACTCACAATATATTGCTCGCAAAGCCAGAGAGATTTTAGAACAAATGGTTCCCATTGTAGTATCAACTACAGGTTCTGTGACTGACCGTTTACGTGAAGATTGGCAATTAGTGGATATAATGAAAGAACTAAGTTGGGATAAATATGCAGCTATTGGTCAAACAGAGTACTATCAAGATAAGGATGGTAGAACGATAGGACGGATATTAGATTGGACAAAACGCAATGATAACCGTCATCATGCGATGGATGCTTTGACCATCGCTTTCACAAAGCCAGCATATATTCAATATCTAAATAATCTAAATGCACGCATTGAAAAAGGAATAGATGATTTTATAGATTTGGACATGGTTGAATTGGCAGACTTGAGTAAAGAACAGCGTTCTTCCGTTATCTACGCTATCGAAAAAAAGTATTTAGAACGTCACAATGGCAAATTGCGGTTTATATCTCCAATGCCATTGGCTAAATTCCGTCAAGAAGCTAAAAAACAATTAGATAGCACTCTTGTTTCCGTAAAAGCACGGAATAAAGTAACAACACTAAATCGATATGTTATTGCAGATAAAAATGGAGGAAAAAAGAAAAAGGCACAAACACCTCGTGGTTCTTTACATAATGACACTATATATGGGCAGATTTTGGTGGAAGTCGTAAAAGTGGAAAAGATTGGTGCTTCGTTTGATAAAGATAAGATTTTGACAGTCTGCAATCCACAAATTAGAGAATTATTATTAACTCGTTTGAATAATTATGGAGGAAATCCGAAAAAAGCCTTTACTGGTTCAAATAGTTTAAGCAAGCGCCCAATTTTGTTGAATGGAGCCACACAAAAAATGGTACCAGAAGAAGTAAAAACAAAAACATACGAAACTCAATATACAATTCGGAAACCTATAACTCCAGACATTAAAATTGATAAAGTAATCAATAAACATATAAGGGAGATTTTACAAAAGAGATTGGCTGAATATCAGGGAGATGCTAAAGCAGCGTTTTCAAATCTTGAAGAACATCCTATTTGGTATAATCAAGAGGCGGGGATTACTCTTCGGCGCGTGACTATTCGAGGAGTCAACGTGGCAACAGCCTTACATACTAAACATGACAACAAAGGGGCGGAAATTCTTGATTCTTCACATAACCCCATTCTAACAGATTTTGTTAGTACCAGCAATAACCATCATGTGGCTATTTTTAGAGATACTAATGGCGTCTTACAAGAACATGTTGTTTCTTTTTATGAAGCGGTAACTTGTGCAAATATGGGGCTGCCTATTATTGATAAAGAGTACAATAAAGATTTGGGATGGCAATTCCTTTTCACGATGAAGCAAAATGAGTTCTTTGTATTCCCAAATCCTGAAACAGGTTTCTTCCCGGAGGAAATAGACTTAATGGATGAAAGTAACTATGCTCGTATTAGTCCTAACCTATTTAGAGTACAAAAATTAACAACAAGAGATTACACTTTTAGGCATCATTTGGAAACATCCGTAGAAGATAAAAAAGAATTAAATGGAATCGCATACAAACGTTTAGGACTTAATGGATTGTTGGGGGCTGTCAAAGTCCGACTTAACCATCTGGGACTAATTGTATCAGTTGGAGAATATTAATTCCAGTTATGATTAAACGTGTCGTTTGTTTCAGCAATCCTGTTTACCTCAATCTCAAATTGGGGCAATTAGTGGTGACATATCCCGAAGTAACAGAAGCTAAAGGACTGAATGAAGCAAATAGACAATTAGGAGTTAAAACAATTCCTATTGAAGATTTAGGGGTGGTGGTTCTTGATCATAGACAAATCACAATCACGGAAAGCGTCTTGGCTGCATTATTGGACAACAACGTGGCAATTGTCACTTGCAATGACCAACATCTACCTGTCGGATTGACACTCCCACTGGACGGCAATCATATTCAAACAGAACGCTTTAGACAACAAATAGATGCTAGCGAACCTCTTAAGAAACAGTTGTGGCAACAAACCATTAGTAGCAAAATTAAAGGACAAGCTTACGCACTCGCCTCGGAAGGTGTAGTAAATAAGAATATGTTAGCATGGGCCACGCAAGTTCGCTCTGGAGATGCAGACAACCTCGAAGGACGAGCAGCCGTTTACTATTGGAGAAATATCTTCCATAATCCGGATTTCGTACGAGGACAAGAGGAAGCCCCACCTAATAATTTGCTCAATTATGGCTATGCCATCGTTCGCGCTATGATGGCGCGTGCATTAGTGGCCGCAGGATTGTTACCTACGTTGGGCATTCACCACCACAACCGCTATAATGCCTATTGTTTGGCAGATGACATTATGGAACCATATCGTCCCTTTGTCGATATGAAAGTGATTGAGATTATTAAAAGTGGCAAAGATATATCCTCTGTATCCACAGACTTGAAACGAGAATTGTTAGGTATTACGACTATGGATGTGACTATAGACAATCACCGTAGTCCTATGATGATTGCTATTCAAACCACAGCAAACAGCGTACAACGATGTTTCGCTGGTGAATTAAGAAAAATTATTTACCCTGATTGGTAAGAGCGTGTCTGTAGATACGCTCTTTTTATATGGATAGATTTAGTGAATATAGGATTATGTGGGTATTGGTGTTCTTTGATCTGCCTACCGAGACAAAGAAAGAACGGAAGGCGTATGCCCAGTTCCGTAAGAAACTGATGACGGATGGGTTTACTATGTTTCAATTTTCTATTTACTTACGGCATTGCCCAAGTGCAGAAAATGCGGAAGTTCACATTAAGAGAGTAAAAAGTATGCTACCAGAATTCGGGAAAGTCGGAATACTACGCATTACTGATAAACAATTTGGAGACATGGAGCTCTTCGATTGCCAACATTTTGCACCGCTTCAACAACCAGTTCAGCAGTTAGAACTCTTTTAATAGAAATGCAATAGTGCTAATAAAAGAAAAATGCAGACAAGTAATTGCCTGCATTTTTCAATCCTAAAACATATCATAATGTCGTGATTTTCAGTAGAATATCCAAAACGAGTTGTTTTAGGATATTTCAAAGACCAAATTTGAAGGATATACACAACTGCACGGTGGCGCGTACCAAGATTTCACTCGTTGTTTTAGGATATTTCAAAGACCAAATTTGAAGGATATACACAACAAGTGAGAAGTCCACCAGCGCAGAAGTCGAGTTGTTTTAGGATATTTCAAAGACCAAATTTGAAGGATATACACAACGCAAAATAGAGTTTACAATTTTGTAGGATGTTGTTTTAGGATATTTCAAAGACCAAATTTGAAGGATATACACAACTATGCCGATGTCAAGTTAGGCGGCGACGGCGTTGTTTTAGGATATTTCAAAGACCAAATTTGAAGGATATACACAACATATGTGCCTGCCGTCGGTAGAGGTGGAGGTTGTTTTAGGATATTTCAAAGACCAAATTTGAAGGATATACACAACACTGGAGACTAATTGTTCGAGGGAGGTTCTGTTGTTTTAGGATATTTCAAAGACCAAATTTGAAGGATATACACAACACTCCGTTTGGTATGATTATTTCCGTAATTGTTGTTTTAGGATATTTCAAAGACCAAATTTGAAGGATATACACAACACACCCTTTCGATATCATTGTCCGCGCGGAGTTGTTTTAGGATATTTCAAAGACCAAATTTGAAGGATATACACAACTATTATCTACAGTTTTATCATGGCCAAAAAGTTGTTTTAGGATATTTCAAAGACCAAATTTGAAGGATATACACAACTCATAAAGGAGACACCTATTTTCGTGGATTGTTGTTTTAGGATATTTCAAAGACCAAATTTGAAGGATATACACAACTGCTTTCGCCGCTTTTTCTGCTGCTTTCGCGTTGTTTTAGGATATTTCAAAGATCAAATTTGAAGGATATACACAACCCGTGCGTATGTTTTGTGTACATTAGATAGGTGTCTTAGGACTTTGTCGTATACAGGTTTTTGTTGTGTGAATATCAATAATCAGGATGTCAAAGAACGAATTTGCGTGCAAAAGTATAAAAAAATATTGAAATATGCAAAAAAATGCGAAAAAATTTGGTAGTTTCAAAAAAAAATAGTACTTTTGCAGCACCTTTTTGAAGGATATACACAATAAGGATTATTCCGTTGTGAAAACATTCAGGGTGGGACTTACGTCTCGCCCTTTCTTTTTCATAGAATATATCCGCTCGCTATCCTCTCGGAAAGTGGCTACATTCATCGGGTGTAGTCTCGGAGCACCAACGGAGCACCTGCGGACGTGGACAGCCCCGCCAATCCGCCGACAAAAAACTGTCTACTTTTTTAGGTATACCGCAGAAGGTGCAGAAGGTGCAGAAGGTATTTTTATATATACATATACGCGTGTATATATGTATATTAGAAAGTACTGTCTGCACCTTCTGCGTTTAGGATTCCTACAACATCTTCACACTGCTTAACACTCAGATTATCAGTAATTTAATAGAGAGCATTTTTTCTCGTATGATGCGAACAGTTGAGTTTATGCCTTCTGCATAGTTATGGGGAGAGAGGGGAGAGAGGGGAGGGTAGTTTGGGAAAACCTTTTATAATATATAATACCTGCTCGCGCCTGAGGTGTGTATAAATATATATAGTTTTTGGAAAATACCCTCCCCTCCCTCCCCTCAATCAATGAGTGACAGTAGTGGCGGGTAGTGACGACGATACTTGTTTAGTAGTAACGAGACAAGAGAGATTACAAGTGCTTGATAATCTGGTAGATAGATAGTATAAAAACGTAATAAAAATTCTAAACAGTGACAGTAGTGACAATACTTTCTTAAATACATATACGCGCATGTATGTATATATACTAAACAACTGTCACTACTGTCACTACTGTCACTACAGCGTGGCGGGTAGTGGCGGGTATTTGCTTAAATACATACACACGCGTATATGTGTATATATATAACAACCTGCCGCATCCGCCGCAACCCGCCGCACCGCCTCTTGATAAGTTTTTGAATAAATTTGCAAAAAATGCTTTTGGAAT
>JAKSNG010000026.1 GCA_024400125.1 Paludibacteraceae bacterium
ATGATTGGAACCGCTTCGGAACCCGCTACGAACCGCTTACGAACCGCTTTTTAGTTCGAAGTAGGAAGCCTGTTGCCGTATTCATATTTTAGAGAGAGGAAAAAATATAAAAGATATCTGCGGAAACGAGCGGAGAAGTGCGGAGATATACTCGTTTCCGCACTTCTCCGCACTACTCCGCAGTCTCTTTCAGTAAGCATTCCTCGCTATTCTTATTACGTATTTTACTGAATACTAACGTTTTAGACCAATCTATCAACTGTCACTCCATTCTTCTCACGGACGCACCACACTATCGCCCATATCCGTCCGCGAGATGATGTAATTTAATACTCGTAAAGTTTGGGATTACTTGTTTATTGATATCTCAATACCCTAAGCAGTCGAAATAACTGAAATGTAAACCAATTTTTAACCCAACGTTTTGCTTTCGTATTTGTTGGATCTTTTACTGCAAACTCTCGTGCTAATTTATAATCATTATTCTCATAAGCGGCCATTAACAAACTATGGTACACATGTGTTTTGTAATAATTAATCGTTCCTTGATCTATTGGTCCCCATTCTGGGAACATTGAAAACAAAAATGATGTCATGATAAGATCACGCTCATAACGATTCCTGATTTTATCGTAATTTATCTCATTACTAATTGATGGTTGACCTACTCGATATGTCGCTGTTGAAACTGGAATATAATTAATATCTCCATGTGCTGATAAAATAACAAGCGTTGGCCAATCCTCTCGTGGAAAATTCAATTCTATAAATTTACTAGTCGGAATGTATTCATTAAATTTATCTCTACGAAAGCACATAGTTACTGCACTAATATGTTCCCGCCCCGCCAATATGTCCTTTTGAATACGCCCCTCTGGTGGTATAATCCCTCCCGATTGCTTATCATTATGTTTTACTCTTCCAGTTTTTACATGCAAAACATCCATATCTGTATGACATAGAATACATTCAGGATGCGTCTCCATATAGTCAACTTGAAGTTGAATCTTACTTGGATTATGCCAATAATCATCTCCTCCGCAGTTCATAATATACTTACCCGTTCCGAGTTGTATACAATTCACCCAATTAGCAACAACACCTAAGTTATGGTCTTGTGGAGCCAACTTTACATTTGGATATTTGGTGCAATATTTCTCACAAATCTTACGAGTATTATCTGTCCCCCAATCTTCTCCAATAATAACCTCAAACGGATATTCAGTCTTTTGAGCCAAAATAGAATCTAATGTTTGCGCAATCCATTGTTCTTGATTATAAGTTAGAACAACTACTGTAACCATTATTTGTTTTTTCATCATATTAAATCAAATTATTTAAAGTTATTTATTAATCTCACCACATTTTTCATGTCATATATAGATAGACATGGACTCATAGGAATACTCAATTCTTCTTTTGCCAATCGTTCAGTAATCGGTAAACTTAACTGTGGTACATTCCACGCTTCCTTAGAATAACACTCCTGCTTATGTGGTGGAATTGGATAATGTATTACTGTTCCTACACCATGCTCCTGTAAATAATCATGCAACGCATCACGCTTCCCATCAGCCACAAGAATCGGAAAAAGATGATAGACATTATTTACATCATCCAAACGTTGTGGCAATGCTATCAACGAATTATCAATATGGTCGTAGTAACACGCTGCCACTTCTTGACGATGCTTGTTATCTTCATCCAAGTATTTGAGTTTGACATCCAACACGGCGGCTTGTATCTCGTCCAAACGAGAGTTGCGACCTGTGTATTTGAAAACATATTTTCTTTGACTACCATAATTTGCTAATGCACGAATACAAGCGGCCAATTCGTCATCATTGGTAGTTACTGCCCCACCATCGCCCAAAGCACCAAGGTTCTTGCCAGGATAGAAAGAATGTCCTGCCGCATCTCCAATAGAGCCCGTGCGTTGACCCTTAAAGGTGCAGCCATGAGCTTGTGCGTTATCTTCAACCAATTTGAGATTGTATTTTTTGCAGAGTTCGCCAATCTTCTCCGTATATGCGCAGCGACCATAGAGGTGAACAATGCAGATGGCTTTTGTTTTGGGGGAGATTGCTGCCTCAATGCGCTCGTCATCTATCTCCAACGTATCCAATCGTGGCTCCACGCATACTGGCACTAATCCGTTCTCGGTAATACCAAGATGAGTGGCGATATACGTATTAGCCGGCAAGATAACTTCGTCACCTGGCTGCATAACGCCTAATTCAATGTACGCACGCCATATCCAAATAAGGGCATCCAAGCCATTGGCACAGCCGATGCAATGTTTCGTACCGATATAGTTGGCATAATCACGCTCAAAGCGAGCATTCTCCTCGCCTTGTAAGTACCAACCAGAATTGACTACGCGGCTAACAGCCTCGTTGATTTCTGCACCATGTAGGGCAGTAACATCTTTGAGTGAAAGAAAAGGTACATTCATGTTATTTATATTCCTCAATTCTCTTTAAAAACTTAGCAGGGTTACCCACCCACACTTCCCCTGCTGGCACATCTTTTGTAACCACACTTCCTATACCTATCATAGCATTTTCCCCTATTGTGATACCACAAAGGATAGTACTTCCAGCACCAATACTTGCGCCTTCCTTAATAAGTGTCTTTTCTAACTTCCAAGCTGCGTTCTTCGCATGCGGATGACGATCATTAGTAAACGTCACATTGGCTCCAACACATACGTTATCTTCTAACGTTATACCATCCCATATTTGTACACCGCATTTGATGGTGCAATTATTCCCAATCTCCGCCTCGTTTTCTATGAGACAATGACTGCAAATATTGCAATTCTCCCCAATCTTCGCAGTGGGAAGAATTACACAAAATTGCCACACCTTAGTAGATTCTGGGATATGCGCTTGGCAATCGGATAATGGATGTATCATGACTTTATTCCTTTATATTCTAAAAAATCCTGATAATTACGGATATAATCTTCCTTCTGATAATGTTCACTAGCTAAGCAAAGTAACACACTACCACTGGAGAAATCGTCTAAATCACGCCAAATACCAGGAACTACGATGAGCCCATAGTATGAGCGCTTGAGATTGAAGGATTTTTTTTCCTTTCCATCATCTAAAGTAACTGTAAATGAACCGCTGGCAGCTACGATTAATTGGTAAAGTCCCTTATGAGCATGTGCACCTCGACTTTCTCCACCAGGTACATCATAAAGATAATACACACGTTTAACGTCAAACGGAATATCTCCATTTCCTTCGATTACAGTAAGATTTCCCCTCGGATCTGAAATTTTTCTAAGGTCAATTAACTTACAATCATGCACTGTGGTTTGTTTCATTGTTTTTTCTTTTAAATTCTTTCTTCTCTTCTATTTTCTTTCTTTCTTTTTTAGTTCTCGTCTCTTTTCTTCCATCTCTGCTTCGTAGCACTCACGGGCATAACGTTCCTGCGGCGACTCGCGCCGAAATAAGTCAATTATTGGTTCAAATAAATCTAACATATATGTGGTACTTTATTATTATCATTTAACGTTATTGTAGAGAAAAACTCATAAAATACAAAAATATCGAATAATTTTGGTCTCTTTCTCTACAATACATAAAAGGTCGCTTGGCGTTTCCGCCCGCGACCTTTTATTTTGCTACATACACAATAAAAAACGCGGATTTCCTCTCTTGCTTATCCGCTATCTGAGGTACTAGGAAAGACCCGTAATGTCGAATAAGCAATTAGAAACCCACGCCGCGTATTCATTTCCCACATGCGCGCGTGTTATATTTATGGTACGCGCGTACGCGGGTGTATGTACACCCGTGAGCATCTACCACTTACTTGTTCTCGAACATTACAACTGAAGATTCCTAGTTTTCAGATAGTCGATAACAAGCGTTAGTAAACGCCTTAAATTTATGTTCCGAACTCCCGTTGAGTAGAGCTGATTGCGTTCAACAATCACGAGAAGGACACTTCCCTCCCACTCTCCCAGCGTGGATTTCGTTCTCTACCAATCATTTTAGTCCCGATTGGAGAAGGACTTTCTTATCTTACTTAGCGTAGTTGATAGCACGAGTCTCGCGGATAACCGTCACCTTGACTTGTCCAGGATAGGTCATCTCGTCTTGAATCTTCTTAGCGAGGTCAAAACTGAGCAGCTCGGTATCTTTGTCGCTAATCTTATCTGCACCTACGATAACACGCAGTTCACGTCCTGCTTGCAAAGCGTATGTCTTGACAACACCAGGGAAGGACATAGCCATTGCCTCGAGGTCATTGAGTCGTTTAACATAACTCTCCACAATCTCGCGACGGGCACCTGGACGAGCACCCGAAATAGCATCACACGCTTGTACGATAGGAGCAATCAGTGTTTCCATCTCGCACTCATCGTGGTGGGCACCCACGGCATTGCAGATGTCAGGTTTTTCACCATACTTTTCGCAAATTTTCATACCAAGTTCTGCGTGTGGTAACTCTTCCTCATTCTCTGCCACTTTACCAATATCGTGCAATAAACCAGCGCGACGTGCTTTCTTAGGATTGAGTCCTAACTCTGCCGCCATTACTGCACAAAGGTTAGCTGTTTCACGAGAGTGCTGCAGCAAGTTTTGTCCGTACGAAGAGCGGTATTTCATTTTTCCGACTAAGCGAATGAGTTCAGGATGCAGTCCGTGCACGCCTAAATCAATTGTGGTACGTTTACCGGTCTCGATAATTTCGTCCTCCACTTGTTTAGTCACCTTAGCCACGATTTCTTCGATACGTGCTGGGTGAATACGACCATCTTGAATAAGTTGGTGCAAAGCCAAACAAGCAATCTCACGACGAATAGGATCATAACCCGAGACAGTGATAGCTTCTGGAGTGTCGTCCACTACGATTTCAACACCAGTAGCGGCTTCCAATGCACGGATGTTACGTCCTTCACGTCCGATGACACGACCTTTGACTTCGTCGTTGTCGATATGGAAAACAGACACGGCATTCTCTGCAGTGGTTTCGGAAGCAACACGTTGGATGGTTTGAATGACAATCTTCTTCGCCTCTTTATTAGCAGTCAGACGTGCCTCATCCATTGTCTCATTGATGAAAGCCATGGCATCTGTCTTGGCTTCGTCTTTGAGTGCCTCGACTAATTGTTTTTTGGCTTCCTCGGCAGAAAGACCACTAATCGTTTCCAACTGATGTTCCGCCTGCTTGTGCATTTTTTCGACCTCTTGCTCTTTGTACTCTAAAGCTTTTTGCTGTTGGTCAAATTGCTGCAATTGATGTTGCAATTCATTTTGTTGACGTTGGATGTCTCCCTGACGAGAGTTGAGTTGTTGTTCGCGCTGTTGGAGTTGTTGCTCACGTTGCTGTTTCCTTTGCTCATCCGCACGCACTTGATTCTCATGATCAGCTTTGAGTGCAATAAAACGCTCTTTGGCTTCAATAATCTTGTCCCGTTTAATTATTTCCGCTTCCTCTGCTGCCTTTTTCAACAAGCCAGCACTGGTAAAGCGAAATACCAGATAGCAAATCAAGGCTCCCACAATAAATGAGCCAAGTGCTATTAATAAGGGTTCTAACATAATTTTTGTTCTATTAATTTATTTATATCGTTCATTTTCTTTTCGATGGGCTCAATCGCTTTTTCGCGTTCGTCCGACATATATCGGAATCCTGCGTTAAGCGCCACATACACCCACAACTTCTCAGCAGAAGCAGATGGGTAATTCTTCAAGTAGAACTGATACAACCGATTGAGCCATTTCACCGCTCGGCGATAGGCTTCCTCATCACTACGAGGGATGTCCATTGATAAACGATGGGCATCTAACTGCAGATTGATATGTTGTGTCGGTTCACTCATTTCTTCAGCACTTCAATGGCTTTATCGACCTGCGCAATCATGGCTGCCAATTGTTTCTTGGCTATCTCGCGCTGCTCTGGAGCATTGATAAGCCCATGCGCTATGCGAAGGTTCTTGTGTTCGGTTTGGATAGTTACGAGTTCGGAGTGAGTGCGCATCATCTCCTGTCGCTGGTGTTCGATTGTTTCTTTCAGTTCAGCATTCTCATCCTGTAACTGCTGATTACGCTCCAGCAACTGATGCACATTCGCCTCCAACTTCGTTAACGCATCCATGGAATATTAGAAGCTATATCCAATACCAATACCTAAGACGCCTTGGAACTGAACACGTTCAGCAGACTCAACGAACTCTACGCCATTAGCATCGGTAATGACTTTGTCAATCTTCAAGCCGTTGACGTACTTGAGGTCGGTAGAGAGAGTAACGTTCAAACATTTGAGGAATTGGTAAGAGATACCGACAGTCCAATCCACATCAAAGTTACCAAAACGACGGTTGTTATCGCGGTAACCGATGTACTCAAACATTTCTTCCGACGTGCCACCTTTAATCAATTTATCCATCTCTGCTTCGGTCACATTGCTACCTTCACCTACAGTATAGAGATACATCTTCGTCTTGTCCCATGCATACGGAGTGAACAAGGTCAAAGCGGTGGTCAAAGTCAAATCTTTGTACTTATAGTTAATCGATCCTTTGAAGTTCAAACCTAACTCAGCACGAGCATTGGAATAAATCTTTTCATTCGTTGTCTTGTCATAATGCCAGGTACCATTAGCTTCTTGCAGTTTCGTACGAACATCTACGCCTTCCATTTCTGAGAACTTGTCATTTACTTTGTCGCTCAAATATGCCGTTGCGATACGTCCACTAACTGGTGACAGATAGATGGAGAAAATGTCATTGGGCTTCCAATCAATACCGACAGAGATATCGGTGTAAGAAGGAGCAAGGATGTTACTGGTCAAGTAATCATCAGCAGCATCACCTGTGTAATTCAAACCATAACCCATTTGTGTCTCAAATGCTGCACTTGCTGTCAAGAACCATGATTTGGAGAACTCCCAACCAAACTTGGTATTGAATTTCAAGTGGTCACTAGATTTTTGGAGTGCATCGTATTTTTGGTCAATCCAACTCAAACCATATTCGAGGTCTAAGTTAGTTTCCCAAGAGAGCGCATTCTCCGAATAGAGCAGACGGCACTTACCAAAAGCGACACCGCTAACGTTGTTTTTACCACCTGCAGCCCAGTTCCATAAACCGGTAGCAGAAGCATTCAAGCCTACTAAGCCGCTAAATTTCCAAGGACTCTCTTTCTCTGGAGCAGCTTCTGGAGCTGCTTCTTGTGCAAACATTGACATCGCTGTAGCTACAGCAAAAATCGTAAATAATACTTTTTTCATAATTGTTTTTAGTTTATTGTTTTTTTCTATGTATAGAGGACACTATTGTCCTTTATTCCTAATTAATTATTAATATTGTGCCTTATCGTACACATCATCTGCGACATCACTTCCTGCCAGTTTTTCAATAATGCAGAACGCGAAGTCCGCAGTAAGTCCAGGACCTTTGGCAGTAATGATATTCTTTGATTCCACCACCAATCCACCTACATAACTCTCGCCCAAAGCATTTTCAAAGCCTGGATAGCAAGTGGCTTGTTTACCCTTTAGAATACCTAATTTGCCTAAGACTGAAGGAGCTGCGCAAATAGCCGCAATGAGTTTATTGTTTTCATTATGCAGTTTGAGCAATTCACATAATCCTGCATGTTGATCCAGATGTGAAGGGCCGCCAGGGAGAATGAGCATCTCCGCATCCGAGAAATCAATATCGTCAAATAATCCGTCTGCCTCGACAGCCATGTTATGTGCCCCAAGCACCATCTCTTTGCCTGTAATGGAAACTGTTGTCAGTTTAATACCTGCACGACGCAACAAATCTACCGTCGTGATTGCCTCAATTTCCTCAAAGCCGTTGTCTAAAAAAAGATAATTCATAATTATTTAAACTTAAAGTGATAAGTGATGGTTCCAAATTGTTTGTCAGGTCGGTCTGTAAAGTTAAACTCCGCCTTGTATGCTGCCTTGATAGCCAATTGTATCGTAGCATCATTAGAGATAGTGGTTCCTGTTGTCTGCTTTGCGCTCACCACTTTACCATTGGCATCCACGATAATCGCCACAACGACCGTACCCTCTTGTGCAAAGTCGTCACTCGGTTTGGGCAACGATTTACAAGAACGTCCTGCTAATGACCATGAACTGTTACCCGACGAACCGTGACCTGCCAACGGATTGCCTTTTTGTCCGCTACCCTGCGTATCGCCACTACCTTGAGCATTAGCACCATTGTTACCAAAGA
The DNA here is from genome assembly GCA_024400125.1 of Paludibacteraceae bacterium. Classification (GTDB taxonomy): domain Bacteria; phylum Bacteroidota; class Bacteroidia; order Bacteroidales; family Paludibacteraceae; genus Colicola. Next base: position 8,219 of record JAKSNG010000026.1, read on the forward strand.
GCGAGCCCAATTGATTAGCTTTGGCTATCGCCGCCTGCTCTTTGGCTTTTTTCTCCGCCAACGCTTTCTCACGCGCTAAGCGCTCTGCCTCTGCCTTGGCTTGTGCCTCGCGTTCACGCTGGAGTCGTTCTGCTTCAGCTCGTTGACGCGCTTTCTCTTCCTCATCGCGTTGCTTAGCTAATGCCAATGCCGACTCGTCCTCTTGCACCATAAGGTCATTACTAGACGGTGCTTGTGGAGCCGCAGCAGACGCCTCGGGTTCTGGAAGAGGCACTGCCTCCGACTCAATCGGCTGCGAACCTCCACCCTCTTGCTCTGTACCAAATGCTATTTCTATACCTTCCTCTTCCGGTTCACTTTCCCACGTCAAAGTGAGAAACCACAACAACAAGAAAAGCAGTATCATAAATAACACTGTGCCAAGCGCTGCAATTGTATTTGATTTTTGTTTACTTACCATTGTTTCTCGTAGCAATGACGAGTTTCATCTTATGCTGGTTAGCAATATCCAGCACGTTCACTACTTCTTTATATGCGATGTCTTGATCGGCATGCAATGCCACATACATAGTGGAATCCATCTGCTGAATGCCACACAAATATCCTTCCAAATCTTCCACAGCAATAGCTACGGGTTTTTCGCGTCCTAATGCCACAAAATAATTGCCCAAGTTATCAATACTAACTTTCGCTACCACTTGCTTCGTATTCGTTTTGGCTTTGGCTTGCGGCAGGTTGATTTTAATATCGTTGGGAGATGACATCGTGCTCGCCATCACAAAGAACAGCAACAGCAAGAAAATCAAGTCCGTCATAGACGACATCGCAAACGTTGCCGATACCCTATTTCTTCTTTTTAATGCCATTATGCAGGTTCATTTAATAAGTCCATAAATTCCATTGTGCGTCCTTCCAATAAGCGAACAACGCGGTCAATGCGTGCCACTAAGAAGTTATAAGCGAACATGGCTAAAATACCAACAATCAGACCACCAATCGTAGTCACCATTGCTTGATACATACCTTCAGAAAGCGCACTCATCTCGATGACGCCACTGGCATTTTGTGCCATATTAAAGAACGTCTGCACCATACCTAATACCGTTCCTAAGAAACCTAACATAGGAGCACCGGCAGCAATCGTCGCCATAATCACTAATCCCTTCTCTAACTTACTTACCTCTAAGTTGCCCACGTTCTCAACAGCAACTTGCACATCCTGCATTGGACGACCAATACGAGAAATACCTTTTTCTACCATGCGAGAAGAAGGAGTGTCGGTAGTCTTGCACAAGTTAATGGCTGAATCAATCTTACCCTCATGGATATAGTCGCGAATACGATCCATAAAAGTCTTGTCCTCTTTGGTGGCAGACTTCAGCACAACCATTCGTTCAATAAACAAGTACACCGCCCAAGCCAGCAGCAATGCCAGAATAATCATAATCCAGCCACCATACTGAGCCATTGTCCATAGATTAATCGACTCTTGTACACTCTCTTCCAAAACGGCAGTATCCATTGCCATTTCTAAACTGTCAATTTGCAATAACATATCTGTATTTTTTTATAGTTTCTTCTATTCCTAAATATAATGCATCACTAATAATCGCATGTCCTATACTCACCTCCGCAATCCAAGGAAAAGCATGAATGAGTTCTCCAAGATTGTGCAAATTAAGATCATGCCCCATATTAAGCCCCATACCTAATTCTTGCGCTTTCTCTGCAGCAGCGCGGACACTCTCAATCGCTTTTTTTGAGTCCGTTTCATAGAGTTTAGCAAACGGTCCCGTGTAAATCTCTACCCTATCCGCACCCGCTTTCTTAGCGTACAACACCATCTCTGGATTAGCATCCACAAAAATCGACACACGGATACGTTTAGCGTGAAACTCGTCCACTATTGGCTGCAGCGTGCCCAGATAATGCTTCGTATTCCAACCATGATTACTCGTCAACTGATTAGGTGTGTCCGGAACCAACGTGACCTGCGTAGGCACCACATCCAAGACCAATTCACGAAAAGCCTCCGTCGGATTACCTTCAATATTCAACTCCGTCTTAATCATCGACTTGAGCAAATACACATCCTCACGACGAATATGACGCTCATCTGGACGGGGATGAACCGTGATTCCTTGCGCACCAAACCGCTCACAATCCAAAGCAAACTGCTGCACATCTGGCACATTGCCTCCACGAGCATTTCGCAACGTCGCCACCTTGTTGATATTAACACTCAGTTTAGTCATAACTAACACTACTCTGAAAACGGGCGCAAAGGTACAAAAAAAAATTGATTTGTGCAAATTTTTTTTGAAAATATTTGGTTATACCAAAAAAAAGTAGTACTTTTGCCCTCAAATTGCAACATCGATGACTGCACAAGAGGCTTTACAGACCTATTTTGGTTACGATTCGTTCCGCGAATTACAGTCCGAAATCATTGATTCGGTATTGGCTGGACACGACACATTAGCACTTCTCCCTACGGGAGGAGGTAAGTCTTTGTGCTTTCAAGTCCCGACCATGGTGATGGACGGATTATGTCTGGTAGTGACGCCGCTCATCGCGTTGATGAAAGACCAAGTGGAGAATCTCAAAAATCGTGGCATCCATGCCACTGCCATCTACACTGGCATGAGTTACGAACAGCAACGTATCGCTTTGGACAATTGCCAATTTGGACCGTACCATTTTCTATATGTCAGTCCCGAACGATTGGAAAGTGACGATTTTCGTAAACGACTGGTCGAATTGCCCATCAGTTTAGTGGCAGTAGATGAAGCACATTGTATCTCACAATGGGGATTCGATTTTCGTCCATCTTATCGGCGTATCGCGCAGATTCGCAAGCAGTTAGACTGCCCAGTCTTAGCACTAACCGCCTCCGCCACTCCGGAAGTAGTAGAGGACATACAGCAGCAATTAGCCTTCCGTACAAACTGCGTTTTTCGTAAGAGTTTTGCACGACCTAACCTGACCTATGTCGTGCGGCATATTGCCCCTAAATCTTCCAACGACTTGCAGGACAAGGTCGAAGAACTAATACATATCGTCACCTCCGTTGCAGGGTCATCGATTGTCTATGTACGCAATCGCAAACGTGCTGAAGAATTGGCAGAAGTGTTGCATTGTGCTTATTACCATGCGGGTTTAAGCACCGCTGAACGTGCCGCACGACAAGAGGCTTGGAAGCATTCACAAACCACCATCGTATGCACCAATGCCTTCGGCATGGGAGTAGATAAACCGGACGTTCGATTAGTCGTGCATTTTGACTTACCCAGCTCTTTGGAATCGTATTATCAAGAAGCAGGACGGGCTGGACGTGATGGACAAAAAGCCTATTGTGTACTACTCTATCAACCTGCCGACCGCACGAAACTCAAAAAACGTGTCTCGGACCACTACCCACCCAAAGAGTTTGTGGAACGTATCTATCATTGCACTTGCGACTTCTTACAGATAGGCTTAGGTAGCGGACTTGGTCACACTTTTGCCCTACATCTGGACGAACTTTGTCGCGTGATGCACTTGCCCGTACTACAAACCTATTCGGCATTGCAATTGCTCACACAAGCAGGATATATCGACTTCCAAGACGAACAAGAGACACAAACACGCATTCAGATTAAAGTGGCGCGTGAAACCCTGTACGACCTTAATCTTAGTGCAGAGCAAGATAAAGTATTACAACTCCTTATGCGGCAGTACTCGGGTATCTTCACCGATTTACAATATATCCACCATCCTCTGCCTCACGAGATATTGGTTTCATTGGCTCAACGTGGCATCATTACGTATATTCCTCGCACCGTCGCATGCGCTTTAACCATGACGCAAGAACGGCAAGCAGACGTATTTATCAGTCCGTCTATTTACGAACTGCGACGTACCAATTATGTTGAGCGCCTCAAAGCCATGCTCGCATACGCCGAACAACCCAATGCCAATCACGAGCAGATACTATTAACTTATTTTGGGGAATAACACTCCTCCACAAAACAAAAAAAACTACACTTTGGGTTGCCCCAACGTGTAGTTTTTGATGCACTTCTTACGAAGGATTACTTTTTCACTTTATCTACGATTGCCTTGAAAGCTTTCGGTTGATTCATAGCGAGGTCAGCAAGGACCTTGCGATTGATTTCAATGTTAGCTTTCTTCAACGCACCCATCAACTGACTATAAGTCAGTCCTTCCAAGCGAGCGGCAGCGTTGATACGCTGAATCCACAATGCACGGAAAGTGCGTTTTTTGTTCTTACGATCGCGATAAGCGTACTGGAGACCTTTCTCCCAGGTGTTTTTGGCGACAGTCCAAACATTGGCACGGCCACCAAAATTGCCTCGTGTGAGGCTCATAATCTTCTTGCGACGAGCGCGGGAAGCAACATGATTTACTGATCTTGGCATAGTTCTGTAAATTTTTGGTGGTTAATACTTAACGCAGTAACAGCATTTCGCGGATACTACGCATGTTTGTTTGGTCAACCATAGCAGCATGGGTTAAATTACGCTTCTGCTTTTTGGTCTTCTTCGTCAGAATGTGACTTTTGTAAGCGTGTTTACGCTTAACTTTACCGGTTCCGGTAAGCGTGAAACGCTTTTTTGCACCGGAATTAGTTTTTACCTTTGGCATTTTGTTTGTTGTTTAATTATTAATATTAAGTGTCTCGGGCAGCCATATATGTAAGGCCCTTCGACTTTATTTTCCTTTAGGTGCGAGCATGAGTATCATGCGTTTTCCTTCCAACTTGGGCAAAGCCTCCGCTTTACCTAACTCCGCAAGAGCATCAGCAAAACGCGCTAACAGTAACTCTCCTTGCTCCTTAAACACGATTGAGCGTCCACGGAAGAACACATACGCCTTCACTTTGTTTCCATCCTTCAAGAACTCTTCCGCATGTTTAAGTTTGAAGTTGAAGTCATGCTCATCCGTTTGAGGTCCAAAACGAATCTCTTTCACCTCAATCTTCTTGGAGTTAGCTTTTATCTCTTTTTCCTTTTTCTTCTTCTGATAAAGGAACTTCTGATAATCCACTATGCGACACACAGGCGGGACCGCATTCGGAGAAATCTCCACTAAGTCCAAGTTCATTTCGTCCGCCATGTGCATTGCTTTGGCAAACGGATAAACACCTTGTTCTACATTTTCACCCACGAGGCGAACCTCGTTAACACCGCGAATCATATCATTGATGCGATTCGGGAAATCTTTCTCTACTCGACCACGATGTTGTGGCCTTCCTGGTTGTGTTGCTATAGTTGTGCCCTCCTTAGTAATAAAATTTGGCGCAAAATTACAACTTTTTTTTGAACTACCAAAATTTTTTGCAAAAAAAATGATTTTTTTATTAAAATGTTTGCGCGCGTGAAATATTTTTTGTACTTTTGCGCCCGATTTTGATAAATATGCCCATAAAAGACGAAAAAGAAACAAATTATTAACAAATAAAATTATAACACTATGAAACTACAACACATTATCCTTGCCGGTTTGGCAATCGCAATGGTAGCAACCAGCTGCAAAGAAAGTCGAATTAATCCAGGTGACAACGGGTACAACCAGGACACCATCCATGTGGCTCCTCCTATGCCAGATCCTACAGCTGCAAAAGCCATCTTAGATTCTCTACCCGATTCATTGGTATTAACCGTCCAACAAGCACGTGACACTTGTACCGCTATGGGTCCTGGTGGAACTACTGCTACCGAATACTACGTAAAAGGTTGGGTTTGCGCATTAGACGCTAAGAATGCTGAAGCTATTGAGAAATATGGTAACGCTGTGTTCTATATGGGTGTATCTTACCTCTCTCAAGTAAAACATTCTTTCGAGGCTTACCAAGTGTATGGCAAAGATAAAAAGAAAATTGTTGACCCAGAAGCTGTTAAAGTGGGCGATTTCGTAATCGTAAAATCTAAACTGACTAACTACAACGGAACTCCTGAGACTCCAGGTCAAGGCGCTGGTACTATCATCTACTCCACCAACGAGAGATGTAATCCTATCATGGATACCACCAAGATTACTCCCGACCCAGCTGGCGTAGATGTTCCCGCAGGTACACTCTCCGTTTATCAAGCTATCAAGATTGGTGAAGAACTCGGCTCTGGCAAAACTTCAACAGAAACTTATTACATCAAGGGTTGGGTATTCAAAGCAGAGGCTACAACCGAGAGCGACATCCAACAATATGGTAACCGCATTTGCTATATCGCTCCGACGAATGATGGCACTACCAATGCGTTCCAATTCGAAGGCTACCGCGTGAAAGGCGCCAACAATGCTAAATTCACCAATGCTAACCAATTGGAAGTAGGTGACTTCGTTGTTATCAAGAGTAAGATCCAAAACTACAACGGTACCATCGAAACAGCAAGCGGTGGCTTCGTTTACTCTTCATCCAACGCTAATTTTAATGCTGAGTTCAATAAATAATATCGCAACAAATTAAAGTTTTTATATTTATACAAAATGGCAACATTACAAAAAATTCGTAACCATGGCGTGATCCTTATCGTGATTGTCGGACTCGCTATGCTCGCATTCATCCTGGGCGACTTCTTGAACTCAGGCAGTAGTTTCTTCAATCGTAGTCGTGAAAACATCGGTACCATTGCTGGCAAAGATGTTCACTACACCGAGTATGAAGCCGCTAAAGAACAATTAACTGAAGTGTACAAAATCGAGACTGGTCGTAGCGATTTTGACGAGGAACTGTCCTCACAAATCCGCAACCAAGTATGGCAAATGATGCTCATGGACTATTCTCTCCGCGCAGAAGCAGAGAAAATCGGTATGGACATCACCGCCGACGAACTCAGCCAACTCTGCATCGGTGAAAACCCACACGAACTCATTCGTGGTCGTCGTGCTTTCTATGACCAAACAGGTAACTTCAACCGCAACTACCTCGTTCGCTTCTTGGCTTCCTTAGAACAAGATGTGGAGAACCCTGAACAGGCAGCAAGCATCAAACAAGCTAAAACGTATTGGTTGTATTGGGAGAAAGCTGTTCGTATGACTTACATGCAAGAGAAATATACCACCTTGCTGCAAAATCTGGTTAAAGCAAATAGTCTCGATGCTAAATATGCGTTTGACGGACGCCAAACCAGCGTAAACGTAGAGTACGTAGCTCAACCTTTCTATGCCGTAGCTGACTCCTTAGTCAAAGTGAATAACAGCGACATTAAGAAACTCTATGACCAACGCAAGCCTCTGTACAAACAGACTCCTAATCGCGCTATCGCATACGTCATCTTTGATGTTCAACCTTCTGAGCAAGACTTTGCAGAAGCAGAGAAACTCATGAAGAGCGTAGAGCAAGAGTTCAAGACTACCGAAGACGTAGCACTCATCGTTAACACCAACTCTGACGTGATGTACGATGGTCGTGACTATTCCATCAACACCATCCCTGAGCAATACAAAGACTTTGCTTTCGGCAAAGGCGCAAAAGCTGGTGCCGTAACTGAAATCACTTTTGCTAACAATACCTATTCTATGGCACGTCTTATGCAAGTAGGCTACAGCCTGCCTGATAGCGTTTGCCTCAAAGCTATTGCTTCTGAAGAAGGTCAAGAAGATGCAGAACTCGGTTGGTTTGAAGCAAGCGAACTGCAGAAGTCCATCGCTGAGCCTGCTTTCCACGGCAAACGTGGCGAACGCTTCACAGTCGCACAAGGTCTCGGCGAACAAACATTCGAAATCGTGGATATTGCCAAAGCTACTCCTAAAGTAAAGATGGCTATCATGGAGCGCAATGTGACCCCTTCCAGCAAAACCTACTCTATCGTTTATAACAATGCTAAACAATTCATTGTTAATAACACCACCGAAGAGGCTTTCCGCGCAGCGGCTGCCGAAGCGAATCTGACTGTCTATCCACAATTTAATCTCGTTAAAAACACCGAGAAGGTGGCAGAACTCAAAAACAGTCGTCCTATCGTTCGTTGGGCATTTGAGGCTAAAGAAGGTGCTATTAGCGATGTATTCGAATGTGGTAACCAATTCATCGTGGCTGTTCTGACTGAGACTAATGATGGTGAATATCGTTCATTGGAATCTGTTCGTCCTGAGTTGATGGTAGAGGCTATTAACAACAAGAAAGCAGAGTATATCAAAGCACAGCTCAAAGGTGTTGCTTCTTTGGAAGAAGCTGCTGAAGCATTAGGACAATCCGTTCAACGCGCAGAGAACATCTCTATGAGTAGTTTCCGCTTCGGTAATGCAGGTAACGAACCTGCCGTTATCGGTGCTGCTTTGGCGATCGAAGCGAACACCGTTTCTGCTCCTATCGTAGGACGCAATGGCGTCTATGTCATCAAGACTGCGGACAAAACGACCGCTGCTGGCGAACTCAATGCGGAGCAAGAAAAAGCACAGTTAGCTGCTCGCGTAGCTTATTCATTGCCTTACCAAGCTATTTCGTTGGTAGAGGAACAAGCTGACGTGGTAGATAATCGCGCTAACTTCCAATAATCTGTCCGTTCCTATATAATATATATAAGGAGTAACTCAGGCGACCCCATAGGCCGCCTGAGTTTGAAAAAGAAAAGATGTCAACATTAAAACGCAATCCCTGGCTTTGGGTGCCAACACTCTATTTGATTGAAGGCATACCCTATGTAATCGTTAACAACATCTCTATGGCGATGCTGACGGCTATGGGTGTTCCCAATGGACAAATGGCACTTTTCACGTCCCTGCTCTACCTCCCGTGGATAATCAAACCGCTGTGGGGACCAATCGTAGATATCGTACGCACCAAACGATGGTGGATTATCTCGATGCAGGTACTACTAACCGCATGCTTTGTCGGATTAGCATTGACTATCCCGCAACCAGAGGCAGCCATGATAGCAGAGCATACCACGCCCATTCATCTTTTCATGGCGATGCTCATCATCTTCTGGATTACAGCTTTCGTCTCGGCTACACATGACATCGCGGCTGACGGATTTTACATCCTCTCCCTGAACGAATCGCAACAGGCGGCTTTCGTCGGTATTCGTTCCACTTTCTACCGCATCGCTACTATCCTCGGACAAGGAGCATTACTCTTTGTGGTCGGTCGTCTGAGTCTCACGCGAGACATCTCGTCCGCATGGCAACTTGCGTTCTTTGCGGCCGCTATACTACTCGGCGTATGTACCCTTTGGCATACGCGCGCACTACCGCACGAGGAACAAAAAACCACAGAAATACACTCGCTCCGTGAAGTCCTAAAGACCTTCGCTCACACATGGACTACGTTCTTTCAGAAAAAAGGACTCGCTATCGCTATACTCTTTTTATTACTCTTCCGCTTACCGGAAGCGTTGATACTTAAGATTATCTATCCTTTCATGATGGCTTCAGTTGATAATGGTGGTTTGGCTTTGACTTTGGACACCATCGGTATTGTCTATTCCACTATCGGACTTATCTGTCTCACTATCGGCGGAATCATCGGAGGGCTATTCGTTTCGCATATCGGTATCTATCGGGCTTTTTGGTGGATGGTCGCTGCCATCACGCTACCCGACTTAGCATACGTCTATCTCGCTTATGCGCAACCCGAACAACTGCTCTGGATTACTGTCGCTATTGCCATCGAACAGTTTGGATATGGATTTGGCTTTACTGCCTATATGCTTTATATGATTCGTTGCTCGGAAGGCAAATACTGTTCCTCGCACTATGCCATCTGCACCATGTTCATGGCACTTAGCATGATGCTTCCAGGAATGATTGCTGGTTACCTGCAAGAAGCAATCGGCTATGCCGCCTTTTTCTTGCTGGCAATGGGATGCTGCCTCGTCACCGTCATCGTTTCTGTTCCTATTAGTAAACAATTAAAACACAACCCAACACAAAATGACTAAACGTATCGTACCTGACGCCATCACGTGCTGCAACCTGCTTTGCGGTTGCGTCGCCACTTTTTTAGCAACACAGAATGCTTTCGCCTTAGCTTTCTGCTTTATTATTGCTGGTGCATTTTTTGATTTCTTTGATGGTATGTCCTCGCGATTGCTGCATGTTCCGAGCAAGATTGGTGTCGAATTGGACTCCTTAGCAGATGACATCACCTTTGGTCTTGCACCTGCTATGATGTTATTCTCTTTTTTACGTCCAATCATCGGCTGGTGGAGCCTGATTGCGCTTCTCATGGCAGCTTTCTCCGCGTTGCGTTTGGCTAAGTTCAATGTGGATGAACGCCAAACATCTTCGTTCATCGGTTTGGCGACGCCAGCCAATGCCATTTTTTGGGCTTCGCTATGCAGCATGCCTTATGCTATTACCGCACCCGCTTGGATGCCGTGGCTACTCTTAGTACTCAGCCTCGTTAGCTGCTACCTGCTCATCGCAGAAATACCATTCTTCAGCCTCAAGTTCAAAAACTTATCTTGGAAAGATAATGCCGACAAATACATCTTCCTCATTGGCGCACTCGTTTTAGTGGTAGCTTGTATCATCGAAGCCACACGCTATCAACATCCCGAATTTGCATTAGCCGCAGGTGCCGCTGTCATTCTGTGGTATGTGCTCTTTAACCTCGTTCTGATGCTTTATAGCAGCCGTCAAAAACGGGGATAAAACGGATTAAGAACGGACATACATCGGTAGTAGAACGATAGTAGACCGAAACCGTACACCAATATTTATAGAAATTCATACCAATTCTAATACAAACCAATAATTTTTATTATTATGAAAAACTCTTTCTCTTTTCGTTTTTGCACAGTCATCATAATGCTGTGTGCAGTATCTTTCACTTGGGCAGAGAAGATGCCAGCAGGCTACTATGATGCCGCCAATGGCAAAAAAGATGCTGACCTTAAATCAACGCTAAGTCAACTCATTCGCGGTGGCAAGCGGTACAACTATGGCTCACAGGATGTACACTCATCCAATAACGTGGCCAAAAAAGACACTACTATCGATGGCGTTTTCTATGCAAAAGGAGACACAATCTGGAAAAAAGGTGATCCAAAATTTGGAACGTGGAGTGCTTTCCCAAAAACCGACATCCATGCAGACGGTACCATTTGGGACATGTATTCATCTACCAGACGTTATTTCCCCATCTTAGGAGGAAGTGCTGCGGGTATGGATATTGAACACAGTTTCCCTAAATCTTGGTGGGGGGGGGACGACAATGATGCTTACAAAGACCTCTACCATTTATGCCCTGCAGATCGTGTAGCAAATAACAATAAGTCTAATTTCCCTCCAGGCATATTGCAAGACTCTTCTAAAGTGAACAATGGCTATTTCTTTATGGGAAAAGATACCACGTGGGGAGGCAATGCTTTCTGCGTGTGCGACGAGTACAAAGGTGATTTCGCACGTGCATACTTCTATATCGCCACAGCTTACGAAGATTTTGAATGGAAAAGTGATTATACAAAGTATATCAACCACGATAGTTATCTTGGCTTTGTACCTTACTTAACAGAGGTCCTGCTACAATGGCATCGCATTGACCCTGTTAGTGAAAAAGAAATCAATCGTCTAGATGCTATTTCTTCTATTCAGCACAATCGCAATCCTTTCATCGAATATCCAGAATTAGTAGAATACATCTGGGGTAATAAGAAAGGACAAAACGTACAACTTTCAAAATTAACCTTGACGACTAGTACAGAATATGAAATTCCCATTTCTTCAGAAGATCCAAAAGCTTATGAAGCAAAAGATATTTGGGAAGGTGGATTCTTGGCCAATTGGAGCAATGTGAAGGCTGATTCTTATACCTTGGATGTATATGCACGCGAAGAAAGTGGCAAATTTGATACGCTAGTTGCTATGCCTGGATTCAAAAATACGATTATCAAAGCCAGCGATCAACTTTCATGGCTCAAACCCGACAATAGTGATGCTCCTTTCTCCAGCATGGATGGTTCGTATGCAACCTGCATGAGCACAACCTCTGAAATCAGACACCTTACCATAAGCAATTTTGGAGCTGCGCCAGCAAATACTAAATTAGATGTCAAATGTTGCGTGTTTAAAGGCGACCTAACTGCCTCCCTATTGGTCATCGATGACGATAATCAAACGCTTTATGAACAACCATTGGTGCTTGACGAATGTGTCTATACGTTTGACATCCCACAGGGAACAAAATCTATCACTTTGCAACAAACAGAAATCGGCAAAACTGGTAACTACCACCGCATTTCTTTGCAACAAGCCTTCCTCTATCACGGAGACTATACTACGACTAAAATCATGCAACCTGGTTTCCCGATGGAAGTGCAGGGTACAGAATATAATGTACTATTAGATTTTCAAAAAGGGACAAAATTATATTATCAAGTCCATCCTAAAAACTTCCGTTCCACAAACGAAGTTATGGTCATTGGAAATGGCAAAGCATCTGACATCGTCAATGTACAAAATGAAATAGACCCTTCTGTAAAAAAATACATGATGAATAATGTACTCATTATAGAAAAAAACGGAAATAAGTATTCCGTCTTGGGACAAAAACTTCATTGATTAAATGACGCTTCTACGCAAAAATAGTGTTTTCTTAGTACTCAGCCTTATCCTTTGGATTGGGCTGGGTACTATCCTTTTATATTTGCCCAAAGCAGACTTACACCTTTGGCTCAATCAGGTTCATACACCTTTCTTAGACGCGTTTTTTCGCGTTATGACCCATCTCGGCGAATGGGTACCTTATGTCGTCATGGCGGGGTTACTCTTCTATCGTTTGGGCGATGCCACGTATCTATTGAGTTCAGTCCTTGTCGGCGGAGGTATCGGACAAATCATCAAGCATCTCGTCAATGCCCCTAGACCGCTCACATGGTTCGCTGCCAATTACCCAGATATTCAATTGCCATTAGTAGATGGTGTTGTTATGAATACCCAACTCTCATTCCCTTCCGGACATACCATCAGCTGCTTCGCACTATGTATGGCACTCTCCATCATCCTCACCAATCACAAATCATCAATCACAAATCATCCATTAACCTCCTTTCCCCTCATCCAAACATTCTTATTCCTTTTGGCATTAACGGGCAGTTATTCACGCATATATTTGAGTCAACATTTTGCGATGGATATTTGGGCAGGAATGTTGATTGGAATAGCCACACCCATACTATTATACCCACTTTTTGCACGATTCGTTATGCAAAAATGGTATAAATTGCATTTTTTTCAAAAAAAAGTGCATTAAAATTTGGTCATATCAAAAAAAAGTTGTACTTTTGCACCCGCTTTCGAAAGAAAGGGCGTTTAGCTCAGCTGGTTTAGAGCATCTGCCCTACAAGCAGAGGGTCGGCGGTTCGAATCCGTCAACGCCCACAAGAGACTCTGGATTGAGTCTCTTTTTTGTTTTATATAGGATTGGTGTTCATGCTGACGCATTAATACAGCTGTGGTTGTTTAGCCGTTTATGAGCAAGCCCCCAACTGCTAAATTCCCACATCCTACTATCTAAAGATAGTACACTAATCCTAATATACAAAGAACATGTGGTCATTGAGCAGATTTTAGAACCGGGTTCTCCGCCGTGAGTAGAACTCACTCTGTCGATCTGCACCTGTTGGTGCCGTGCGAATCCGTCAACGCCCACACAAAAGAAAAGCGGCTGCGCCGTGCGCGTAGCCGCTTATTCCTAACTGCAATAGTAGAAGCCAAAATGCCTCCTTTTGTTTACACAAACATTCCACCGGGAACTACAGGAACGGGATCGCCTTTTTGAATGGACGGATTGAGGGAAGTACAAATGATTTGACCGGCTGTAATGATTTGCGCCTCAGTTTGAGGCATTATATAGTTCTTTTTCATATTTTTATTCATTCTATTCATAAAAATCTGGAGCTTCGGCTTCGTTGAGTTGCAAAAGCGAGCTTTCACTCAACTTGCACGAACCTTCATAATTGCTTATTCTTGTTTCCCGTAGGTTACTTTGTCGGGGTTAACGAGGATGAGGGTTTTGTCGCCCTTGGTGATTGTCACCGTATGTCCCGTAGTGCCTTCGGGGTCGGTGGGAAGAGCAGCTTTGGCTTCTGCCTTGCCTTCCTCGATGCCTTCGGCTTTACCTTCTTTGAAGAAGTTGATTAGGTTAAGAACTTCTTCCTTTATTTCATCGATCCCCGGTGTTGCATCAGGTCCACCTTTCTGTATGTCGTTAATAGCTCCATCTATCCAATTATTGAGGTTTTCATTCTGAATACCTTGCCGAGCGTTCGTTATTTCGGTGATAGCAGCGGCTTTGTACTTGGCAAGATCAATATCAGCCAACGCCTGTGTCTTGATAGAGTTAACACCCGCTTCGGTTGTGGCGTTGTTGATATTCGTTATAGCAGTAGTAGCGATAGCAAGGATAGCCTCATCGGTAACACCATCGATGGCTGCGTTTATCTCTGCAATAGCATCGGTCTTGATATTAGGAAGAGGATTATATTCTACAAATGTTCCAAAGTATTTCCATTGGTCATCGTTTTGATAGAGTGCCAACGAACCGGCAGGCACATGCAGGGTGGCAGTGCCAATAGAGGCATCCAAGAAGAGATTAGATCCTATAGTCGGTAATGTTGTTGTCCAAGCCACATAAAAATCGGTCAGACCAGAGCAATCTATAAACGCACCATAGCCAATCTCAGTTACATTTGCGGGGATAGTGATGGAGGTTAACGATTTACAATTCTGGAAAGCTTGATCTCCAATCGTTGTTAAACCTTCTGGAAGTGTTACAGAGGCCAATGAACAAGATACAAAAGAGTTTCTTCCAATCGAAGTAAGACCTTCCGGAAGGGTAATGGAGGTCAATGCGGTACACTCATAAAAAGCCCATCCCGTTCCTTCGTCTCCATACATTGTCACTAACTCGCCTGCAAAAGTGATCGTGCCGGCGTGGGTTGATTCGTCATAGTTGTACGTATAATTCAGCACTTGACCATTGGCATCGAGGAAACAATTGGGGTTGAAGAAACCAAACCCCATCTTCTTAAGTTCAGATGGGTCATCCATATATGCGAACTCAGAATACTGAGCCTTGAACGCTTCCCACTTGGCACCGTCTCCCATCTCATAATCGTATATCAATTCATAGATGTCACCAGAATATAACTTCTTAGTTGAAGTAAAAGTAATGACAGAGTTTGCTGCCCACAGTCCTGCGCTCAGCGTCAGGGCGGCAAATAAAATAGTTAGTTTCTTCATATTTAATAAATGTTTGTTTTTAGTTAATACTCTCAATTTTGCACTGCAAAGGTACTAAAAATAATTGATATACGCAAATCTTTTTGCAAAATAGCACAAAAAAGCGCACTTGGCACAAAAATGCACCTGTCATCACTCTTGCAACCAATGAGCGAGGTCCTTTATCATAATGCCCTGATAGTCATAGTCCAAATGACGGGTTCTTGCAATAATCATCTTTGGATAGGCTTCTTTAATTTGTAAAAGAGGAGCATATTCTCGTTTAAAAGTTTCCGGATTAGATAAATCATCACTAACTTGAATGAAGATTTTCTCATTTCCCCGCATTGCCACAAAATCTATTTCTTTTTGATACAATTTACCAACATATACCTCATAGCCACGACGCTTAAGTTCTATGAAAACAATATTTTCGTACATCCTACCCCAATCCATGTTTCTGGTTCCCAACACTGCATAGCGTAACGAAGTATCAACCAAATAGAACTTATTTAATGATTGCAGATATTTCTTACCACGCAAGTCGTAGCGATTGACTTGATAAAAGACATATGCTTTACAAAGGTAATCAATATAGTTTGAAATAGTGTGATTATTTGTAGAAATATCCAAGCGATTTAATTCCTGACTGATGCCATAAGGAGAACTGATATTACTTACATTATCCATCAAAAAATCTCCTAATTGGAATAAAATATGATTATCCGCTAAATGGTATTTATCTACCAAATCACGTTGTAAAATAGTTGCATATACATCTTTGATATATTGTGTTCTTTTATTTACGGATTGATATACATAGCTACCACTAAAACCACCCATTATTAAATACTGATCGAATAATGCTTGTATATCTCCCGATTCACCAAAATATATAAGATATTCTTTAAAACTAAAAGGGAATACCTCTAATAAGATATATCGTCCTGTGAACAAGGTTGCCAAGTCTGAAGATAGAAGAAAAGCATTTGAACCGGTGAGATAAATATCATATTTCCCCATGGAATGAAGACTATTAATAGCCAATTCAAAATTATGGCACATTTGTACTTCATCTATACAGAGTACATTATGCGCACCTGCTTTATAACGATTTTCTACATATTCATGAAGAGCATGATATTCGCAAAGAGGCTCATATGCTAATTGTCGCAAATCAACAAGAATGACATTTGCATCATTTTCATTTGTTTGGATCCACTCGATGTAATCCATCAGTAATTGGCTTTTACCACTACGTCTAACCCCTGAGATAATCTTAATATCGGGAGTATTATTAACTTCTTGTAGTGATTGTAATAACGAATCTCGTTGAATGTGCTTCATTTCTAAAACTTTATTTTTTTTATATTTTTGGAATCACGCTGCAAAAGTACAACTTTTTTTTGATATGTGCAAATAAAAGCAAAAAAATCGCCCCGAAGGACGATTTTTTTATTGAAACTCTTATCCTGCATAAAGGACATCACCTATTGCTTACACATATATTCCGCCAGAACCTCCATTTAAGGGCCCCCCCGTCTCTATGGTAGTAGGAGTAGAACCGGTCATCAATTGACTAACACAAATTGTTTGCGCCTCAGTCAGAGGCATTATATAGTTCTTTTTCATATTTTTATTCATTTTATTCATAAAAATCTGGAGCTTCGGCTTCGTTGAGTTGCAAAAGCGAGCTTTCACTCAACTTGCACGAACCTTCATAATTTCATACCTTGTGCGTTAAACATTTGGTTATCTTTCACAATAATCAGTTGCCCATTGTGTAGGAACTTGCCTGTCCTTTGTCCTTGTTCCTTATTCCATTGTCCAATACCTGTCGGTGTTTCTTTCGGTTTGGGCATATACGCACGGGCACGACCGGGGGCGGGAGCAGGTACATTGTTCGGCACAAGGTCTGCCACTACATACGCACGATGCGCACGCAGTCCTACCCACGCTTCCACGGGGCAGAGTTGGTTGTTATAGACCACATAGTTGCCGACTAAGACATTTTTGCCTTCTCCATCAAAGTCTATCTGCGTGTAAGTACCTTGTATCGGGTTGCCGTCACTTGCCGTGACAGGTGTTGCAGCCACTTGGTCGCCGTATTTCACTTTGAGTTCGGCAGCCGTGAAGCGGATGAGGTAGCCGTAGCCCGCTTGGGGTTCGGTCACTTCGTCCAAGATGAACGATGTGGCGTCCTGACCGACTATCGTCCAGAACGTAGCACCGTCGATGGCGGTGATGTTGTTGGGCAAGCAGATGGTGTTCCAATTGCCTGCTACGCCATCGGTGCGAACTGTGTACCAAAGGTCTGCGGGGGCAGTACCAAACTCCGTTTCTATATTGCCATTGGCGAGGTTGTAGGTCTTGTTAGGAAAAGTAACGGACGTACCTGCAATGTCAACATGAACTTTCTTTGGGTTCCCCAACCGATACCAGTCGGTGGTGGTGCCTTGAGTTACACTGACGGCATTTATCGTTTCCGTTTCTGCCATTGCGCCTATGCACATCAGGCACGCAGCGCATAATATAAATAGTTTACGCATAATCCTCAATCCTCAATTACCTCATAATCCACACCGGTGGCGTTATAGAGCGTGACGGTGGTTGTGCCGTTCGTTACCTTCACTGCCGTGCAGTCGGTGCATTCGTCGCCCATGGAGCCAAGGACTTCCGTTTTGCCGTCATTATAAGCAGCCTTAGCGGAAGCAATAGCAGCAAGAGCGAGTCTCTTAAGAGTATTAACTTCTGCTATAGTGGTAGTGGCATCGATAGTGGTAGCGGCATTGATAGCGGTAGCCGCGCTGGTAGCGATGGCTTTGACATTGTCGTTGTCGCTTTCGGCAATCTTGGCATTCACGGCTGCAATAGCAGCGGTCTTGATATTAGGAAGAGGATCATATTCTACAAATGTTCCAAAACCTTTCCATACATCCGCGTTTTGATAGAGTTCCAACGAACCAAAAGGAACATGCAAGGTAGCATTGTTAATAGACGACTTAGAGAATGGGGGGTTGATCTCCACAGTCGGTAATGTTGTTGTCCAAGCCACATAAACATCGGCCAAACTGGAGTTGTTTCCCAATGCAAAATGTCCAAGATACGTTACATTTGCGGGAATAGTGACGGAAGATAAAGGACAATAACTAAAAGCAGCTGATCCAATTGAGGTAACACCTTCAGGAAGGGTGATGGAGGTCAATGCGGAACACTGAGAAAAAGTAGATTCTCCAATTGCGGTAACACCTTCCGGAAGGGTAATGGAGGTCAATGCGGTACTAGCAAAAGCAGCTTCTCCAATTGAGGTAACACTTTCAGGAAGAATTACGGAGGTCAATGCGGTACAATTAAGAAAAGCATCTTCTCCAATTGAGGTAACACCTTCCGGAAGCGTGATGGAGGTCAATGCGGTACACCTATAAAAAGCATGTCCTCCAATTGAGGTAACACCTTTTGGAAGCGTGATGGAGGTCAATGCGGTACAATTAGAAAAAGCTTGATATGCAATCTTAACCAACTTGCCGTTAACAGTGATCGTGCCGGCGTGGGTTGATTCGTCATAATCGATTGTAAAAGTCAGCACTTGATCATTAGCATCGAGGAAAGCATTGGGGTTGAGATCTAAATTACTGGTTGAAGTAAAAGTAATGACAGAATTTGCTGCCCACAGTCCCACGCTTAGCGTCAGGGCGGCGAATAAAATAGTTAGTTTCTTCTTAGCCACAAGGGCACGATTAACTTCGTTTTTCATATTGCTTATTGATTAATGATTAGTAATCTTCAATCCTTATCCATCCATACGATGTTGTCGGACTCAACCTTCTCAATACCTATTTTTTCGGTCAGCTCAAAGGTTATGATACCCTCATTACCGATGGCTTTGAGGTTATCTCCGGCTATGGTAAGTGTGTTTCCGTTCAATGTGTATT
>JAKSNG010000027.1 GCA_024400125.1 Paludibacteraceae bacterium
GTACTGCTTTTTTTTGACATGGCAAAATTTTAGGGCAATTATTTTGTCTATACGTAAAATTTGACAAGTATAGGTGGCAAAGTAGCGTGTAGAGTGTAGAGATGAAAGTGCACTATATATATTAAGGTACGTGCGTGCGCGCGCGATATAGGCAGAAAAAACAATTAAAAATGATTACATTATTTGCATATATCAAAAAAAAATAGTAATTTTGCAAAGTTTTGCAAAAGCAGTCAAGCACATTGGCAAGTCGAGTAAATACCTACACAGGGTTTGAGGAATGAGAAGCATATACGATAAGGTCATTACAATCATCTGGTAATCATCCGGTAATCATCCGGTAATCGTCCGGTATGACACGCGTAAAGACTAATAAATAAAAGGACAGTAGAGGACTGTATGGTGGAGGATAAACATATAACGCATGAGCGAAAAAGGGAACATAGAAATTACGGGAGCCAGAGTGCATAACCTTAAGAATATCAATGTCACTATTCCCCGAAA
The DNA here is from genome assembly GCA_024400125.1 of Paludibacteraceae bacterium. Classification (GTDB taxonomy): domain Bacteria; phylum Bacteroidota; class Bacteroidia; order Bacteroidales; family Paludibacteraceae; genus Colicola. The sequence goes on from JAKSNG010000027.1 coordinate 505, forward strand.
CACATTGACCGTTATTACTGGATTAAGTGGTAGCGGAAAGTCGTCCTTGGCATTTGATACCATTTTTGCAGAAGGGCAGCGGCGTTATATTGACACATTCTCGTCTTATGCACGCGGATATATCGGAAATATGCAACGACCAGATGTGGATAAGATTACCGGATTATCTCCTGTTATTTCTATTGACCAAAAGACGGTACAGAAAAACCCGCGTTCCACAGTGGGCACCATTACCGAGACCTATGATTATCTTCGTTTGCTTTTTGCACGAGCCAGCGAAGCTCACTCGTACATAACCGGCGAGAAAATGACTCACTATACCGACGAGCAGATATTAGCACTTATCAAACGTGAGTACGCAGGACAACGGATATTGCTATTAGCTCCACTTGTCAACAATCGTAAAGGACATTATAAAGAGTTGTTCGACAATGTTCGTCGCAAAGGATTTGTTCAAGTGCGCGTAGATGGTAAGCTTCAAGATATCGTGGCGGGGATGAAAGTGGATAGATATGTCAATCACACCATCGAATTAGTTATCGACAAGATTGCCATTAATTCCACTCATGAAGAGGAGGATGACGACAAGCGGTTACGGCAAAGTATTGATACCGCCATGACGCAAGGGGACGGAATCATGATGGTGGTAGTAGCCAATAGTGAAAATGCACGTTTTTTCTCGAGACACTTGATGTGTCCAACTACGGGTCTCAGTTATCCAGATCCAGCACCTCATACATTTTCATTCAACAGCCCCAGCGGATGGTGTCCCTGCTGCAAAGGTTTGGGATATGTAACCAATGAAAAAGAGAATGATAATCACATTATCGATGACATTATTCGTGATGATGACGATTGGTACACAAAGATTGTAGAGTTAACCCAACGCGACGAACTTAACACGAATAGTGAAAGTGATGAAAGCAATAACGAGCCTCACAAAGTGGAGTGTCCTCAGTGCCATGGCATGCGACTAAGTCGAGAATCACTTAGTTACCTATTCGCAGGTAAAAGCATCGCAGAATTGGCGAATATGGATATTGATGAGTTAATCGAGTTCTTGGAGACAGCCACAAAAGCCATTTCTGCCACTCAACAAGCAATTGCAGAACCTATCATAAAGGAGATTATTAACCGATTGCGGTTCATGACGAGTGTTGGTCTAAGTTACCTCAGTCTCAATCGATCCTCCGAAACCTTATCTGGCGGAGAAAGCCAACGTATTCGATTAGCCACGCAAATTGGTAGTCAATTAGTCAACGTATTATATATATTAGACGAGCCAAGTATCGGGTTACATCAACGTGATAATCAACGACTTATACGCTCTCTCAAGGAATTACGCGATATGGGAAATTCAGTCATTGTAGTAGAACATGACGAACAGATTATGCGAGAAGCGGACTACATTGTTGATATTGGACCACGAGCAGGACGATTAGGCGGGCACATCATGTTCGAAGGCACGCCAGAACAGTTGTTAAAGACAGATACCATGACCGCCAAGTTCCTCAAAGGCGAAGTATCTATGCTACCGCCAAGCGAGCAGCCCTTGGGTGATTGTCAGACTAAAGGTGAAATAACCTTGTTTGGTTGCAAAGGAAACAACCTCAAAAATGTATCCGTCTCGTTCCCGTTGGGGAAGATGATTGGTGTAACAGGCGTAAGTGGTAGCGGGAAGTCATCCCTTATCAATCAAACTCTCTACCCTATTTTACGCCAACATTTCTATCGAAGTTTAGGTAAGCCTTTGGCTTATGACAAGATAGAAGGTGTCGAATTGATTGACAAAGTGATTGCCGTAGATCAAAGTCCTATTGGTCGTACGCCGCGATCTAATCCTGCCACATATACCAATGTATTCAATGACATTCGAGACCTCTTCGCACAATTACCAGAATCACGTATTCGTGCATGGAAAGCAGGGCGATTCTCCTTCAACACCAAAGGAGGGCGATGTGAAGAATGCGCAGGCAATGGATATAAAACCATCCAAATGCATTTTATGCCAGATGTACTTGTTCCCTGCGAAACATGTGGTGGTAAACGGTATAACAAGGAGACACTGGAAGTACGATTCAAAGGCAAGACTATTGGCGACATACTTGACATGACCGTCAATCAAGCGGTAGAGTTCTTTGAGAGTCAACCCTACATACTAAAGAAAATTAAAACCATACAAGAAGTGGGTTTAGGCTACATTAAATTGGGGCAACCATCCACCACTTTATCAGGAGGAGAAAGCCAGCGTCTCAAGTTATCTACAGAACTATCACGTCCGTCCACAGGTCAAACGTTATACATCTTAGATGAACCTACTACAGGATTACACTTTGAAGATATTCGCGTCTTGTTACAAGTACTTCGCAAGCTCGTGGATAAGGGCAATACCGTCATCATCATTGAGCACAACTTAGATGTAATTCGTGCGTGCGATCATATCATTGATCTTGGACCTGAAGGCGGCCGCGATGGAGGAAAAATCATTGCCGTTGGTAGTGTCGAAGACATTAAAAAATGCTCACAATCGTTAACTGGGAAATACCTATGATAAACACATTTGTTCTTTTAATTGTATTCCTATTGGCCATCCTATTAGTGCCACGCGTGTGCCGCAAGATACATATTCCAAGCATTGTTGGTTTTATTTTGGTAGGAATAGTACTTGGGCCTTCTGTATTAGCATGGACCAGAGATAATTCTGTTCTAAACTTGATAGGACAAATGGGTATGTTATACATCATGTTCCAGGCTGGTATAGAAATCGACATGAATGATTTTAGGCAACAGCGGAATCACGCATTACTCTTTGGATTTTACACCTTCCTATTTCCTTTCGTTTTAGGTTTGATTACCAGTCGATTATTGGGATTGGCATGGAATACATCCATTTTATTGGGTGCAATGTATGGCAGTCACACCCTGATGACTTATCCAATTGTCAGCCGATATGGTATTCAAAAAACGCCTGTTGTCAATATTGTCGTGGGTGGAACCATGGTCGCTATCACATTATCGTTATTCATCTTAACGGCAGTCGAAAGTCATGCCCATCCTCAAGGAAACATTTGGCTTAGCATGGGAAAGATTATCTTCGGCCTCACATGCGTACTTTGGCTATTTCCGCACATGGCGCAATATGTATTCAAACGATGGCAAGACGAATCAAGCCAGTTTCTATTAGTCATGGCCATGTTGATTACCAGTGCCGTATTAGCGGAATGGGCAGGATTAGTAGGAATACTAGGTGCTTTCCTCTGCGGTGTCGCACTCAATGGTCGTGTTCCCAATCGCAGCAAACTGATGGGGCATATCAATTTCATTGGTAGCACGTTGTTTGTCCCTATTTTTCTAATGAGCGTCGGGCTGATGGTGGATATTCACACCTTCCGTGCAGGATGGTGGATACTACTCATTGCAGTTGTTATGATTGGCACTAAATTAGCTGGTAAATGGCTTGCTTCATGGGTAGGACAGCTTTCATTCCGCCTTTCTCAATTAGACCGTGAGTTAATGTTTGGCTTAACGCATGCTACAGCAGCAGGCACATTAGCCATCGTCACCGTAGGATACCAAAATGGATTCTTTCAGGCAGAGATACTTAATGGTTCCATTATAATGATACTCGTACTATGCACGATTTCTTCTTTTGTAACGGAGCATGCCGCCAAAGAGTTAGCGCTGCAAGAAGACGCAAAACTTGAGAATGAGCGTGATTGTGATGAGTGGTCATTGATTAGCATTGGACGAACGAACGAAAATGCATTAGAGCAATTGGGCACCTTTAGCCAACTCTTCCATACCAAGCACATCGAATGCGCAGACGGAGAAGAGGCGCACCAATGGGCAGAACGCAATAGTACTTCCACTATTATTTACAATGAAAAACAACCACTAAACACCATTTCACGACTTGTCATAGCCGTACCTCGCTATGCAGAAAAAGAGCATGACTTCATTTCCTGCTTTGGTCTAATTCGTAGATTAAGTGGGCAGATTGGAACAAAAGTCATATTCTTTGCCAATAAAGAAACACAAGATGTACTCAAAGCCTTTTCCAAACGTCCTGGCAAGTTTCTTCGTGCGTCTTACCATGAGATAGAAGATTGGGAAGATGTACTTTTGATGGCAAAAGAAACACGAGAGAATGATTTAGTTATTTTTATTAGCGCTCGCCAATCTACCCCATCCTACAATCCGCTCTTTGAGCAGTTACCATCCATGGTAACTCGTTTCTTTGCTAATAACAGTCAACTCATCATCTATCCTGAACAAAACACAGATTCATCCAACATGGATATCATCTTGAGTGACATTCCACAAGCCAGCTCAACTTGGAGAATCGTAACATATATCAAGAAACAAATAACCAAATTGGTACAATATATACAGTTTAGAAATTGATGAAGGAAGTGTTGTATATTTATCTCAACCCCACCGCAGGTTCTGGTCGTGCGTCGCAGATATGGAACAATGTGCAGCCGATATTACGAGAGAGGCATATCGTGTATCAACTTTGCACCGATGTTTCTACTCTTCCTATAGGGGCAGACATAATAGTTATCGGTGGAGATGGGACTTTCAACACCTTACTGAACACGCTTACGCAACCTGAGTTATATCGATACATCTTGCTTCCTGCAGGTACCAGTAATAGCCTTTGTTCCCAGATTAGCCCCAAAGAATCGTGGGCAAATAAATTACGACGTTATCTGAATGGAGACCCATTCCAATCTATTGACTTAGGTTTACTCACTATACACCAACAATCTTACCGTTTTGTTAATGAAGCAAGTGTAGGATTTGCCGCAGCCATTGCTTTAGCCACAGAGAACGGAGCGAATAAACGCTTTTTCAATCGACTACACCTAAATGAGTTAGGATATATCGCCACGGCATTTCAATGTTGGGCAACGGAACGTCCGTATATGCTGTCTTTCTGCAACAACAGACGCATTAGTGGCAACCTTTACCCCTGTCCTAATGCAAAAATAAATGACCAACAAATAGATAGTTACGAACTGACGTGCCCACGAATAGTATTACCATTCGAATTAACACGACTGGTGAATGCGCATCATAACGTACAGTCATCGTATGTACGTTTTGACACTTTCGCAACTAAATCTTTTCACTTTGAAGAGCCTCTTCCTGTAGAGATGGACGGGAATCCACTTCCATCAGCCAAAGAGGTGATTGTTTCTGTTTATCCTCAACCCATCGCTGTACTTTAATGCCATTTCTCTACGCGAGCAGCATCCAATCGTAAGGCAATAAAGAGCAACAAACAAAATCCCCACATCGAACTACCGCCATAACTAAAAAATGGCAGAGGGATGCCTATCACAGGTAATAGTCCCAAAACCATACCGATATTGATAGTTAGATGAAAGAGGAAAATCGAGGCTACGCTATAGCAATAAATCTGACTAAAGGTATCGCGTTGCCGCTCTGCTATATAAATGAGCCGCAGAATAAATGCAGTGTACAGCAGCAGTAACAATGTAGAACCAAAGAACCCCCATTCTTCTCCCACGGTGCAGAAAATAAAGTCTGTATCTTGCTCTGGAACAAAGCGCAGTTTAGTCTGTGTTCCTTGCAAATAACCTTTTCCAAAGAATCTACCAGAGCCAATAGCAATGCGCGCTTGATTGACATTATATCCTGCTCCAGTAGGATCATTTTTCATACCCAGCAGCACCTCAATTCGAGTACGTTGGTGAGGTTGAAGCACCTTAGTGAATGCAAAATTGCACATCGCAGAAAAAGCCATATACACCATAAACATCACCACTAAAGCCCAACGATAGATACGATTGATACGCCACGTACGCCAAATAAGAATAGCAAACAAAACTACTAAAAAAATAGCAACTGGCAGAATAGAGAATTTAATAACTACGATAAACACTGCCACTGCTAAAACTCCTGCCAACAGCACCAGTCCAGACATTCCTTGACGATAAAACGGCAACAAGAATGATAAGAACACCAATGCAGATCCTGTTTCCTGCTGCAACACCATGATGATAAACATGGGTATGCCAATCAATGCTAATGGAATCAGTAAATCACGCCAAGTACGTAGTCGATACCCATAGTGACTCATGTATTTGGCTACCGCCAAGGCTGTTAGACACTTCGCGAACTCCGCTGGTTGAAACGCTATCGGTCCAAGATTTATCCAAGAATACGAGCCCTTTACATTATGCGCCAAAAGGGGAGTTATTAGGAGCAAGAGTATCATTATGGCATAGAAAAGATATGCCAACATATCATACATTTTGTGGTCGAGCAACATAATGACGCCACCTAATGTTAATCCGCCTAATAACCAAATAAACTGTTTACCAGCACGATTACTGAAATCAAATATACCCGTTTGCTCATAAGTATAGCTGGCGCCGTATATATTTATCCACCCAAATAGTGCGATGGCTAAAAACATACACACAGTTAACCAATCAATATGTCGCAATACACTACCGTTCCTGGACATCTTCGTTCAATACTTGTTGACTATAATCTTCCATCTTCTGGACGCGTTTTACTTCTCCAAGCAGGTATTGCTCCATCATCAAGGACGCAACTGGAGCTGCCCATGTAGCGCCAAAACCTGCATTCTCTATGACTACAGCCACAGCAATTTGCGGGTTTTCTTTTGGTGCAAAGCCTATAAAAATAGCATGATCTCGACCATGAGCATTCTCCACCGTGCCGGTTTTGCCGCACATGTGCAAAGAATCTATCGCATGCCAGCGCCCCGTTCCCTCTGTCATCACACGTGACATACCTTCCTTAACTAAAGCAAAGTAACGTTGCTCTATCGTGGTCTCATACCGATGCGTCAACATAGAGTCATTCTTATTCAGATGGGGAGCAATAAAATAACCTTCATTGGCAATTGTTGCCGCCTCATTAGCTAATTGCAGCGGAGTAACAAGAATCTCACCCTGACCAATACTTAGCGAACGAATCGTTATCGCTTTCCACCCTTTCTTACCATACAATTTGTCATACAGTTTGACAGACGGAATGCTGCCTGTGGATTGTTCTGCTATATCCGAATATTCGAAACGGTCGCCAAAACCAAATTGCAAAATATCATTTCTCCAACTTTCATACCGCTGACGGAAAGGAGCATTATCCGTTCCATAACCATCCTTCTGCAATAAATCTCTAAATGCACACCAAAAATAGGGGTTACAACTCTGCTCTATCGCCGACAATATATCTACAGGACTACCATGATGGTGCGTACATTTGATAGGCGAAGAATCGGGTCCATTGCATTCGTACAACGTGTTGGGGGTAATGGCTTTTTGATGCAAGCACACCAACGACTGTAGTAACTTAAATGTTGAGCCTGGGGAATATGTCGCTTGAGTAGCCCTATTCATAAGAGGTTTGGTGGGGTCGTTCAACAGTTCCATATAATTGGCAGATCGAGCTTTACCTACCAGCCGTTGCGGATTCCACGTCGGGCTCGATGCCATCGCTAATATCTCACCTGTACTTGGTTCTAATGCCACGACACTCCCCACTTTTCCCTGCAACAACTTCTCTGCCAACAGTTGCAATTGTATATCAATGGTAATTGTCATGTCCGTACCAGCAATAGCAGGTTTATCCAATTCTCCGTCATGATAACTACCTTGCAATCGTCCACGAGCATCACGCATCAGCACGTTCACGCCTTTCTCTCCTCGCAACTGCTTCTCATACATTTTTTCAAGGCCATCACGTCCCGAGTAGTCTCCTGATTGATAATAAGCATCACATTCAATATCGCGCGTATTAACTTCACCAACGCTACCCAAAATATGCGCTGCTGCATCGTAAGTATAATCACGTAACGTACGCTTTTGAATGGCAACACCAGAGAAATGATAGAGCGACTCTTGTAATGCTGCCACATCTGCTCGACTCAATTGAGATAGAAAAATCTGTGGAGTCAAACGCGAGAAGCCTAAGTTTTTCTTTCGATTTGAAATCACCGCGATACGCTCATCAAATTCCTCAACCGTTAAGCCAAGAACCTTACAAAATCCAATTGTGTCAAAGTCCTTCCCCATCTCACGCATTGTGATAGTCACATCATAGATGGGCTGATTAAAAACTAACAGTTTTCCATTGCGGTCAAAAATAAGTCCACGAGAAGGATAGACAGCCTGACGAACTAACGCATTACTATCCGCTTTTTCTTTGGTGGATTGATCTAAAATCTGAAGGCTGAAAAGTTTAACAATGAACACTAAAACGACACCGACAACTATGCCGCCGATAACTAATCTTCGATTATAATAGTGGTCATTTAACATTTATCGTTGAAACAGGTTGTAGCCAAGAATGAAGACGGCACTAACCGTTGCACTAATTAGGATTTGTAACAGCATCCATCCCACATGTGCAAACCCAAATGTACTCAACATACTCACCACTGCTTGATGAGTAAAAATCAAGATTAACGCATATTGGATATACGCTACTTCGCGAATAGTCGCCATCGAAACTGCTGAAGTCAATCGTTCACTATTTTGCACCAATGAATTCAAAATCGGTTGGCGTAAGAACATCACTAACACACATGCTGCCATGTGTATCCCCACGCTATTGCTTACGATGTCCATTACCAAACCCAACGCACATCCAATCAGCATTTCCCACTCCCGACGCAATGTCAAAGGCATCGCCAACAAGCATATCAAATACACTTGCGGATGGCAAAGGCCATAACAAGACAAATTATTAAACAGCAGTATCTGCAGCAGAATAACTACTACCAAAAAGATGATATCACGGACGACTTTCATGTTGTAAGTTTTCTAATTCAATCTGGGCATTATTGCGAATCAGTTGCACATAATTCAATCGCTTAAAGTCTGGCAACACACGTGCCGATATGGAATAATAGGATGCGCCTTGGGGAATAATCGCTTTTTCCACAACGGCGATAGGAATCTCTGAGGGGAATACTGCAGTTAATCCGCTGGTCACCAAAGTATCCCCTTCTGCCACGTCCACATGCGTTGCCACATCTATCACTTGTACATGACGGATATCATTACCCAACCACTCAATTGTTCCACAATAGTTGTTTTTAGCAAACATACAACTGACATGGCTTTGCACACTAATCATCGGAATGACTACTGAGAAACGCTCACCCACCGAGGCTACAATACCAACGACGCCATCCCCATTGCATACTCCCATCCCTTGATACACGCTATCGCGTCTTCCCTTGTTGATGGTCAACGTATTGGCTTGCTGATTCGTAATCGCATGCACCACTTTAGCAGGTTCGTACGAATAATCCAAGTGTGAATATTGATAGGTCGGCTGCTCCAACTCATGCTCTGCTATGTTAGCATATTGCACCAATTGATTGCGCAAGCGCACATTCTCGGCCGCTAACTCTGTATTGACTTGACGCAAATCGAAGTAGGAGCGAATATGCTGCACTCGTTCATAATGACTTGCAGCAATGCGGTTCGCGGAAGACAGCACATAACTCTTTGGATATTCGCGATTACTAACCAAGAGCATAAAAGCAACAACTTCCAGGAGAAGAAAAACCAGGAAGTTGCTGTACTTTTGTATGAACTTGATTAGACTATTCATTTATCAACGAATGAGGAATCCAAAGTTTTGGCAGTTCTTGAGTGCAATACCCGTACCACGTGCTACGGCACGCAATGGGTCTTCTGCCACATGGAAAGGAATCGTAATCTTATCCGACAGACGCTTAGCTAAGCCATGCAACAAGGCACCACCACCTGCCAAGAAAATTCCACGTTTTACGATATCTGCATACAACTCAGGCGGCGTAGATTCCAATGCCTGAAGTACTGCATTCTCCACCTTAGCGATGGACTTGTCCATACAGTGAGCAATCTCTTGATAAGATACAGGAACTTTCATCGGCAGGGCTGTCACTTTGTTAGGGCCAATTACCTCATAATCATCCAGAGGATCATCCAATTCAGGCAATGCTGAACCCACAGCCAACTTAATGCGCTCTGCGGTCGGTTCGTCAATACGCATATTGTGCATGCGTCCCATATACTCTACTATGTCGGCATTAAAATCATCTCCGGCAATCTTGATTGATTTATTGGAAACGATACCGCCCAATGAAATAACAGCAATCTCAGTAGTACCACCACCGATATCCACAATCATACATCCTTCAGGGCTCTCCACATCAATACCCATACCAATTGCAGCAGCCATTGGTTCATAAATCATATACACATCCCTGCCACCGGCATGCTCTGAACTATCACGCACGGCACGAATCTCCACTTCAGTGGAACCAGATGGGATACAAACCACCATCTTAATACTTGGTGTAAAAATACGAGATTGCTCTGGTATCATCTTAATCATACCACGAATCATCATCTCGCAAGCATAGAAGTCTGCAATCACACCATCTTGCAATGGACGCACGGTACGAATAATCGTTCCGCCCTTACCAATCATTTGTTGAGCCTTACGCCCCACAGCCACCATCTGATTATTAGACACACTAATTGCCACTACAGACGGCTCATCTACCACTACTTGGTCATTGCAAATAATAATTGTATTGGCAGTTCCAAGGTCAATAGCAATCTCTTGTTTAAAAGAAAAAAGTCCCATATTGTTCAAAATTATGTAAAATTGCGCAAAATTACAACTTTTTTTTGATATACGCAAGAGCTGACGTATTTTTTTTGTAAAAAAAAAGAATGACAAGTCGACTTGTCATTCTTGCGCTCCCTCTAGGACTTGAACCTAGGACCCCCTGATTAACAGTCAGATGCTCTAACCGACTGAGCTAAGGAAGCAGTATTTTTTGACCCCAATTGAGCAGTTCTCTCTCGAAATCGGGTGCAAAAGTACAACTTTTTTTTTATATAACAAAGTTTTTTTGAAAAAAAATGTGTATCTTTGCAAAAAATTTCAATTTTGCAACCTAAAAAGACCAATTTTAGGGTAAAAACGACGAAAATAAAAATATTCAATGAAAAAAGTACTTGGATTAGGCAATGCCCTAACGGATGTATTACTGCAAGTATCTGAAGATGATCTGCGCGAGTTGGGACTTCCCAAAGGAAGTATGAATTTGATTTCGATGGAACAAGCGGAACAAATACAATTTAAGTTCGCGCATGTGCGTAAACGTATGGTAGCAGGTGGTAGTACCAGTAACACCATCACTACTATTGCACAATTGGGTGGCAACACTGCCTTTATTGGCAAGATTGGTAACGACGAAGTGGGAGACTTCTATCGTGAAGACTTGATTAAGAGCAATGTAAAACCCTTACTACTCACCTCTAAGGCTAAGATGTCGGGTACCAGTATCGTATTTATCACACCAGATGGAGAACGCACTTTTGCGACTTATTTGGGAGCCGCAGCGGATATGATACCAGAAGATATCAACAAAGAAGCCTTTGCAGGGTATGACATCTTCCATATTGAAGGTTACCTTGTGCAAGATCATAAGTTAATTGAAAAAGCCGTTCGCTTGGCAAAAGAAGCAGGATGCTTAGTTTCCCTTGATTTGGCAAGTTACAATGTCGTCACCGAAAATCATGCGTTCTTGAAAGAGTTGATTCAGAAATACGTAGATATCGTCTTTGCTAATGAAGATGAATCATTTGCTTACACAGGTCTTAGCGCAAAAGAATCCGTCGCTCAAATTGCTAAAGAATGCCAAATAGCCGTTGTTAAAGTAGGTAAACGCGGTAGTTATGTTCAGCAGGGTGATGAAGTCTTTCATATCGGTGCCATCACCACCTCGTGTACCGACTCAACTGGTGCTGGTGACCTCTATGCTGGAGGTTTCTTACATGCGTATAGTGACGGATTCGACATCCGCCGTTGTGGCGAAATTGGCACGATTGCTGCAGGACGCGTTGTTGAGGTAATCGGTACCAAACTAAGTGAAGAAACTTGGGACGAGATTCGTCGTATCTGCGCAATGTATCGCGGATTCATGCTGCGATATATACAAAACTAATAACCACTATTATGGTAAAGATAGTATATCGTATATATCAAGTACTCATTGCGCTGCCTATTCTGTTGGTAGCAACCATCATCACAGCGCTTCTTACTATATTATGTTTTGCGCGCCCGAACGCGCGATGGATTAATCGCGTACAGGCATTTTGGGCAAGGCTATTCTGCTATATACTCTTTATTCCGGTGCATGTTACTGGCGTTGAACATATTAAGCCTGGACAATCGTATGTGTTCGTAAGTAATCACCAATCCATGTACGACATTTTTGCCATTTATGGTTGGTTACCTGTAATCTTTAAGTGGCTGATGAAATACGAACTCAAGAAAGTTCCATTCGTCGGTTGGGGCTGTCAAGCAGCTGGACACATCTTTATCAAACGTACTAATGCCATTGATGCGCAACAGAGTCTACGCGATGTCGAAAAAGCCTTGACTAACGGCATCAGTACCGTTATTTTTCCAGAGGGGACACGTACAGCCAATGGTGAAGTTGGTCGATTCAAACGTGGAGCTTTTCAAATTGCTTTAGATGTACACTTGCCCATCATCCCCATCTCGCTGACAGGTTGCTACGAAGTGATGAACCGCCGCACTTTTTGGGTTACACGACATCCTATCCACATGCACATTGGGGAGCCAATCGACTTGCAACAATGGGAGGGTCAATCGTCTGCTGAAATTATCGAAAAAGTGCGAGATATAGTCATAAATAACATGGATTGAGCAGAAAAAGACAGTTTTTTGCATTTTTTTTGCAAAATATTTGGTCAATCCAAAAAAAAGTTGTACTTTTGCAGCCGCAAATGAAAAAATTGGTCGGTTGCCCGAGTGGCTAGGGATCGGTCTGCAAAACCGGGGACGGCGGTTCGAGTCCGCCACCGACCTCCAAGAAAGCTCCCACATAGGGGGCTTTTTTAGTTGAAAGTTAAAAGTTGGAGGAGCAAAAAGAGTTCCAAAAGTTGAAATAGTTCCAAAAGTTGAAACGTGAATGAACTGATTGACGATATTACTAAGCAGGAATATAAATACGGCTTTACCACAGATGTAGAGACGGATACTATTGCGCGTGGACTAAACGAAGATGTCATTCGTCTCATCTCTGCCAAAAAGAACGAGCCCGAGTGGTTACTTGCTTTTCGACTGAAAGCTTTCCGCAAATGGTTAACGATGACACCCCCCACATGGGCACACCTCGATATTCCAGACATTGACTTCCAAGCCATCTCTTATTATGCGGCTCCTAAGTCGAAGAACGAGGGGCAAAATACAACGACAGAGATTGACCCAGAAATACAAAAGACTTTTGATAAACTCGGTATTCCGTTAGAGGAACGCGCCGCTTTAGCAGGGAATATGGCTGTTGATGCTGTGATGGACTCGGTGTCCGTTAAGACCACTTTCCGCGAGACATTGGCTAAACAAGGCATTATCTTTTGCTCCATCTCCGAGGCTGTCCGCGAGTACCCTGAATTGGTGCAGCAATATCTTGGTTCTGTCGTACCTTATAATGATAATTTCTATGCAGCACTCAACTCGGCTGTTTTCTCTGATGGTTCATTCGTGTATATCCCTAAGGGGGTGCATTGTCCAATGGAACTGAGTACGTATTTCCGCATTAATGCTGGCAACACAGGACAGTTTGAGCGAACATTACTAATTGCCGATGAGGGAGCATATCTCAGTTATTTAGAGGGATGTACAGCTCCTATGCGTGACGAGAATCAGTTGCATGCTGCTATCGTGGAAATTGTCGTGCATAAAGATGCCGAGGTCAAATACTCCACCGTCCAAAACTGGTATCCAGGCGACAAAGAAGGCAAAGGTGGTATTTATAATTTCGTAACTAAACGTGGTATCACATACGAGAATGCTCGTCTTAGTTGGACACAAGTAGAGACCGGTTCTGCTATCACATGGAAGTACCCATCTTGCATTCTCAAAGGAGACAACTCCTCCGCAGAATTCTACTCTGTAGCCGTCACCAACAATTATCAGCAAGCCGACACTGGCACCAAGATGATTCACTTGGGCGCGCACACGCGCTCGCGTATTATTAGTAAAGGTATATCTGCAGGACATTCACAAAATTCGTATCGTGGATTGGTCAAAGTGAATGCCAATGCCGAGGGCGCACGTAACTATTCACAATGTGACTCTTTATTGTTAGGCGATCAATGCGGTGCCCACACTTTCCCCGATATGCAGATTGGCAATCCAACTGCTATCGTGGAGCACGAAGCCACTACCTCCAAGATTTCCGAAGACCAACTCTTCTATTGCCGTCAACGCGGTATCGGTATCGAAGATGCTATCGGACTCATCGTTAATGGCTACGCAAAAGAAGTCATGGACAAACTCCCTATGGAATTTGCCGTCGAAGCACAGAAACTACTTCAAGTATCACTCGAAGGAACAATCGGATAATGTCAATCATCAACACCATATTATTAGCCGTTACCTTGCTCACAGAGAATCCTATTTGTGAACAAGCCAATATCAGTATTCTCATCAAAGATGCACGTACGGGCGAGGTCATTGACCAGCATCGCGAGGACAATGTAGTTCCACCAGCTTCGGTAATGAAACTATTGACCACCGGAGCCGCTTTGGAAATGTTAGGAGCCGACTTCCGCTTTGCTACAGCCATCGAGCATACGGGGACATTGGAGAATGGCGTGCTGCATGGTGATATATATATCCGCGGCTGTTGCGATCCGTCGTTGGGTGACCTCAAAGGCAATCAGTCTTTTCTCAACAAGTGGGTCAAAGCCATCAAAGGGGCAGGTATTCGTACTATTGAAGGAGCCATCATTGCGGACATGAGTCTGCTTGACGGAGATGCCAGTAACCCTGCATGGTTGGGCGAAGATGCAGGCAATTATTACGCGCCTGGTATCTTTGCTATCAATTATATGAGCAATACTTTGAATATTGTGTTACGTAGCGCAGAAGTGGGCAGTGTAGCCGAAGTTATTCGCACCGAGCCTTACTACCCTAACCTGCACACAATCAATCATATTCGCTGCACACAAATCACGTACGACGGAGCATTCGTACGCGGTTTACCTTACTCAAACGAGCGTTATTTGACGGGGAGCATTCCGTCTAAGCAAGGGCAATTTGGTGTTCGGAGCGACTTACCCAATCCTGGATTATTACTTGCCACTCACCTCACACAACGACTACGTGAGGCAGGAGTAACCGTGCGTAACGAAGCTGATTATATTGCCGAACCTTCCCTTCATATAGGAGTTCGACAACCAATATACACTCACTACTCAGATTCATTAGGAGCACTTATTGCCGAGACAAATATCTATAGCAACAACCTCTATGCGGAGGCTATCTTCCGCTATTTAGGATTGCGATATGGTCAACCTGGCACTATTCATAACTCATGTGAAGTCTTACGAGAGTTTTGGCGTATGCGGGGAATCAACACGAAAGGACTGATTATCAAAGATGGTTGTGGTTTGGCTCCGCAAGATGCCGTTAGTGCAGCTACGTTGGTACAATTACTCACCTACATGAGTGCAAGCAAAAACCACGATGTTTGGTTACAATCGTTGCCTATCAGTGGTGAAAAAGGTACGTTATGCAGTCTCTGTCGTGATACCGAATTGCAAGGGCGCATTCATGCCAAAAGTGGTACGATTGCGGGTACAAAGAACTTTGCTGGATACATCGATCTGCCAGATGGCAACCAGTGGGTCTTTGCCATCTTGGTCAATAGCGCACCGACCAAAGCAAGAAACATACAAACCGCTATACAACGCTACCTTTTGGATGTATATCGCAACCGTCCATAGTACTAATTCGTGGGTGCGTGAGCACATAGACACGTTTCAAGACACGTGTCTTTGGACGACTTGTCAAACAGCAGGGAGGGGACAAGCTGGCAACACATGGGAGAGCGAAGATGGGCAAAACTTGCTACTGTCATTTCTCGTCCGCAGACCGCCAATCAGTGCCGAACAGCAATTTCGTTTGACAATGGCAACGAGTCTCGCTGTATGTGAAACCGTCCACTCATTGTTACCGATAGAGGAAGCGCAAATCAAGTGGCCCAACGACATTTATGTAGGAGATAACAAACTGTGTGGTATTTTGATTGAGACGGTGCTGATGGGGACAAATATCGACTATGCCGTCATAGGTATTGGATTGAACATCAACCAAACACAATGGCAAACTAATGTACCCAATCCAACATCGCTAAAACGACTAACCGGCAGCACCTACCAGATTGAGCCGATAGCAAACGCGTTAACTACAGCGCTTCACAACGAGTTGACAAAACTCTCGGATGCCACACTCAAAGCACGCTATATGCAGCACCTTTATCGTCGCGAAGGCGAGTGGCAATTTGTGGAACGCGAAGTAAACACAATGCCCACACAAATCGCACAGAGGAACAACCCGAATGCTTTTTGGGCAAAGATAGCAGACATCACAGAGCAAGGACTATTAGTTCTCTCTCCAAAAGATACCAACCAACCAACACAAGCATATCATTTTAAACAGATACAGTATATCTTATGAAAAACATCATCATCACCGGCGGAGCCGGATTCATTGGCAGTCATGTTGTTCGTCTTTTTGTGAACAAGTACCCCGACTATCGCATTATCAATGTTGATAAACTGACCTATGCAGGCAACTTAGCGAATCTTAAAGACATCGAGAACAAACCTAATTATCGCTTTGTTAAAGCCGACATCTGCGATTTCGACACCATCTATGCCCTCATGCAAGAGGAACATGTGGACGGAATCATCCACTTAGCGGCCGAAAGCCACGTGGATCGCAGTATCAAAGATCCGTTCACGTTTGCACGGACGAATGTGATGGGTACATTGTCTCTTCTTCAGGCAGCCAAACTATACTGGGAGTCTTTGCCAGAGAAGTACGAGGGCAAGCGCTTCTATCACATCTCTACCGACGAAGTTTATGGAGCATTGGAGATGACCCATCCAGAGGGTATTGAACCTCCGTTCACTACCACAGCCTCGTCAGCAGAGCACCATCTCGCGTACGGAGAACAATTCTTTACCGAGGACTTGAAGTATATGCCCCACAGTCCCTACTCTGCTTCTAAAGCCAGTAGCGACCACTTCGTTCGCGCTTTCCATGACACGTATGGTTTGCCAACCATCGTCACAAACTGCTCCAACAACTATGGTCCTTATCAGTTCCCCGAGAAACTGATTCCGTTGTTTATCAATAACATCCGTCATCGCAAGCCGCTGCCTGTTTACGGGAAAGGCGAGAACGTACGTGACTGGCTCTTTGTAGAAGATCATGCGCGCGCTATTGACCTTATCTTCCATAAAGGCACAATTGCAGACACATATAACATCGGTGGTTTCAATGAGTGGAAAAACATCGACATCATCAAAGTGGTTATTAAGACCGTCGATCGTCTCTTAGGTCGCAAAGAGGGTGAAGACCTCGACCTCATCACCTACGTGACGGACCGAGCAGGCCATGATATGCGCTATGCTATCGACAGTTCCAAGCTGCAACGTGAACTCGGTTGGGAGCCGTCTCTGCAATTTGAGGAAGGCATTGAAAAGACCGTACGTTGGTATTTGGATAATCAAGAATGGATGGACAATATCACTTCTGGAGACTACGAGAAATACTACGACGACATGTATAAGAACCGCTAATCCCCTATTAGTCAACAACTATGACACGTGAGAAAGCAATTTTTCGGGTCACTATTTGGGGCGGAGTAATCAACACGCTTTTAGTGGCCATTAAGTTTGCCGCAGGAATATTAGGTCACTCGGCAGCTATGATTGCTGATGCGACTCACTCGTTATCTGATTTCCTGACCGACATTATCGTCTTGGTCTTTGTTAAAATCAGTAATAAACCAGCAGACAATCAGCACGTTTATGGGCATGGCAAATTCGAGACGCTCGCTACGGCTTTAGTGGGAGCGGCGCTGTTAATCGTTGGAGGATTATTAGCGGCTGAAGGAATCGAAAAGATTCTATTCGTGATACATGGTAACACGCTCCCTATGCCAGGAAAGATTGCATTGTGGGCAGCGTTAGCCAGTATTGCACTAAAGGAAGTTGCCTATCAGTTTACCGTTCATGTTGGTCGCAAACATAATTCACCTGCTGTCATTGCTAACGCGTGGCATCATCGCTCTGACGCTCTCTCATCCATCGGCACAGCTGTGGGCATTGGAGGTGCTATTATTTTAGGGAACAAATGGACTATCCTTGACCCCATTGCGGCAGTCATTGTCAGTATCTTCATCATCGTTACTGCTGTCAAGATTTGCAAAGAGTCACTCTCGGACTTGCTGGAGCAAAGTCTGCCCAAAGAGATAGTTGATGAGATAGAACGCATTGTTTATCAGGACCATGATGTGAGCGAATTACACCATTTACGTACACGTCGAATAGGAAGTAACTATGCTATGGAAATGCATGTACGTATGCCTGGAGACATATCTTTATTTGAAGCACACGAGCATTCTATACAGATTGAGAAACGACTCAAAGAACGATTCGGAGAGCATACGCATATTGCGCTACATATAGAACCAACCAAAGTAAACGGAGCCTACGCGCACCCCGTTAAAAATCAATAACTCACACACTTATGGATATCGTTCTTATTATTCTTGGTGTTCTCTGTCTCATCATTGGCATCATTGGTTGTATTATTCCAGCTTTGCCTGGTGTACCTTTATCGTACGCTGCGTTGTGGTTACTGCACGCGACGGATAAGGCTCAGTTCTCATGGCAGGTCTTGCTTATTTGGGGAATCATCACGGTGGTTATTCAAGTGTTAGATTATGTTATTCCCATTTGGGGAACGAAACGCACAGGCGGTTCAAAGGCAGGAGTATGGGGGAGCACTATTGGACTGATTGTTGGACTCTTTTTTGGACCATGGGGAATTTTTCTTGGTCCGTTCATAGGGGCAGTCATTGGAGAACTCCTTATTGGTAAGACCACCCGCGATGCATTCCGTTCGGGTTGGGGTTCACTACTTGGACTGCTTACAGGCACCGTTATGAAACTCATCTGCTGCGGTCTCATGACTTACAAATTCATCGCAGAGTTAGTTTAACTCACTAATAAATTTAGTTCACTAATAATTTTAATTTGAGAATATGGGATGGAGAAATATATCTAAAAGTACAAGCAAGCAAGTAAGTAACATCCATAAATAACACAAACGGCAGGTGATGTGCCTGCCGTTTGGAGAGAATTATACTGCATTCGCTGTTATTAATTACGTCCTTTTTATCAAAGAAACATACTAAAAACTAAGTGCGAGACCCAAACCGTTTTGATTGGCTTGTAGATTAAATGTCAGCTTCTCTTGAGCACATTGCTGATTAAAAATCTCATGCGCTTTTTTTGTTCGACGAACATACCCTATACTACCTAATGTGGCTCCAGTTGCCATACATGCGCAACCAGTCATTAACGCAGAAACAGCCATCCCATGAGTTGGCCACATCGGTATACAAGATAATGTCAATAAGAATGCACCACCACCTAATAGTCCCCATCCTGCACATTCCATTTTGAAATTTTTATTCCAATATTCATAAGCCGTTGGACAATTGGTATAAAGAAAATCTTTTAACACAATAGGTTGCCCATTATAGTAATAGCTCGTTCCATTACAAGTAATACTTCCTGTTTTTCTTGTATTTCCCATGTAAGATGCTTTGTTATCTTCATATACCATTGTATGATTAGTTTGTGTGCTTTGTTTTGCTGCATTAGGATTAAATAGTCTATTTGCCAAAGTGGCACAGCCTGCTTGCATTTTTTGGGCATCTATTCCCATCATCAAATTGTCGGTCATAATAGTACGAGCGGTTTCTACATCCAATACTTTAGCTGTAATAAACATATTGTTTGCATCAATAATAGCTGCTTCTGCCACCAGGATGTACTTAGCACCTGTCATTTCACCCAATCGTTTGATTTGGTCTTCACTAACCATACCCGTGCGTTGGAAATTCTGTTCGCCCATGATGGCATCCATGTCCGAACGATCATACGCTTCATAACCTGCCGTATTGGTAACGGCTTTTGACAAGTTGGAACGCAAAATGAGTTTTGTTCCGTAACCTACTTTGTTTTCGCGGTCAACGGGCTCCAAAATAGCCACACGCATTGTTTCCGCAGATACTACTGCTGCACTCAGCAACAATAGCAATGTAAGAAATTTACTTTTCATTGTTGTTAATGTTTTTTTGTTTGTTGATTAATAATGTTGAACTTGAGTTTTTATTATTTCTCCTATTTGAGGATTTAATTCTTTATATGCTGACCTTACCGCTTCGTCATAACCCAATGTATGACTGCCTTTAACGGATATTAAATCTTCATAAACAATCTGCTTTGTAGTCATTTTTTGGATAGATAGTGAGGCTTCCACAAAAGCGAAATAAGATGTAACTTGACCAAATGTTTGTTTGTTATACTCACGCGATTTACAAGTAACCTTTATTGTCCAATCTGCTGCATTCAAACTATCCACAAAATTTACATCCATATCATTCAGTTCTCCTTTGATGATGTTCTCATAATTCGGATAATCTTGTCCACACTTTTCCGCTTGACAACATATATATATTGATGTGGCGTGAGAAAGAGAACCTATTTTTTGTTTATAGGTTTGTTCTAATTCGTTGCGCTCTTCTATCAATTCACTAAGACTTTCATCAGAATAACCAAAAACAGGTAACCATGCCAAAGCCTTGTCTGCATTTTGCATTTCTGATTCAACTTTTTCTAATTCTGTCTTGGCTTTTATCTTTTCACCAGCAGATTCCAAATACTCTGCAACGGATAATGCAGAACGAATCTTACCAAAAGATAATTGTATTTGTTTTTTGTAATAGGAACAAGCATTACTTTTTTTGACCCAAGCAAATGCCGCAACGGTATTCGTTTGAGGTTGACGCCAAACCTCAATTTGCAAACCTGGTATGTCCTCAATAACACTATGCATCTTCGTGGAATTAAGGAAGGTTTCATAAACCGTTTCATTAAAATCTGTTTTCGTTGTTACACCAGTACTATAACGTTTTTGATCAATAGTATGTTCTATTGAAATACAAATAGAGGAGATCGCCTCTGCACGTGCAGCTACTTTAAGACGATTATAAGCAGATTCCACCGTTTCATTACTCTGTATTTCACCAGTAACAAATCCTTCAAAATAAGTTTCCAAAGGATAAACCATAGCTCTCATTTGCGGATTATACCAATCTGGCACATTGTCTTGAGCATACAGCCAAGAGCAAACAAGCAAACCAATAATAAATACTATTTTTCTCATATTTTTAAATTTCAGTCTATTCATATAGGCACATAAAAAAGCGTAGACCTCTTGTTGCTTACTCGCAACCTAAGGTCTTCGCATTACCTACTAGCCAAATAAACAACAGGAAACCTACGCTGATATGATATAAATAATGAACGCACGCGCGTATATACGCACATACGAGCATGATACAATCATACCCATAGGCATCTATTGTTACTTTGCCTTTGACTAGTATTCTGAAAAGTTGCGAAGTTTTCGATTTGTCAACGCAAAGCGTCAATAAACGCTATTTTCAATATGTCTTCCCAGATTTTCACTGGGGAAATCCACCCTGTTTTTTAGACACACCTGCCCTCCAGCGTAGATTTTCGGTGCAAAAGTACTGCTTTTTTTTGATATATGCAAATAATTGTGAAAAAAAGTATATTTTTGGGGGATGAAAAAGTGATTTTAAAGTCTAAACTCTAAACCTATGCCATCTCTCGTGGTCGCTTAAGTAGGCAGTTAAGAATGTCCGTGAGAAGGACTGAGCGATGGTTGACGAATTTGGTTAAAGTACTGACATTCAATGTGTTGACGTCAGTTTATATAGCGGGTGTATAAGAAAAGGAATTCGGGAATTTTCGGGAAATTCCCGAAAGTTCCCGGAAGTTCCTTGCCTATGTTTTTGAGGATTTTTCGACGAATCGACATTTCGACGAATCGAGGAACTAGGAAAATAGGGAAATAGGGAAATAGGAGCATTGTCAACCTTTTTAGGAAACATGTCAACAATATACAATTTTTAAGAAACGATTCCCGTAAACGAGTAAACCTAAAAACGTACAAAGCACTGGGTTGTAATTGGGTATGATTAGGGTATGATTGGAACCGCTTCGGGACCCGCTACGAACCGCTTACGAACCGCTTTTTAGACCGAAGAAGAAAGTAGTGACACCCCCAAGCCCCCTCCGTGGGAGGGGGATGTGGAAAGTTGAAAGAGGGAAAAAATATCGCGACAGTTATAGAATCATAGGCTGAGGATTTTGAGGATTTTGAGGATTTGAGGATGGAAAAATCCTCAAAATCCTCAAATCCTCAAGATATAAAAATTAGGAATCTTCCTTACACCATGCCACTTAACACACTGTATATCACAGCATTGCATCATATATACCGTCTTCGTTCAATCATTCTCACGGACACATTGGACGACAGCGTTTAAGCGTCCGTGAGATGTAAAATTAGGAATATAGACCGCTGCGCATCGCGTTCAGCAACAAGATTGCAAGGATTGATACCGCTACGCTAAATCAATGGGCAACTTGTGCTTCCGCTCTCCCCACCGCAATCTTACAGATTACGTCGGGGACCCCAGAAAGGAGTAAAGCGAACAGTCTTTAATCTTGCAAACGGATTAAAGGCTGTTGATAAAACCGAGAAATGGAATTACGCCATAGCAACAAAAAAACAGCCCTTAATCCTTTGCAGAATTAAGAGCCGTTTGAGTAGTGTAACTCGCCACCAAGGGAACCTGCTCTACCACATCGTTACGAAAAAGGCGAGAAAAAAAAGCGGCTGCACTTAAGTATGGCTGCTCCTTATTTCTTCTTGTTTAATAACCAAGGCGTGCTGATTGGCGACCCTATCCAAATGCAATGGAATGCTACCACACGTACTGCTACGTATGCCCTCACCGGTCAGACCGCAGGCAATAAGGTCTCTTTCTTAGTCAATGTG
>JAKSNG010000028.1 GCA_024400125.1 Paludibacteraceae bacterium
TAGAGCGCATCCTTGGTAAGGATGAGGTCCCGAGTTCAACTCTCGGAAGCAGCTCTTAAGAAAAAAGGTCGCGGTTCGCACCTTATATTTATTATACACACGCGCGAGGGATATTGTGCCCAATCGCGAGTATGTAACACAAGTAAAATAATTAATTAAAGTTGAATATATAATCAACAATTGTTATTAACGTTAATAAAATTCTAGAATTATGGCAAAAGAGAAATTTGACCGTTCGAAACCACACGTTAACATCGGTACTATTGGTCACGTTGACCACGGAAAAACCACTTTGACCGCTGCTATTACGACTGTATTGGCTAAGAAAGGTCTGTCTGAGTTGCGTTCCTTCGATTCTATCGATAACGCACCTGAAGAGAAAGAGCGTGGTATTACTATTAACACCGCTCACGTTGAGTATCAAACCGCTACCCGTCACTACGCACACGTAGACTGCCCGGGCCACGCTGACTATGTGAAGAACATGGTTACCGGTGCTGCCCAAATGGATGGTGCAATCATCGTTGTAGCTGCTACTGATGGTCCTATGCCTCAGACCCGTGAGCACATCCTGTTGGCTCGCCAAGTGAACGTTCCTCGTTTGGTAGTGTTCATGAACAAGTGCGATATGGTGGATGACGCTGAAATGCTTGATCTCGTTGAAATGGAAATGCGCGAACTGTTGAGCTTCTATGAGTTCGATGGTGACAACACTCCTGTTATTCGTGGTTCTGCACTCGGTGCTTTGAACGGCGTTGCAGAGTGGGAAGATAAGGTTATGGAACTGATGGACGCTGTTGACAACTGGATCCAACTGCCTCCACGTGCCGTTGATAAACCTTTCTTGATGCCTGTTGAGGACGTATTCTCTATCACAGGTCGTGGTACTGTTGCTACTGGTCGTATCGAAACTGGTATCATCAAAGTTGGTGACGAAGTTCAATTGATCGGTCTTGGCTGCGATGGTAAGAAATCTGTTGTTACTGGTGTGGAAATGTTCCGCAAACTCCTTGACCAAGGTGAAGCTGGTGATAACGTAGGTCTGCTGCTCCGCGGTATCGACAAAGACGAAGTTAAACGTGGTATGGTTATCACCCACCCGGGTGTTGTTAAACCTCACGAAGAGTTCAAGGCTTCCGTTTATATCCTGAAGAAAGAAGAAGGTGGCCGCCACACTCCTTTCCACAACCACTATCGTCCTCAATTCTACATCCGTACTATGGACGTGACTGGTGAGATCACTCTCCCAGAAGGAACTGAGATGGTTATGCCAGGCGATAACTTGGAAATCGAAGTTAAGCTCATCTATCCAGTAGCTTGCTCTGAAGGTCTCCGTTTCGCTATCCGTGAAGGTGGTCGTACCGTTGGTTCAGGCCAAATCACGAAAGTTCTTGACTAATACGAGTCATTACAAATCCAAGCAGCAAGTGCAAACTTGCTGTTTGGAAAATACGAAAGTCCTCCAATGGTAGGAGAGCGGTCTCCAAAACCGTCAATGTGGGTTCGATTCCTGCCTTTCGTGCAAGTTACAAAAAATAGCTTCCATTTGACGTCGAAGACGCCTTGTTTCGTTGTGAAAAAGGTTGACTCGAGGCCAAGTTGGATGTGCAAACAAAAAGAGAATAAACAAAAAAATCTACATATATGAAACTCGTAGAAAACTTAAAGGAATCGTACAATGAGCTGGTCTATAAAGTCAGCTGGCCGACAGCGAAAGAACTGTCGAAAAGTTCGGTATTAGTGTTAGTCGCTTCCATTATTCTGGCGCTAATCGTATGGCTGATGGACTGGTGCTTTGAGAACCTAATGACTCTTGTTTACGGACTATTCTAATCACAACTTAGTATGGCTGAAAGCAATAATCTCAAATGGTATGTACTCCGCGCTATTAGCGGAAAAGAGAACAAAGTGAAAGAGTACATCGAAGGTGCACTCGTTACTTCTCCTATCTTCCGTGAGTACATCTCTCAAGTTCTTATTCCTACCGAAAAAGTAGTAGCCCTCAAAAATGGCAAACGTACCATCAAGGAGCGTAATATGCTCCCCGGTTACGTGCTGGTCGAATGTGACCTCCAAGATGAGTGCTATCCACTGCTTCGTAACATCCCTAACGTACTCGGCTTCTTAAGCGACGGTGGCAAGAACAACATCAAACCTGCTCCTGTTCCACAAACCGAAATCAACAAGATTATCGGTGCCGCTAACGAATCCGAACGAGAAGTGATTAGCGAAGAGAACTATCTTGTCGGCGAAAAAGTGAAAGTAACCAACGGAGCTTTCAATGGCTTCAATGGCGTAGTCTCTGAAGTGCTACAAGATAAGCACAAACTGAAAGTGATTGTCACGATCTTTGATCGTCAGACACCACTGGAACTCGGTTTCAATGATGTAGAGAAAGAGTAGAAGGCATTGTTACGGGCCGCTCGACTACTCGATAGTTAATTTTAACCGCAAGAGATTTTCCGAGAGGATACCGAGAGGTTAACGACCTCGCTAATCAACGAAAATCGCCCGTATTGCAAAACTATTAAAAATCAAACAACAAAACTATGGCTAAAGAAATTGCTGGTTTTATTAAGCTCCAAATCAAGGGTGGCGCAGCCAATCCAGCACCTCCAGTAGGACCTGCACTGGGTTCAAAGGGTGTGAACATTATGGAGTTTTGTAAACAATTCAATGCCAGAACGCAAGACAAAGCAGGTAAAGTATTACCTGTAGTTATTACCGTTTACAGCGACAAATCATTCGACTTTATCGTTAAGACTCCTCCCGTTGCTGTTCAACTCGTTGAAGCTGCTAAAGTAAAAGGCGGTTCTGCAGAACCTAACCGTAAAAAAGTGGCTAACATCACCGAAGAACAGTGCCGTCAGATTGCTACCGATAAAATGGTCGATCTTAACTGCTTCACCGTTGAAAGCGCAATGAACATGGTTAAGGGAACTGCTCGTAGTATGGGTATTACCGTTAAATAATTAAAACTTCAATCACTATTATGGCAAAATTGACAAAAAATCAAAAGCTTGCTGCTGAGAAGATTGAAGCAGGTAAGCTCTACACAGTTGCTGAAGCAGCTGCTCTCGTAAAAGAGATTACGACCACTAAGTTTGACGCTAGTGTTGACATTGATGTACGCTTAGGCGTGGACCCACGTAAAGCAAACCAAATGGTTCGTGGCGTGGTTGCTCTTCCTAATGGTACTGGTAAAGTAACTCGCGTTCTCGCACTCGTTGGCTCCGACCAAGAGGCAGCTGCTAAAGAAGCAGGTGCTGACTTCGTAGGTCTCGACGAATTTGTAGAGAAAATCAAAGGCGGATGGACAGACTTCGACGTAATGATCACCCAACCCCAATACATGGGTAAGATTGGTGCTCTCGGTCGTATCCTCGGTCCTCGTGGCCTTATGCCTAACCCCAAATCCGGAACTGTTACCATGGACGTGGCTAAAGCAGTAAAGGAAATTAAGGCTGGTAAAATCGACTTCAAAGTGGATAAATTCGGTATCGTTCACACATCTATTGGTAAGGTAAGCTTTAGCGCACAAGCTATCGCTGAGAATGCTAATGAGTTCATCCAAACCATTATCAAACTCAAACCCGCCGTTAGTAAAGGTGACTATATTAAGAGTATCTATTTGAGTTCTACTATGAGTCAAGGTATCAAAATTGATACTAAATCCATTTAATCCTCAATACAGTTAAGACAATGAAAAAGGAAGATAAAACCGCGCTCATTAGTGAGCTTCAAAACACTCTTGGTGAATATTCGCATTTCTATCTGACCAATATTGAGGGTCTGAATGCAGAACAAACAAGCGCATTGCGCCGCGAATGCTTCAAGAATGGCATCAAACTGATGGTCGCTAAGAACACCCTTCTCAAGAAGGCACTCGAAGCCAAAGGTATTGACGCATCTCTCTTCGACGCACTCAAAGGCAATACCGCATTGATGTTGTGCAACACTGGAAATGTTCCTGCAAAACTCATTAAGAGCATCTTAAAGAAAGATAAAAACGCAACCAAACCCGAGCTCAAAGCTGCATACGTAGAAGAAACAGTTTACGTAGGCGCACAAAACCTCGAGTTCCTCTCTGCTATCAAGTCCAAGAACGAACTTATTGCCGACGTTATTGCTCTGCTGCAATCGCCTGCTAAGAACGTCGTTTCTGCTCTCCAAAGCGGAGGTAATACCATCCACGGTGTCCTCAAAACACTGGGTGAACGCGCCGAGTAATCAGCACAACTATAGACCCTATACCACTAACTATTATTATACATAGGGACTATACAAAAACAATTAACAAACAAGAAAAATAAACCATTTAAAATTTTATAGTTATGGCAGACGTAAAAGCTATTGCTGAACAATTAGTAAACCTTACCGTTAAGGAAGTTAATGAACTCGCTCAAGTATTGAAAGAGGAGTATGGTATCGAACCCGCAGCTGCTGCTGTTGCAGTTGCTGCTCCTGCTGCAGGTGGTGAAGCTGCTGCTGCTGAAGAGAAAACATCTTTTGATGTAGTTCTCAAAGAAGCTGGTGCACAAAAACTTCAAGTCGTTAAAGCAGTGAAAGAGCAAACCGGTCTTGGTCTGAAAGAGGCTAAAGATATCGTAGATGCTGCTCCTGCAACCGTTAAGGAAGGTCTTGACAAAGCAGCCGCTGAAGCTCTCAAGAAAGCTCTCGAAGAGGTTGGCGCAGTTGTAGAACTCAAGTAATAACCGACCGGAGTTAACTCTGGTTCCAGGTTTAGATCCCCATCACGGGGGTCTAAACCTTTTTCTCTGAAATGAACCAATGGTTAAATAACGTTAATTATTGGTAAAATAATTGCTACTTTGGTTAATAAAACCTAAAAATAACAATGGCTACAAAAAAACAAACACAGAGAGTTAATTTCTCGGCAATGCAACAGCAGATGCCCTACCCTGACTTTCTGGACGTCCAATTAAAATCTTTCCGCGAGTTCGTTCAAATGGATTCAACTCCTGAACAACGTCGCAACGAAGGACTATTCAAGGTATTCGCAGAGAACTTCCCTGTAACGGATACCCGTAATAATTTCGTATTAGAGTTCCTCGATTATTCCATTGAGCAACCTAAATATTCCATTGAGGAATGTCTCGTTCGCGGACTAACCTACAGCGTGCCTCTCAAGGCGAAACTCAAACTGTACTGCAATGACGCTGAACACGAAGACTTTGATACCGTCATCCAAGACGTATTCCTCGGTTCTATCCCGTACATGACTCCTAAAGGCACCTTCGTCATCAATGGTGCTGAGCGTGTCATCGTCAGCCAACTGCACCGTTCTCCTGGTGTATTCTTTGGCACTTCGATGCACTCCAATGGTACGAAACTGTATTCCGCTCGTATCATTCCTTTCCGTGGCTCTTGGATTGAGTTCGCTACGGATATCAACAAGGTCATGTATGCTTACATTGATCGTAAAAAGAAACTCCCTGTTACCACTTTGCTCCGTGCCATCGGCTTCGAGTCTGATAAAGACATCCTCGATTGCTTCGGTTTGGCAGAAGAGATAAAAGTCAACAAGGACACTATCTCCAATATGGTAGGTCGTACCTTAGCAGGTAACGTCCTCAAATCATGGTCGGAAGATTTCGTAGATGAAGATACCGGTGAGGTTGTTTCCATCGAGCGTAACGAAGTCATCATCGAACGCGAGACCGAACTCACACAAGAGTTATGCGACCGCATCGTCGAATCCGGCTGTAAAACAATCCTACTGCACAAAGAAGGTGGTAACGAGGCTGACTACTCCATCATCTTCAACACCCTGCAGAAAGACCCAGCTCGTTCTGAAAAAGAAGCTGTGCTCTACATCTATCGTCAACTGCGTAATGCAGAACCTGCCGATGATGCTACTGCACGCGAAATGATTCAGAACCTCTTCTTCTCACAGAAACGTTATGACTTGGGCGAAGTAGGTCGTTATCGTATCAACCGCAAACTGAATATGCACATCTCTGAGGACGTTCGCGTATTGACTAAGGAAGATATGATTGAGATTATCAAATACCTCGTTTCGTTGATTAACTCCAACGCAGAGGTGGATGATATTGACCACTTGTCCAACCGTCGTGTTCGCACCGTAGGAGAGCAACTCTACAACCAATTCGGTATTGGTTTGGCACGTATGTCCCGTACCATTCGTGAGCGCATGAACGTACGCGACAACGAAGTCTTCAACCCAACAGACTTGGTAAATGCTAAAGCTATCTCCGGTGTGATTAACACATACTTTGGCACCAACGCTCTGAGCCAATTCATGGACCAACAAAACCCATTGGCAGAAATAACGCACAAACGTCGTCTGTCAGCCCTTGGTCCTGGTGGTTTGAGCCGTGACCGTGCTGGATTCGAAGTACGTGACGTACACTATACACACTATGGTCGTCTCTGCCCAATTGAGACCCCTGAAGGACCAAACATCGGTTTGATTTCTTCTCTGTGTATTTATGCAAAAATCAACGACCTCGGTTTCATTGAGACCCCGTATCGTAAAGCAGAGAATGGTGTTGTTAACCTCAAGAACGAAGATGTGGTATATATGACCGCAGAAGACGAGGAAGACAAGACCGTTGCACAAGGTAACGCACCTCTGGATAAAGATGGTAAGTTTATCCGCAATAAGGTTAAAGCACGTTTTGAAGCTGATTTCCCGGTTGTAGCCCCGGACCAAATCAACTTAATGGACGTATCTCCTTCACAGATTGCCTCCATCGCCGCAGCATTGATTCCATTCTTAGAGCACGATGATGCTAACCGTGCGTTGATGGGCTCAAACATGATGCGTCAAGGTGTACCTTTGCTCCGCCCAGAAGCTCCTATCGTAGGTACTGGTATCGAAGCTAAATTGATTCAAGATAGCCGCACACAGATTGTAGCAGAAGGCGCAGGTGAAGTAACCTTCGTGGACGCTAAATCTATTCGCGTTAAATATGATCGGACAAGCGAAGAAGACTTTATCTGCTTCGACTCTTCCGAGAAAGAATATCTCCTGCCTAAGTTCCAAAAGACCAACCAAAACACGACCATCGACTTGCGTCCTATCGTACGTAAAGGCGACCGCGTAGAGGCTGGACAAATCATGACCGAAGGTTTTGCAACCGAGAACGGTGAATTGGCATTAGGTAAGAACCTCAAAGTAGCCTACATCCCTTGGAAAGGTTACAACTATGAGGATGCTATTGTGCTGAGCGAACGTATTGTTCGTGAAGACCTCTTCACTTCTGTTCACGTAGTAGAGCAACTGCTCGAAGTACGTGAGACCAAGCGTGGTGCTGAAGAGTTTACTGCCGATATTCCTAATATCAGCGAAGAAGCTACCAAAGACTTGGACGAGAACGGTATCATTCGTATTGGTGCGTATGTTACCCCAGGTGACATCATGATTGGTAAAATCACTCCTAAGGGAGAAACTGATCCAAGCCCAGAAGAGAAACTGCTCAAAGCCATCTTCGGTGACAAAGCCGGTGATGTGAAAGATGCTTCTCTCAAAGCTTCTCCTTCTTTGGATGGTGTTATCATTGACAAACGCCTATACAAGAAAGTAAATAAAGACCGTAAGCAAAAACTGGAAGAGAAAGAGAAACTGGCTCGCATGGACGCTAAGTTCAAAGAGCAAGTTGAAGCTCTCCATACTGAACTTATCAACAAGTTATCCACTCTGCTCAAAGGCCATACCTCTGCTGGTATCAATGATATCCTCGGTACAGAGATTATCGCTAAAGGTCAAACCTTCACCAAAGAACGCCTCAACCAAGTGGACTACATGTCCGTTATGTTGGAGCATTGGACAGAGAACGAGCATAAGAATGACCTCGTAAGCCGCTGCATCATCAACTATATAAATAAATATAAGGAGTATGATGCTAATCTCAAGCGCGAGAAATACAACCTCACCATTGGTGATGAACTGCCCAACGGAACCTTACAAATGGCTAAAGTATATGTAGCTAAACGTCGTAAGATCCGCGTAGGTGATAAGATGGCAGGTCGTCACGGTAACAAAGGTATTGTATCTAAGATCGTCCGCGTAGAGGATATGCCATTCTTGGCAGACGGTACACCAGTTGATATCGTTTTGAACCCGCTGGGTGTGCCTTCTCGTATGAACATCGGTCAGATCTTCGAGGCTGTTCTCGGTTGGGCAGGTAAGGAGTTAGGTGTTAAGTTTGCTACTCCTATCTTCGACGGCTGCACAATGGATGGTTTGAACGAGTGGACTGACAAGGCTGGTTTGCCACGTGCAGGTAAAACTCAACTCTATGATGGTGGTACTGGTGAAGCATTTGACCAGATGGCTACCGTGGGTGTAACCTACTTCATGAAGTTAGGACACATGGTTGACGACAAGATGCACGCACGTTCCATTGGCCCGTACAGTTTGATTACCCAACAACCTCTGGGTGGTAAAGCCCAATTCGGTGGTCAACGTTTCGGTGAGATGGAGGTATGGGCACTGGAGGCACACGGTGCTGCTCACGTGCTCCAAGAGATCCTGACTGTTAAGTCCGATGATGTGACTGGTCGTGCTCGCACTTACGAAGCTATCGTTAAGGGTGATCCGTTCCCAACTCCAGGTCTTCCTGAGTCTCTCAATGTATTGTTACACGAATTGCAGGGTCTGGCTCTGTCAATCACAATGGAATAAGGAGGAACAATTATGGCATACAATAAAGATAATAATCAAACTACAAAGAAAACTGGTTTTACCAAGATTTCTATTGGTCTGGCATCCCCAGACGAAATCATGGCACTCAGCTCTGGCGAGGTACTTAAACCAGAAACGATTAACTACCGTACCTACAAACCCGAACGTGATGGTTTGTTCTGCGAGCGTATCTTTGGTCCAACCAAAGACTACGAATGCCATTGCGGTAAGTATAAACGTATCCGTTACAAAGGTATCGTGTGCGAACGCTGCGGTGTTGAGGTAACCGAAAAGAAAGTACGTCGTGAGCGTATGGGTCATATCCGTCTGGCTGTGCCCGTTGCACATATATGGTATCTGCGTTCCTTGCCCAGCAAGATGGCAGCACTTCTCGGTATTCCTACCAAGAAACTGGAATCTATCATCTACTACGAGAAATACATCATCATGCAAGCTGGTGTACTCGATGGTCAACAGATTGGCGACCAAGTAGTAGAACAAGGTACTCTCATTGAAGAAGATGACTACGAAGAACTCGTAGCACGTCTGCCAGAAGGCAACCAAACTCTCGATGATACCGATCCTAACAAGTTCATCGCTAAGATGGGTGCTGAAGCCATCTACGATATGCTGGCTAAAATCAACTTGGACGACCTTAGTTATGAGTTGCGTGCAAAAGCAGACCAAGATAGTTCTGCACAACGCAAACAAGAAGCGCTCAAACGTCTGAATGTTGTTGAGTCATTCCGTGCTTCTAATGGTAAGAACCGTCCTGAATGGATGGTACTGCAGGTTATTCCTGTAACGCCTCCTGAATTGCGTCCATTGGTTCCACTGGATGGTGGTCGCTTTGCAACATCCGACCTCAATGACCTCTATCGCCGTGTTATCATTCGTAATAACCGTCTCAAACGACTCATCGAAATCAAAGCTCCAGATGTGATTCTGCGCAATGAAAAACGTATGTTGCAAGAGGCTGTAGATAGCTTATTCGATAACTCCCGTAAGACAACTGCCATCAAGTCCGAAGCTAACCGTCCTCTGAAATCTCTGTCAGACTCCCTGAAAGGTAAACAAGGACGTTTCCGTCAGAACTTGCTCGGTAAACGTGTGGACTACTCTGCTCGTTCCGTCATCGTTGTAGGTCCAGAACTGAAGATGCACGAGTGTGGTCTTCCTAAAGATATGGCAGCCGAACTGTTCAAACCGTTTATCATCCGCAAACTCATTGAGCGTGGATTGGTGAAGACAGTTAAGTCTGCTAAGAAAATCATCGACCGCAAGGATCCCGTTATTTGGGAGATTTTGGAGCACGTGATGGAAGGACACCCTGTTCTGCTGAACCGTGCGCCGACTCTGCACCGTCATGGTATATTGGCTTTCCAACCTCGTATGATTGAGGGAAAAGCTATTCAGTTACACCCATTAGCATGTGCCGGATTTAACGCCGACTTCGATGGTGACCAAATGGCGGTTCACTTGCCATTGAGTAACGAAGCTGTACTGGAGGCACAATTGCTCATGTTAGGTTCGCACAACATCCTTGACCCAGCCAACGGTAACCCTATCACCGTGCCTTCACAGGATATGATTTTGGGTCTGTACTATATCACCAAACCTCGTTCAGGCGTCAAAGGTGAAGGTCTGTGCTTCTATAGCCCAGAAGAGTGCTTCATCGCTTTAGACGAAGGTCATGTGGATATCCACGCCAACGTGAAAGTGCGTATCAATGACCAAATCATTGAAACCACTCCCGGCCGTGTGATGGTTAACCAATTCGTACCAAACGAAGTCGGTTATCAAAACGTGACAATGAAGAAAGGTGAAGTGAAGAAAATCATTTCTAAAGTTATCAAGACTTGTGGTGTGGCTCGTACTGCACAATTCTTGGACGACATCAAGAACCTCGGTTACAAGATGGCATTCAAGGGTGGTTTGAGCTTCAACCTCAATGATATTTTGATTCCAGAGGAGAAGAAAGACCTCGTAGCCAAAGGTAATGCTGACGTAGAGAACATCACCGAGATGTATAACTTCGGTGAAATGTCAGACGATGAGCGTTACAACAAAGTCTGCGCAACGTGGAACGATGTAGATGCTAAACTGAGCCAAATGTTGATGAAACACATGGAAGAGGCAGACCAAGGATTCAACTCTGTTTACATGATGATGGATTCTGGTGCCCGTGGTTCTAAACAGCAGATTAAACAGTTGGCAGGTATGCGTGGTTTGATGGCTAAACCTCAAAAAGCGGGTGTAGCTGACTCACGTCAACAGATTGAGAACCCAATTTTGGCTAACTTTAAGGAAGGCTTGAGCGTGTTGGAGTACTTCATCTCTACTCACGGTGCTCGTAAGGGTCTATCCGATACCGCTTTGAAGACTGCCGATGCAGGTTATTTGACTCGTCGTTTGGTCGATGTATCACATGACGTTATCATTACAGAGGAAGACTGCGGTACTCTTCGTGGCTTGACCGCTCGCGCTATCAAGCAAAACGATACCGTTGTTGCTACCCTCACCCAACGTATTCTCGGTCGTGTATCCGTACACGATATCTTAGATAACGAAGGCAACCTCATCGTGGCTGCTGGTGAAGAGATTCGCGAACCCGAATGCGAAGCTATCGAGGCTGCTGGTATCGAGGAAGTAGATATCCGTTCCGTCCTCACTTGCGAATCCAAACATGGTGTCTGCGCTAAGTGTTACGGACGTAACTTAGCTACCCGTCAAATGGTTCAAAAAGGTGAAGCTGTCGGCGTCATCGCTGCACAAGCCATTGGTGAACCTGGTACTCAGTTGACATTGCGTACGTTCCACTCTGGTGGTGTTGCTGGTGGTGCTTCAGTACAAAACAGCTACGCATTACCTCGTGACGGACGCGTGGAGATAGACGAGTTACGTACTATCCAAACCGAGAATGGCGAAACCATCGTAGTTAGCCGTCTGAACGAAATGCGTTTGGTAGATCCAATTACCAGTGTGGTACTGACTACATTCAACATCCCTTATGCAAGTAAATTGTTTGTCACTGTAGGCGAAACCTATACTAAAGGACAACAAATCTGCGAATGGGACCCATATAAAGCGTCATTGGTTATCGAAACGGCTGGTACATTACATTATACAGACGTTATTGAAGGTATAACTGCTGCCACCGAAATCGATGAGCAAACAGGTAAGAAAGAGGTACACATTACCGATACCAAAGACAAGACTAAGATGCCTATGGCTAACATTGTGGACAAGGAGGGTAACATCCTTCGTTCCTACAACTTGCCAGTTAAGGCTATGCTTGTACACGAAGATGGTGCACAAGTTAAAGTCGGAGACTTACTCTTCACTCAATCACGTGCAATGGGTAACGTCGGTGATATTACCGGTGGTCTGCCACGTGTAACGGAACTGTTTGAGGCTCGTAACCCGTCCAATCCTGCTATCGTAGCAGAAATCGATGGTGAAGTAAGCTTTGGTAAGATTAAACGTGGTAACCGCGAATTGACCATCACCAGCCGTTTAGGTGAAGTGAAGTCATACTTAATCCCACTGTCCAAACAAGTATTGGTACAAGAAGGTGACTATGTACGCGCAGGTATCGCATTGTCCGATGGTGCTATTACACCGGAAGATATTCTTGCTATTCAAGGTCCTACCGCTGTGCAAGACTACATCGTGAACGAGGCACAAGCCGTTTATCGTATGCAGGGTGTAGAAATCAACGATAAGCACTTTGAGATTATCGTACGTCAGATGATGCGTAAGGTAGAGATTCAAGAAGCAGGTGATACTCGTTTCCTCGAAGGTCAAATGGTTGATAAGATGGACTTCTTGGATGAGAACGATCGTATTTGGGGACGCAAAGTCGTTACCGATGCTGGTGACAGCGAATTGCTCAAAGCCGGCCAAATCGTTACGGCTCGTCGTCTGCATGACGAGAACTCATCTCTCCGTCGTCGTGATAAGAAACTGGTTGCTTCTCGTGACGCCGTTTGCGCAACTGCAAGTCAAGTGCTGCAAGGTATCACACGTGCCGCTTTAGGAACGAAGTCCTTTATGTCTGCCGCATCCTTCCAAGAGACCACGAAAGTGCTCAACGAAGCTGCTATCCAAGGTAAAGTGGACTGCTTAGAGGGTATGAAGGAGAACGTAATCTGCGGTAACTTGATTCCTGCAGGTACCGGTCTGCGTGACTTCCAAAAAGTAGCCGTTCATAATGCAGAAGAGTACGCAGCTATTCAAGCTGCACGCGAGGCTGCAGAAGCACGACTATTAGCTGTCGAGAACGAATAAGAGTTCCTTATTCGGATATAACAAAAGGGCTGCTCAAACGAGTAGCCCTTTTGATATATGACCCTTTGATAACTGTTCTTCTCCCTACCCGTCAACCTAACAACCGAACATCGCGTATCACGCCTTCGCTGCCCACAGCAGCATTCATCTTAGCCACCAACTCGAAGCGGCATTCGAATAGTTGTGCTTTCAGCGCAGCACTGTTGAGATACACATATAGCACGCCCTCTTTGACCTCCACTTTGCGAGTCAGACGCGCTACAGCATCACCCATCACAATCGGCCATGACTCAACCACCTTACGCTCCAACAAAGGCTGCTCTAACCCCGCTTCGCGTAAATAGTCTGCCAAAGCCTCGCCTATTGACTGTGTCTGCTGCCGTCTCATTGTTTCTTTTCTTTGCGCAATAACACCTGTTGACGTGTTTCAAACACGCGCACATCGTCTCGCAGACCGTTCATATCACGGAAACTTTTTTCGGTGATGCCTTCGCGCTGACAAATAGACCAAACAGTCTCTCCTGGACGCACCCAAACATATGCTTTCTCTTTGGGTGCTTGAGATTTCTTTTTGCCCAAATAGACGCGTTCTCCTGGTTTCAGAGTGCGTCCTACTGCATCGTTCTGCTCACGCAACGAACGCTCTTTGACGTTGAGACTATATGCAATGGTAGCGTAGGTGTCGCCTTCATTGGCTTTCACATATTTAACACCATTATTACGCAATACAGCATGTTTGGAGTAGAACAACGATTTTTCCTCTTTAGCGGTACGGGGAACGATATATTCCTCGGTCTGTTCTTTGGCAAAAGAAGCGATAGTAGCACCCTCAGTCACCATGACTACACCATTAGCAGCAACTTGTGTATTGACAGGCGTATTAGCACCGCCTTGCCCTCCATATTGAGGTGTAGCTCCGCCAACGACACGGCTGGTGTCGCTGGTCAAAGAGGCCAAGTTATAGTCCTCAATGACACGAATCAGTTTTTGTGCGTAAGCAGGATCGGTAGCATAACCACACTCCTTTAGCCCACGTGCCCATGCGCCATAATCAGCCACAGGGATAGTGAACAGGCGCGCGTAACGCGAGCGTTGTAAGAATAAGGCATGGTCCTTGTATGACTCCTCAGCATTTAGATACACACGGAAACACTCGTCCTTGCGGTCATCGTCGTAACGATAAACATCTCCCATCCACTCGGATGTACACTTGATACCGAAGTGGTTGTTGGCGTTTTTAGCCAACTCCGATGTACCTGCCCCAGACTCCAATAGTCCTTGTGCCATGGTGATGGATGCAGGGATTCCATACATCTGTTGATGACGAATAGCTACATCACGCCACTGCGCGATATAGTCCAAATACGTTTGACTCTGAAATGCAAAAGAAGTAATAGACAAACCTAATACCACTAAAACAACTGAAAATCTCTTCATAACTCTCATAATTTTTGAAATAAAAAAAGAAGGATTGTCATCCCGACAATCCAATCTTTACTTAACCTTAAATCTAATACCATGAAAAACACGGTGCAAAAGTACTGCTTTTTTGCTAATTGACAAAATATATTGCAAAAAAAGTGATAAAAAATGCCTCATTTTGTCAATTTTGCATACCAAACTTTGCAAAATATGCTATTTTTTACAAAATTTTACAGAAATATTTGCCTATCCGAGAAAAATACTGTAACTTTGCAGCGTTTTATAAAAAATAGTTTTTTATAACATCTAAAATATACACAATTATGGCAAAGAAAGTTGCAACAATTGATTTGGCAAAGTACGGTATCGAAGGCGCTACCGTGATTGCTCACAACCCTTCTTATGAAGAGTTATTTAAGGCTGAGACCGATGCTTCTCTTACTGGTTATGAGAAGGGTCAGG
Organism: Paludibacteraceae bacterium; assembly: GCA_024400125.1. GTDB lineage: Bacteria > Bacteroidota > Bacteroidia > Bacteroidales > Paludibacteraceae > Colicola. Next base: position 14,846 of record JAKSNG010000028.1, read on the forward strand.
TGACTGAGCTGGGTGCAGTTAACGTAATGACAGGTATCTTTACCGGTCGTTCACCTAAAGACAAATACATCGTGGACGATGCACAATCGCACGATAAGGTTTGGTGGACAACAGAAGGTTACAAGAACGACAACCATCCTATGTCTGAAGACGTTTGGGCAAAGGTCAAAGACATCGCTGTTAAGGAGTTGTCTGGTAAGAATCTGTACGTTGTAGATGCATTCTGCGGCGCTAACAAAGAGACTCACCTCGCTGTTCGTTTCATTATGGAGGTAGCTTGGCAGGCTCACTTTATCAAGAACATGTTCATTCAACCTACCGAAGAAGAGTTGAAAGACTTTGAGCCTAACTTCGTCATCTACAACGCTTCCAAGGCTAAAGTAGAGAACTATCAAGAGTTAGGTTTGAACTCTGAGACCTGCGTGGCTTTCAACACCACCAGTCGTGAGCAAGTTATCATCAACACTTGGTATGGTGGTGAGATGAAGAAAGGTATGTTCTCCATGCAGAACTACTACTTACCTCTCCAAGGTATTGCTTCTATGCACTGCTCTGCTAACACCGACATGGACGGTAAGAACACTGCTATCTTCTTCGGTCTGTCCGGTACTGGTAAGACCACATTATCTACCGATCCTAAGCGTCTGCTCATTGGTGACGACGAACACGGATGGGATGATAAGGGCGTGTTCAACCTCGAAGGTGGCTGCTATGCTAAGGTCATTAAGTTGGACAAAGAGTCTGAGCCAGACATCTACAACGCTATCCGTCGTGATGCATTGTTAGAGAACGTAACCGTAGATGCAGAGGGTAAGATTGACTTCAACGATAAGTCCGTGACCGAGAACACACGTGTTAGCTACCCAATCAATCACATCGAGAAAATCGTTAAACCTATCTCTGCTGGTCCAGATGCCAAGAACGTTATCTTCCTCAGCGCAGATGCTTTTGGCGTGTTGCCTCCAGTATCTATCCTCACTCCTGAGCAAACGAAATACTATTTCTTGAGCGGTTTCACCGCTAAGTTGGCAGGTACCGAGCGTGGTATCACCGAGCCTACTCCTACTTTCTCTGCTTGCTTCGGACAAGCATTCTTGGAGTTACATCCTACTAAATATGCAGAGGAATTAGTGAAGAAAATGGAAAAGAGCGGCGCTAAGGCTTACCTCGTTAACACTGGTTGGAATGGTACAGGCAAACGTATCTCTATCCGCGACACACGTGGTATCATCGACGCTATCTTGGATGGCAGCATCCTGAAGGCTGAAACCAAGACTATCCCTTACTTCAACTTCGAAGTTCCTACTTCATTGCCAGGTGTAGATCCTGCTATTCTCGATCCACGCGACACCTATGCTAAACCCGAAGAGTGGGAAGTAAAGGCAAAAGACCTCGCTGGTCGTTTCATCAAGAACTTTGGTAAATACACCACCAACGAAGCAGGTAAAGCTCTCGTAGCTGCTGGTCCTGTTCTCCCTGAGGAGAAAGCCGCAGAGGCTCCTAAAGCTGAAGTTAAAGCAGAAGCTCCTAAAGCAGAGAAGAAATGCTGGTTCAGCCGTCTGTTCTGCCGCAAATAAGATTCGGTACATACACAAAGAAAGAGTAGTCGATTGACTACTCTTTTTTGTATCGATTGTTTTGTTCTACTTAAATCCGAATACGAAATAGACGGCGCCAATCAGGCAGAGACATGCCACGATATGATTCCATCGTATCTGCATCTGAAAAGCAACAACGGAGAAGATGAGGAACACCACCAAAGTAATGATTTCCTGAAGCACTTTCAGTTGCATAAGACTGAATGGTCCGCCATTACCTTCAAAACCGAGTCGGTTAGCAGGAACTTGCAAACAGTACTCAAAGAATGCAATACCCCAAGAGGCCACAATGACTAAGATTAATGGCCATTTTTGAAACCATTCAAACTCACCCATTTTGAGGTGTGCATACCATGCCAAAGTCATAAACACGTTGGCGCATAGCAATAATAAGATTGTATTTATTCCGTTCATAGTTAGTTAATTAGATATTGATTCTTGATATTGTTCATTGCAGCCCATAGGCTATCGCGGACATTGGGATTAAGTTGCTCCAACTCCTTAAATAAATCGCATACGCGCGTACGCGAGGAGTCGTGTTCAAAGGGACATTGCTTGACCTGTTGCCGATAACCTACCATTTGCGCATATTGTGCCAAGTCTTTTTCGTCAATGAGACACAGTGGGCGAATAATCTGTATCGGCATTTTATCCAATTGCAAACGGGGTGGCATAGTCGAGATATTGCCATCATAAATCATATTCATCAGCAATGTCTGCAAAATATCGTCCCGATGGTGTCCAAAGGCTATTTTATTGCAATTCAGTTCTTTAGCCGCAGCCAATAATGCTTTGCGACGATAGTGGGCGCAGAGGAAACAGTGGGTTTTGTTTTGATGGGAAGGAGCTTGCTCCTCATAGTGCGTAACACGGTGTACAAAACGCACATGATGCTGCGTGCAGAACTGCTCCAGATAGTCCAAGTCGGACTGATAGCCAATGTTTTCGACCGACACGTGTACCGCCAACACCTCAATATGTGGCACGTATATTTGAGTTTGCTCACCCAATAACTCCACCAAAGCCAACGAGTCTTTGCCGCCACTCAAACCAATCAAGATTCGGTCTCCATCTTGCAACAAACCATACTGCATAGATGCCTGTCGCATCTTGCGTTGCAGAGAATGGTGTAATTTCTCACGAGCTATTTGTTCAGGACTTTTCTCCATAGAGGGTCATTTAGCGCATATATTTTTTCAAAATCGGGCACAAAAGTACTAAAAATTGTGCAATTTACATAACAAATTCCTAAAAAAGTCATTTTTTTTGCATTTTTTTTATAAAATATTTTGTTAATTCAAAAAAAAGCAGTACTTTTGCACCCGCTTTTGAAAAAAAGTGGTGTTCTCACACAAATGCGATGATAGCTCAGTTGGTAGAGCACGACCTTGCCAAGGTCGGGGTCGCGAGTTCGAGTCTCGTTCATCGCTCTCGAAGGAAGTGCAGGACGATGTCCTGCATTTTTTGAATAAAGCCCAGGTGGCGGAATTGGTAGACGCGTACGTTTCAGGTGCGTATGCCGAGAGGTGTGCAGGTTCGAGTCCTGTTCTGGGCACAGAGATCTTTTAAATATGTCTTCTAAGAAGTCTTACTTTTTGGAAAGGACAAAGCGCAGGTGGTGAAATTGGTATACACGCTACTTTGAGGGGGTAGTGGTCGCAAGATCGTGTGAGTTCGAGTCTCATCCTGCGCACAAAAGAAAAGCTATTTGACGAAAGTTGAATAGTTTTTTTTGTGTATTATACAGAATTTTTGCACATTTATTTGTGTATCCCAGATTTTTTTTGTACTTTTGCAGCGCAAAAGTTTTTGGAAAAAAGTTACGCTACTATGGCAAGCACGATGTTTAATAAATATGTTTGGTTGGTGAATACCATTTATGAGGCAGGACGCATATCCAAAGCAGACATCGACCGCCGTTGGGCTGCATGTTATCTGAACGACAGCCACGAAACACATATTCAGCCACGCGCATTTCATCGTTACAAGGAATCTATCTTATTGCAGTTTGGGTTAGATATTCAATGTGACCGTTCATCGGGCAAGTACTATATCGCTAACGAAGACGATTTGAAGGCTGGGACTTTGCAGACATGGTTGTGCAATACGTTTGCTGTCAGTAATTTGATACAGGATAGCCAAGATTTGCACGAACGTATTATTTACGAACACATTCCGAGTGGAACAGAGTATTTAACGACCATTATTCAAGCCATGCGCGACCAAGTGGAATTGGCAGTGGAGTATCAAAGTTTCAAACGCACCAAGCCTGAGACGCTGGAGATGCAGCCGTATTGTGTAAAGGTGTTTAAGCAGCGTTGGTACGTAGTGGGCAAGGTGCATTATACGGATGGTTCGCACACAGCCCAAGAGGAGCGCCTTCCGCGCGTGTATGCGTTAGACAGAATGAAGAGTGCATGTATATTGCCTAACAAAGCATGGAAGATGCCAACGGATTTTCATGCTGATGAATACTTTGCTGGCTATTATGGTGTGATACGTGATGAGCAAATCCAGCCGGAACTTATCCGCATTTGGGCGATAGCAAAGACCGCTGATTATCTGCGTTCTTTACCTTTGCATACTTCACAAAAAGAGATAGAGCGGACTGCTGAATATAGTATTTTTGAGTATTTTATTGCTCCTACGTTAGACTTTATGCAAGAATTAAGGTCTCAAGGCGAGAGTATAGAGGTGCTTGCTCCTGAAGGTGTCCGCAAAGAAATGCAACAATCCCTTGAAAAAGGACTAATACAATACAAAAACTAAGAAAAAACGAAAATATTTTTATAAGTGACACTAAAATGACACTTTGATGTAGTACTTTTGCAGCGATTTTCAATAACAACACTAAAATTACTGCATTATGGAACTACAACAGACATTGGAAATTCAGTTTGAAGAACCGAAAGAAAACAGAGAAATTATGGCAAAAAGTATTGAAGAAAAAGTAGAAGATTGGGCAAAAAAGCAGTTTGGCTCTCAAAAGTACTACACAAAAACCGAAAGCATCAACTCCGAGATAGACGATGCTTTGCACAAAGCCCCAAGTAAAAGTGGTGGCTCTGGTTCTAATTTCCCCGATATCAAATGTATGATAGATGTAGATGCTCGCCGTATTCCTGTAATGATAGAGGTCAAAGGTACGCAAGGGGCTCTCATTAAATTAGATGCGACAGGCGCAGTGGAAAATACCACAAAGAAGGGAGAACCTAACTATAGCAACATTGCCAAATATGCTGTAAATGGTGCTGTCCATTATGCACGTGCTATTTTAGACTTTGCACCGTCTTATAAAGAGGTTCTTGCCATTGGTGTAAATGGCTATGAGCAAGGTTCCGAAACCAAATATGAAGTTAGTGCTTGGTATGTGAGTAAAGAAAATCTTTATTTGCCCAAGAAAGTTGGAGACTGTGAAGACCTAAGTTTCTTGCTGAAGAAGAATATCTCTCAATTAGTTGCAAAAATTGATACGTTAGGCCTAACCGAAGCTGAAATAGAAGCGCAAAAACGCGAATTGGAGAATAAAATAGATCTTGCATTAAAAGACCTTAATCAAAAATTAGAAGACGAATTGCACATCCTCGTTGCCAATCGTGTACAATTAGTCGCTGGAATGATTATGGCAGGATTGGGTTCTAACAATGTATTACCACTTAAAATAGAAGAATTGCAAGGACAAATTGGGCAAGAAAACGATGGGCAAATTATCATGACAAAAATTAAAATGTTCTTGGAAGATAAAGGTATTCCTAAAGAAAAACGAGAACTTATCTATAACGCGCTGCAAACCCCATTTTTGCAATCTGATTTACAAACCCCAACAAATGGAGAAAGCAAATTGCATACAATGTATAAGGATGTAAAAGAAAAAGTTATGCCTTATCTTAATGGAGAGTTGCACAATTTGGATTTTACAGGTCGCTTGTTTAATGTGATGAACGATTGGGTTGCTGTTCCTGATGGGGGCAAAAACGATGTTGTACTTACTCCGCGCTATGTTACCGACTTAATGGCTAAACTCTGTAATGTTAATAAAGATAGTTACGCTTGGGACTTTACGGCAGGTTCTGCTGGTTTCTTGATTTCTGCCATGAATATAATGATAGCAGATGCCAAACAAACCATCCAAAGCCCTTCTTTATTAGAGCAAAAGATACGAGATATTAAACTCAAACAGTTGTTAGGTATTGAAGTCTTACCCGATGTTTATATATTGGCAGTGCTGAATATGATATTGATGCAAGATGGTAGTACCAATATCATCCAAGGAGACTCGTTACAATATGACGGCAACTATCAACAAGGAGAAGAAAAAGGACAACCATTCCCAGCCAATGTATTCTTGCTCAATCCTCCTTATTCTGCACCAGGTAAAGGATTTGTCTTTGTTGAAAAAGCATTATCAAAAATGAATCATGGTGGCTATGCTGCCGTTTTGATACAAGAAAATGCAGGCAGTGGGAATGGTCTGCCTTATACCAAACATATTTTGAAGCACAACACCTTGTTAGCATCTATTAAGATGGGCGACATCTTCTGCGGAAAAGCCAGCGTACAACCTGCTATTTATGTGTTTGCAGTCGGACGCCCTCACAATGTTTTGGATAAAGTCAAATTTATAGACTTTTCGGAAGATGGATACACTCGTATGAATCGCAGACACTCAGGGCAAGATGTCAATTTGCGAGATACCGACCATGCCAAAGAACGTTATGAAGAAATAGCCAATGTAGTGTGCCACGGAAGCGACTATTTGCATTATTACAAAGATTGCTATGTGGAAGATACTATTTCTCTCAACGGCAACGACTGGACATATAGCCAACACCGCAAAATAAGCACTATTCCAACACACGAGGACTTTGCTAAAGTTGTTAAAGATTATCTCGCTTGGCGTGTGGGTGAGGTTATCAAGCAGGAGAATAGCTTGGGAAAAATGTAAGCCCTCGCACGATGCCACCTTGCGAGGGCGGTTACAAAGAATTTAAAATAGGCAAGTTGTTTGAGACCCCTCAAAATTCTCAAAAAATTGATAAATTAGCATTGTCTAACAATGGTAGTATTCCTGTATTTTCGTCTAATTCCACTAATAATGGTATCATTGGATATTGCGATTTAGAACCTCACTGGAAAGTTGATGAGCAAAAGCCCATTTATTTACTTTTTGGCGATCACACAAGGACATTTCATATTGCAAAAACGGATTTTTGTATCACGGATAATGTAAAAGTGTTGTTGCCAAAATACTCTGCAATAAATGAAAGAGTATTATTATATATCATTGCTTCGTGGAAAAAATGTATTCCCAATTTAGGATATGCACGACACTGGTCGCAAGCAAAGTTGGTCAAAATTCTTCTTCCCACCACCTCAACAGGCGAGATAGATTTTCAATTTATCGAGTCGCGTATGCGCGAACTCGAAGAGGAACGGATGCGCGAACTCGAAGCTTACCTAACTGCTG
>JAKSNG010000029.1 GCA_024400125.1 Paludibacteraceae bacterium
ACTCGCGACCTACGGCGTGACAGGCCGGTATTCTAACCAACTGAACTACCGCACCATCGGGGGATTGGTTTAGTAATGATGTTTTAGATCATTGCTCTTTTTCAAAAGCGGGTGCAAAAGTACTGCTTTTTTTTGAATTAACAAAATTTTTCTGCATTTTTTTTTATTTTTTTGCAAAAAAAAGAGAAAAATAGGCTTTTTTACAAAAAAAACACTAAAAGATTTGGTAGTTTGCGAAAAAAGTTGTACTTTTGCACGCTTTTATGAAGCGCCCAGATGGCGGAATAGGTAGACGCGCTGGTCTCAAACACCAGTCCGAAAGGGTGCCGGTTCGACCCCGGCTCTGGGTACAAGGGATTCTACAAGTTATAGAATTCTAATAATAACCTAATAAAGGTCAGGCGGGAGACTTAAACATCCGCTATCACTCAGAACAGGCCAAATGCCCGGAGAGTAAACGAGAAGGAGGTGTATGCAATGATCGTAGTACCAGTAAAAGAAGGTGAGAACATCGAGCGCGCGATTAAGAAATTCAAACGCAAATTCGACAAAACAGGCGTCATCAAAGAGCTTCGTAAACGTCAACAATTCGACAAACCAAGCGAGTTGAAACGTATTAAGATGCAACATGCCATTTACGTTCAACAAATGCATGCCCACGATGATATGTAATTATTGAGATTAGGTCATTGACCTAACAATAATAAACAAAAAAAAGAGTTCCGATTGGAACTCTTTTTTGTTGGCATATTGAGCGATTATCCATTAACTTTAGCCATGTGAGCGATGAGCTCAAGAACTTTGTTGGAGTAACCAATCTCATTGTCGTACCAGCTAACTACTTTAACGAAGGTGTCGGTCAGAGCGATACCAGCTTTAGCGTCAAAGATAGAAGTACGAGTGTCACCCAAGAAGTCGCTGGAAACGACAGCATCCTCTGTGTAACCAAGAACACCCTTCAAATAGGTTTCAGAAGCTTCCTTCATAGCTGCGCAGATCTCGTCATACTTAGCAGGTTTAGCCAAGTTAACGGTCAAGTCAACTACAGAAACGTCCAAAGTAGGAACACGCATTGACATACCGGTCAGTTTGCCATTGAGTTCAGGAATAACTTTACCTACAGCCTTAGCAGCACCTGTAGAAGAAGGGATGATGTTGCCAGAAGCAGCACGGCCACCACGCCAGTCTTTCATAGAAGGACCGTCAACGGTCTTTTGGGTAGCGGTGGTAGAGTGAACAGTAGTCATCAAACCATCGGTGATACCGAACTTGTCATTCAATACTTTAGCGATAGGAGCTAAGCAGTTGGTGGTGCAAGATGCGTTAGATACGAATTGGGTACCTTTTACATATTTGTCAAAGTTAACACCGCAAACGAACATAGGAGTGTCGTCCTTAGAAGGAGCAGACATTACTACATATTTAGCACCAGCTTGAATATGAGCTTGTGCTTTCTCTTTGGTAAGGAATAAACCAGTAGATTCAACTACATATTCAGCACCAACTTTGTCCCAAGCGAGGTCAGCAGGATTCTTGCAAGCAGTTACGCGAATCTCTTTACCATTGATGATGAGTTTACCACCATTTACATTACCTTCAGCATCTTTGTAATCTTCAGCCTCGATAGTGCCTTCGAAAGCACCGTGCATAGTGTCATACTTCAGCATGTAAGCCAAATAAGTTGCTGGGCAGAGGTCGTTAATACCTACGATCTCGATGTCTTTACGATTTTGAGCAGCGCGGAAAACGAAACGTCCGATACGGCCAAAACCATTAATACCTACTTTTGTCATAGTCGTAAAAATGTTTTTAAAAATTGTTTATTGTTAATTGTTAATTGCTTATTGTGTCGCGGTTTTTTATAAAAACCGCACAAAGGTACAGTTTTTCGCGCATATCCGCAAATAAATTTATTTTTTGGCACTTGCACTTAGCACCCCTATTTGCGTCCAAAATCCGCAGGTATCTCTCCCCACAATGTCGTTTCCCATTTATAAATAGGTGTGGTCCATGTGTTTTTTCTAAGCCAATCTTCCGCCTTACGCACCATGAAAAATAATTCTTGGTTTTGCGCATTCCACTCGAGTTTGGACTTGCACGTTTTTTGTCGTACCCATGCCAATGCCGTGACCGAATCGGTGTACAGTGCCCAAGGTAGATTGTACTTCTTGAGGTATGCTAATCCCAATACCAATGCGAGAAACTCGCCGATGTTATTGGTACCTTGCATGAACGGTCCTCGACGGAACACTTCTGTACCCGTATCTGCTACCACGCCACGAAACTCCAGCACGCCTGGATTACCTGAGCAGGCTGCATCTACGGCTAAAGCCGGTAATATAGGTTTGGGTGTATCCATTGATTGATATTGTTGGTAGTCTCACCGAGAATCGAACTCGGATCTAAGGTTTAGGAAACCCGTATTCTATCCATTGAACTATGAGACCCAAATCTGAAGGTGACGAAACGAGAGGAACAGCTTGTTCGCGCAGTTGTGACTCTGGCACAAAACCCCAAGTACAAGCACATACAGGAACGTTCGCATTATGTGCTGTCTCTACATCCACTACGCTATCGCCCACATACATTACTACATCTTCTACTCGGCAACCCAACTCTCGCACGATGGTGCGCACAATCGTTGGATTAGGTTTGCGAGGCACATCACTCCGTTCACCCACCACCGCGTCAAAGATATTTCCGAAGAAATGATGTACAATCTTCTGCGTGGCATCATCAAACTTATTCGACGCAACTGCCAAAGTTAGTCCTTGTTGTTTAAGCAACTGCAGCGCCTCCACGATACCCTCATACGGAACCGTCTGCTCACAACAATGCTCCAAGTAATAGGGCACAAACACTTCCCTCAGTTGCTGCACATTAGACTCCGTCTGTGCCTCCACAGGTAGTGCACGTTCCAAGAGTTTATTGATACCGTTCCCCACCATACGGGGATATTCCGTAGCCGAGTGAGTGGGATAGCCAAAAGTATGTAACGCGTGATTGCACGCCTGTCCTAAATCCTGAATGGTATTGAGCAAGGTGCCATCCAAATCGAATATCACCACTCGTTTATTCATTCCTTCATCCGCGCCAAACAACGAATCAAGCCATCCGTCCAATAAGGTATATCTATTCCGAACGTACGTTTCACTTTGCTTTTATCCAAAACGCTATAATGTGGACGGGGAGTCTTATACGCATATTCGGAAGACAGAATGGGTTTGACTGCACACCGTACATTCGCTTGGCGCAAAATCTCGACCGTAAAATCGAACCAAGAGCAGACACCTTCGTTCGTGAAATGATAGATACCTGCGTGCCATTGCTGTGCGTTGATTGCGGCATAGATAGCCATCGCCAAATCGGCTGCATACGTTGGGGTACCAATCTGGTCAAAGACCACTCGAAGTTCCTCGCGCTCGCGTCCTAAACGAAGCATCGTCTTCACAAAGTTATTTCCAAACGGGGAATAAAGCCATGCGGTGCGGAAAATGATAGCATCCGGACAAACCTGCAGCAACCGCTGTTCACCCTCTAACTTAGTACGCCCATAAGCGGTACGAGGTGCAACCCCATCCTCTTCTCGACAGGGGACATGCTCGTCACCCGAAAAGACATAATCCGTAGAGATGTGTATCACTTTTACTCCCGCCGCTCCTATGTTTTCCACCGCCGTAGCATTGATGAGTTGCGCAGTCGCTTCATCCTCCTCCGCCTTATCCACATTGGTATATGCTGCACAATTAACAATGACATCGATATGATTATCCTGCACAAACCGAAGCACCGCTTCACGGCACGTGATATCCAGTTCCTGCACATCCGTAAAGAAATAGTGATGTTGTGGATGCGAACTGCTCATCAAACGCATCTCGGTACCTAACTGTCCGTTGCAACCAGTGATGAGGATATTCATAGTATTGAGGAATTAAAAAGGGTGATACAAACTAAAAGATAACACCTAAGTCCTTGAATAGCGGATGTTTAGTATCTTTATCGCTGAGGATTCGCTGTTCTTCTGGCACCTGCCAATCAATAGCTAAATCAGGGTCACTCAGCAATAGACCACCATCTGCCTCTGGATGATATAAGTTATCACATTTATATGTAAAAATAGCCGTATCACTTAACACCGAGAATCCATGTGCAAAGCCCCGTGGAATAAAGAACTGACGATGGTTATCCTCGTTCAGTTCGACCGAGTACCACTGACCATAAGTAGGACTATCGTGTCGCAAATCCACTGCCACATCCAGCACCCGACCACGGGTACAACACACCAATTTAGCTTGTGAATAAGGTGGGCGCTGAAAATGCAGTCCACGCACCACACCATAAACAGATGAAGACTGATTATCCTGCACAAACTTAGCAGTGATACCGGCATCAAAATAGCGTTGTTCGTTATATGTCTCCACAAAATAGCCCCGTGCATCACGGAACACACGTGGTTCAATCACCAATAGGCCTTCTATGGGAGTCTTGATTATTTCCATGTCATTAACCCAAATAGGAACGCAGAACTTTACAACGTTGTTCTTCTCCTAACTTTTGGACTGCCTTCTCCTTAATTTGACGCACGCGCTCGCGCGTGAGATTCAGTTTTTCGCCAATCTCTTCAAGGGTTTTTTCTGGTGTTCCTATTCCAAAGAAATCTCGCAATATCTCTGCTTCACGAGGAGCTAATGTCGCCAATGCTCGGTCAATCTCTGTAGAGAGGGACTCGTTAATCAATCCTCGGTCTGCATTAGGAGAGTCCTCATTAACCATGACATCAATCAGACTATTGTCTTCACCATCCTGGAAAGGAGCGTCCACACTGACATGACGACCAGACATTTTCAATGCTTCAATCACTTTATCCAGCGGCATGTCCAACTCCTCAGCCAGTTCCTCCATAGACGGACGACGCTCATGCTCCTGCTCAAAACGCTGAATAGCTTTGTTTATCTTATTCAACGATCCCACTTGGTTAAGCGGCAAACGCACGATACGAGACTGCTCTGCCAAAGCCTGTAAGATAGATTGACGAATCCACCATACGGCATAAGAGATAAACTTAAATCCACGTGTTTCATCGAACTTTTCAGCCGCCTTGATTAGTCCTAAGTTACCCTCATTAATCAAGTCAGGCAAACTCAAACCCTGGTTCTGATATTGTTTAGCCACAGAAACGACGAAGCGCAAGTTAGCTTTCGTCAGTTTCTCTAACGCAGCACGATCTCCTTGACGGATACGACCAGCCAGTTCAACTTCCTCTTCCACCGTCACCAAGTCTTCGCGACCAATCTCTTGTAGATATTTGTCGAGTGAAGCTGATTCACGGTTGGTAATGGATTTAGTGATTTTTAATTGACGCATAATACAACGATATTGATTGTGATTCGGGCGGGAGTCGAACCCGCGACCCACAGCTTAGAAGGCTGTTGCTCTATCCAACTGAGCTACCGAACCCTCGCGTTCGGCAACAAGGTCGCATTTGTCGATACCACTCTGTTTAATCGACGGGCGACTTGTGCCTCCGCTCTCAAAAAAGGGCTGCAAAGATACAACAAATTTTTGATATATGCAAGAATTGAACCGTTTTTTTCGGTTTTTTGTCTTACATTAAATCATTTTGTCAACTATTGCCTCCAATTCTGGCTTACGACAAGCACCTACATGACGGTTAACGAGTTCTCCATTTTTGAAGAAGAGCATCGTCGGAATATTCATAATTCCGTAGGTCTCGCATACGTCTGGATTGTCATCCACATTGAGTTTACCTACCCGAACGCGCCCTTCATATTCAGCGGCTAATTCATCTACGATAGGTAACATCATTTTACAGGGGCCACACCACGGTGCCCAAAAGTCCACTACTAAAGGACTGCCATCGGCTAACAATTCTTGGATGTTAGCATCCGTTACTTCTAAAATCATAATTATAGTTTGTTTATTTTTATTTCTTTGATTTGTGGATCTTTCAACAACTGATCCGTTATTTGGTCTTCGAGATAGGTTTGCACCGCACGTTTAATAGGTCGTGCACCATACTGACGTGTATCACTTTTCTTGAGCAATTCTGCTTTCACAGCAGCGCTCACTTGCAAGGTATGTCCTTGCGCTTTGAGTCGATTGCGTAACGCATCTATCTCTATATCCAAAATGCGTTTGAGTGCTTCTTGCTGAAGTGGCATAAACGTCACCACATTATCTATACGATTCACAAACTCCGGTGGGAACGTCTTGTTCAACGCCTTGATTAACATCTGCTTTTGCGTTTTCTCGTCGAGGTCATTCGCTTCGTAACCTATACCAGCACCAAAGTCCTTGAGTTGACGCGTACCGACATTAGATGTGAGAATGATAATGGTATTCTTAAAGTCCACCACATGTCCCTGACGGTCTGTGAGTCTTCCCTCATCCAGCACTTGTAAGAGTACATTAAAGATGTCAGGATGAGCTTTTTCTATTTCGTCAAAGAGAATGATGGAATAGGGTTTACGTCGTACGGCTTCAGTCAGTTTACCTCCATCTTCGTGTGCTACATACCCGGGAGGAGCTCCCACCAAAAGCGACACCGTATGTTTCTCCATATACTCCGACATATCAAATCGAATGATGGCATCGCGGCTACCGAACATCTCTTCAGCCAAGCACTGTGCGAGGTGTGTTTTACCCACACCCGTCTGTCCCAAGAAGAAGAATGTACCAATCGGCCTTTTCGGGTCACGCAAGCCTAATCGTGAACGCTGAATAGCCTTGACCACCGTTTGCACAGCTTCGTCTTGACCGATGATGCGTTTACTCAAGGTCGCTGCCATTGTGCGCAGTTTTTCCGTCTCCGCCTTGCGAATACGTTGTACGGGTACACCCGACATCATGGAGACTACACGCGCCACATCGTCCGTCGTCACATGTGCAGCACGTTTTTGGGCACCTACTTCATCCATTACATCAATCGCCTTATCGGGGAAGGCACGGTCGGTGATATAACGTTCTGCTAAATCTACACACGCATGCAACACATCTTCTGAATAGTGCACATGATGAAAATCGGCATAGTAAGACTCTAAACGCGCTAAGATTTCAAATGTCTCGTCCTTGGTCGTGGGTTGAACAACCACTTTCTGGAATCGGCGTTCGAGGGCACCGTCTTTTTCGATGGATGTGCGATACTCATTGGTCGTTGTGGCACCTATGCAGCGTATTTCTCCACGCGCCAAAGCAGGTTTAAGAATATTGGCTGCATCCAATGAGCCTTGTGCATTACCTGCGCCGATGATAGTGTGTATCTCGTCTATGAAAAGAATAATCTCGGGATGGTTTTCCAATTCCTGAATCACCGATTTCATACGTTCCTCAAACTGCCCACGATACGTTGTTCCTGCAACCATAGAGGCGATATCCAACGTGATAATTCGCTTCCCTGTCAATGCTGGCACTTGGTTATTGACAATACGCATGGCTAACCCTTCCACAATGGCAGACTTACCAACACCTGGTTCACCAATCAGAATAGGGTTGTTCTTTTTGCGACGAGACAGAATCTGTATGGTGCGATTGATTTCAACCTCTCGTCCCACAACAGGGTCCAGTTTGCCTTGAGAAGCGAGTCCAGTAAGGTCACGTCCGTAGCGTTCAAGAGCTGGAGTACCATTAGCAGGCTTACGACGGGTATTCTCTTTGGAACGATTCTTGTCTGGTTCATCCTCTACATCAGAAGCCTGACCAAAGCCACCTCGTGGTTGTGGTTGCGGTTTAGGGAAGAGTTCCTCGACGCGCTCGTATGTGATATTCCACGACGACTCCAAATAAGCCGCAGCGCGGTTAATATGTTCATGCAAGATGGCCAAGAGCAGATGGACTGAGCCGACCGCTTCGCTATTATACATACGCGCCTCGGTCTCAGCCAAGCGCAAGATACGCTCTACTGTCGTCGAACGCGACACAGGTTCTAACAGCGGTGCGTCCTTACGCAACGCATCATCCAAATGTCGTTTGGCTTCATCGGGCACCAAACCTACTTTCTCCAAAGTGGTGTAAGCTTGCCCTTCCTGTAAGCGAAGAATACCTAAGAGCAGATGCTCGGGTTGCACTTGATTATTAAGCAAGCGCTCTGCTTCTTCGCGAGAATAAATCAATATTTTATTTAAACGTACTGTTTGTGGCATATTATCGATAGAAAGACCACGCTAAACCTGCGCGGAATAAACCTGGGTTATACGGATAATTAGGCATAATAAGACACTCCTTGCTGCTCCGCATAAACAGCTGTTGGCAGTGTGCATATTGAGCAAAGAACTTTAAGTGAATGGAACGAACATAAAAATTGATGTAGATGTTCATATCTGGATAATTACCTATCTGCACATCGTGTTGCACACAGAATTGTCCTGTAGCAGGATTGAGGACGGGCGCATAATACTTGGTATGATACCGCAAATCAACACCAATCTGTGCATCAAGCGCCTTGAACCACGTGCCATGATAATACCAATTGTGGTAAAGGGCGATGGTCGGCAGCGGAACAACCTCGGAAGTCGAATGTTGCCATACGACATTGTTCTCCAAATTGAACCACGGAGTCGTCACATCGCAATGCACATTAGCGGCAATGACTTGTGCGTTTCCGTCCAACTGCTGTGCCAATCCTTTGTGGTCAAAGTAGATAGGATGAGTGATATTCTCAAATCGTACATCTACGCTGGGCTTCACCCATTGTGTGGGATACGCCACTTTTCCTCCGACTTGAAGATACATCGGCTTGGAGAAGTTATTGTCCCATTGAAAGTGATTGGAAGTAAAATGCGTGAAGTAGAACGACGGCATCTCGTTGCGGAAGGAGGCTTGAGCAGCAACGGACAAGGAGTCTTGTCCCAGTTTGAAGCAACCTTCCAAATGACCATTCACTTGGAACTGACCAATCTTATAGCCCAATACACAGACGTCTCCGTTAAATCCATAACGCAGGATGCGTCCACGATTCTTGTAGAGCGAGCCTCCGACAAACGTATTGTTCACCCATTGATACCGCATATCGTCCCACAGCATCGGTTCAATGGAGTACTTGCGCAGGCTATCGCCGTTGTTAATAAAGTACGCGTTACCGTCGTGTACCATCTGTCCTTCGCGGAAAAGATAACGTTGACACTCATTAGTAGCATAGACATTGGCACCAAACTTCAGTTTCGTATTAAACTCCTCCTCAAATGTGACGGTCAACGTATTGCGAATTGTGAGCACCGCTGTTGAGTCATGCGTGTCGAGGTCGCTGCGATAATTATGTGCAAAGAAACCTTGCGAAGCTTTTTGCTCAATGTAGCGACGTTCGGAATTGTTCGTCTCAAACGTGTGCGCAAAGGTCGTCACAGGGATATATTCAATGGTAACCGTATCGATTCTTTCTTTTTCTCCCATTTCATTAACCACCTCAATAGTATCATGGTGTTCGCGCTCCACGGTGATGGAGTAGTAGTGATTGAAAAAGCCAGACAGATAGCGATAGCCAGACATACCTTGTATGTTCACAGGAATATCCATCGATTGCAACACTCCACCTAAATCATCCGTGTTCTTTATTCCTCCATTCTCAAAGTTAGATAGTGTAGCGAACGAGAACGCACCTTGGAACGAATAATGATTGCCATTATACGACCCAAAGATTGCTCCATTCAGCAGTTTATTTTCCGAATTGAGATAGTGTCCTTGTGCGTTAAGATAATTGATTTGCATACCGAGGTTGGTACGGCGATTGATGTTACCTGTGAATAAAAAGTTTATCTCGTTCTCATCCTCATTGTTGGTGAAGTCCTTGCGATAGCCCACATTGGAATACGGAACAGTCGTATTGTAGAACTGCACATCTTGCGCGGTAATGATATACGGCTGATAGCCTTCACCAAAGAAGTCGTCTAATTTATGCTGACGGTCAAAGTACAGTTTGGACTGCACGGGCGAAATCAGCGACCCATTCCAAGCATTAGCAATGCTATAATCGTTGAGATACCCACGAAGAGGTTGATTGATGAAGGAGGTGTCCAATCGCAATGTGTCGGCGACGTACGTCGGCTGAGGGATATGCCAAGTACGAATAACCGACTTGACGTGATCCTTCTTTGCCGCTGACATCCCTAGACACAGCATGATTAAACAGACTATTACCCCTACTCGTTTCAACTACTTCGTCTTCTTAGATGTTTTGGAACATTTGGTTTTAGCACAGGTAGTGGGCTCAGCTGGCGCTTTTTTAGCACTTCTTAGACTCTTAACCTCTTTCTCTAAAACTTGAATTTCTTTTTCTTGGTTATTGATAGTCTTGAGCAGCGAGTTCAGTTCCTCATTCTCAATCGTCGTAGGATACTGCTCATCCACGAGTTGCAAGAAGTCTGCCAGCACATTCATATAGTTAATGAACGCATCGTATGCGGACTCATAGTTGGTTGCGCCTTGGTCGATATGGTTCATGTAGTGCAAGTAATTAACATCTTGCAGCAGCAACCAGTCGCGTTTGAGGCGTTTGTCAGAGCACAGATGCACACGTTCTGCTACGTTGTACAGTTTCTTAATCGCTTCTTGTTGGAGATCATTTCCTGCGTACAAACTAATATCTTTGGCTTCGCCAGCCCATGTGATAGGATAAGGAACACTCACCACTTCTGCGGATGCCACTTTCTTAGCAGCCTCAGCAGGCGTTACAAAACCGATACCTTTTTCTAAGACATAGTACGGCAACGCTTTGAGGAAATCGAAGATTCCTGTTGCTGCAGACTGACGGATACCAAAAGTCTCAGCGCCAAGCCATATATTGATTAGGTTTTCATTCTCCGGCATGGCAGCTAACTGATCGGCATATTTCTCTGCATCCATAGGATAATTACCCCAAGTCGGGTCAGAGAAGTGGAAAGCTAATTCATCGCTGAGAGCAGCATTACGCATAAGTACACCTAACTTAGGAGAAGCAGCCGATTGATAGACATAGTTTGGCGATTTCCAACTCAAGATATGTTTAGCACCTTCGGTCATGGCTACTTTATAGCCCCATTTCTGCAAGTCGAACGCAATCTCATCTGAGTAGAGTAACTCGGCATTGCAGACGGTTGTTGGTTTTTGTCCGAATAGGTCATTGATTACTTGTGCATGTTGGTCTAATTGATTACGGAAATCGTTCTCATTAAACTCTGCTACGAGCGAATACGAGAATGGTGTAGCCACAAACTCCACGCATTTCGTTTGAGCCAGTTCTTTAAGTACATCAATCATCTCTGGTGCGAACTGCTCATACATCTCCAACATTGATCCAGAGATAGCTATCGCGCAATGGAATTTACCCTTGCTCAAGCGAATCATCTCTTTCAATGTTTGACACAATGGCATGTAAGATGTCTCTACCAACCAATTCAGATGTTCTTCGGTTTCAGCATCATCATAATAATAGTGATCTTGACCAATGTCAAAGAAACGATACCTTTTCAGCCGATACGGCTCATGCATTTGAATGCAAAAACATATATTCTTCATAATCGTACAATTTTTCAAAGTTAAACATGATTCATTTTTATCTTCGTCCGAGGCACTTGTCATAAACTGCCCTTACTTTCAGTCCGGCATCATACCAGCGAATATTATTCACTTCTTCAACACCCAACTCATGTAACGACTTATACATAGCAGGGTACTTCACAATGGCATAGATAGCATCTGCCATAGCGTCAATGTCCCAATAGTCCGTTTTGATAGCATGCGATAGAATCTCGGCACAACCAGACTGCTTGGATATGATACTTGGACACCCCACTTGCATAGCTTCCAATGGAGAAATACCAAATGGCTCGGACACACTCGGCATGATATACACATCCGATTCGGAAAGCATTTCCTGCACTTGACGTCCGCGCATAAATCCAGGGAAGTGGAACTTATCTGCTATGCCACGCTTAGCAACAAGGTCAATCATCTCGTTCATTTTATCGCCGCTACCAGCCATAACAAAACGTACACCACTGGTTTTCTCTAAGACGCGAGCCGCAGCTTCCACAAAGTATTCTGGACCTTTCTGCATCGTAATACGTCCCAAGAATGTGACGATTTTCTCTTTGCGTGGATGTTTAACAAACTCTTCTGGATGAGGCAATGGCTCGACAGCATTGTGAACAGTGCTCACTTTAGATGGGTCTTGACCATATTTCTCAATGACCGTTTGACGAGTCAGGTTGCTCACGCACATGATATGGTCTGCGGCGTCCATACCTCTACGCTCAATGGCATAGACAGTAGGATTGACATTGCCACGGCTGCGGTCAAAGTCCGTTGCGTGTACGTGAATAACCATTGGTACGTGTTTAATCTCTTTAGCAGCAATACCTGCCGGATAAGTCAACCAGTCATGGGAGTGAATGATATCAAAATCCTCACGCCAAGCAATTTCGCGTGCTACGGCTTCATAATTACCAATCTCTTCCACGAGGTTATCAGGATAACGACCCGAAAACTCAATACATCCGCGCCCAGGAACAGGAATGGAGTTGGCGCCAATGATACGCAGGAAAGATTGGTCTTCGTCTCCCCATGGCTTGGGTAATACAAAAGTAATGTCCAAATCTGGCTGCTGCGACATGCCGCGCGTTAAACCATAACTTGCTGTTCCCAATCCGCCTAAGATATGGGGAGGGAACTCCCAACCAAACATCAGTGCTTTCATGATTCAAATTTTTTCAAGGTATCCAACACCGATATAACCGCAGCCACACTGGGTGCATAAGAGATGCCTCCATGTCCTTTGTATGGTGGGTTACCATCGTATAATTCATTTAATGTGCCAACGCATAGTTCGCTCATTTCTACTTCGTAGCCAACTAACATACGTTGCATAAAGCTCACACCGCTATGTTTATACACGCTCATATAAGCACGCGAGTATGCAGCAATAGTGAACGGCCAAACTGGACCATTATGGAAATTGCGGTCGCGCTCCAATTGTCCTCCAATATAAACAGGACGATAATCGCCGCTCTTAGGCGAGATAGTACGCAAGCCGCGTGGCGTGAGCAACTCTTTCGTACAGATATCTACTACCGCCTTCATCTGTTTCTTATCCAGCGGCGAGTAAGGCAATCCCGCTGCCCAAATCTGGTTCGGACGCACTTCTTTATTGTGATAATTATCCACTACATAATCGTCCAAGTACAGTCCATTCCAGAATGTCTTAACGAATGCGTCACGGCATATTTCGGCTTGGTAGTCCATCAAATCTGCCGCCATTTCCCTACCCGACTCACGAATCAACTCTGCAGTGAAGCGCATAGCGTTATACCACAGCGCGTTGATTTCTACAATATACCCCGTACGCGGAGTGATGGGGTAGCCATTTTCCGTGGCATTCATCCACGTAGCAGGTTGGCGCGTGCCATCTGTCCAAACCAAACCATTCTGATGAACAAAAGCACGTGGATGGTTGTTCTTGCGATAATACGTGATGATTTGCTCGCAGAGTTCAGCATATTTATCGGCTGCTTGTTTCGGAGTATATTTATGCGCATATTTCTGTATGGCACGTACAAACCACAGTAGCGCGTCAGGCTCATCCATATTGCGAATCTTGAGGTCGCGCTCACCTTCCATGAAACGTTGCACTTCGTCAACAGCAGTTTTGTCCATAATCGCATCCCAGTACTCAGGACGATCAATATCCAACGTGCAACTCGGCAGAGCAAAGAACTCCTCACGAGCCGAAGCCTTGAACCACGGATACCCCGCAAGCAAGTAGCACTTATCACCTTCGCGTTTGTAGAACTGACAAGCAGCATTCTTCAAACAACTGAACATATCTTCACGCACGATACGGCGTTTGAGCTCTTGTTTCCACAGATTATTAAGCGACTTAGTATTAACCTCAGATGTGCCAGCAGAGAAAATAACGCTGTCACCTTTCTTCATCGAAACCTCAAAGTACCCAGGAACTAACAAATCTTCCTTATATTCATACCCGCGCTCTTGTTCCTTCTGATACTCAATATTCTTATACCAGCGAGGCTCGTGTGCGTAAGTGATTTGACGCGAGAACTGCATGAATAGTTGTGGATAATTGGGGTACATACGATTGACGCGACCATTTTCGCAATCGTCCATGTCCGCACAAGCCAAACTATTTTCATGCGCCAGCGTGTTCACACTACGGAAAGCTAAGAACGGACGAAAACGCAATTGGATAGGAGATCCCGCTTCCTGCAAAGTGTAGCGAATAAGCACACGTGGCTCACCACTTACCAATAAACGCTCCTTCGTCAAAATGATTGCACCTACACGGTAAGTGGTCTTAGCAATCACTTCACACTCAAACTCGCGGATGTATTTATGACCATTGGGCGCAAAAGTGTTTTCACCATATTTATGCAAACCCAAGTTAAATTCAGCACCATGCTGAATGACTGTCTCGTCCAAAGAAGACAGTAGCACATAATTATCATCCCCCACTTCGGGTAATGGCATTACTAATTGTCCATGATACTTACGCGTATTACAATCCACCAAAGTGGTAGCGTTATACACGCCAGCGCGATTCGTACGAATCATCTCTTTTTGCAGAGAACGCTCTAAGTTAACCAGTAATGCTTTGTCAAAATTTAAGTAACTCATAGTGCGTAAAACAAATTAAGCGCGCAAAATTACTATTTATTTCTCACATACGCAAGCGCACGCGAAAAAAAGTGTGTTTTTTATGAATTTTTACACAAATTTTACGATATTATTTGCATAAATGCAAAAAATGCACTACCTTTGTGCCCAAATTCGGTAAAGAATATTTATATGATTTTAGACAAAATTGAAAACGCAGACTTGTATTATGCAAGTGTACCCCGTTTAGAGCAGTTTATGCGTTTCTTTAACAACAATGATTTGGAAACCTTTGCTGCTGGTAAAGTAAAATTAGATGGTGACGAATTATTCATCAACATCAACGACATGAAGGGTAAAGATGAGAGTGAGCTGCCCTTTGAAGCTCACCGCGATTATATCGACATTCAAGTGCCCCTGACTGGTGACGAAACGATGGGCTGGAAAGCATTAGATGACTGTCAAAACGAAATTCAAGAGTATGACGAAGGCAAGGATATGGAGCTGTACAAAGAGAACGCTACTTGCTTGATTCATGTTCCCGTAGGTTATTTTGTGGTGTTTTTCCCAACCGACGCGCATCAACCTGGAATCGCACCCAAGACACAGTCGTATCGTAAACTAATTGTAAAAACTAAAGTAGAAGCATAATCATGTTAAATCTTCCATCTTCAGATCCGTACTTGCGTCCGTATGCCAATGCCATACAAGGTCGCTATGACTATGCATTGCGCAAAGAACAAGAAATAACCTTAGGTACACCCCTACAAGATTGGGCTGATGGTTATTTATACTTCGGATTACATCACATCAAGCACCAATGGATTTTACGCGAATGGGCTCCGAATGCAACCGCCATTTACATCAAAGGTGACTTCAACCACTGGGAAAAAGATGAACGCTATCGTCTCATGCCGGTTGGTAACGGCGTATGGGAAGCCACGATGCCAGAAGAGGCAATGAAGCATGGTGACCTATACAAACTTTTAGTCGAATGGCAAGGCGGCTGGGGTGAGCGCATACCGTCCTATGCACGCCGCGTTGTACAAGACGAGAACACTAAGATCTTCTCCGCACAAGTGTGGGACCCTGGTACCAAAGTCAATAAAGTGCGTTTGGATAGAAAGAAAAGTGCCAAAGGTGAAGCACTATATATTTACGAGTGTCATATCGGCATGTCGTCGGAGGAAGAGAAAGTGGCAACGTACGAAGAATTTCGTGTTAAAGTGCTGCCTCGCGTGGCGAAATTGGGCTACAACTGCATACAGATTATGGCCATCCAAGAGCATCCATACTATGGCTCATTTGGCTACCATGTATCGAATTTCTTTGCAGCCTCGTCTCGTTTTGGCACACCAGAGGAGCTAAAAGCACTCATCGCAGACGCCCACAAACGCGGTATTGCTGTCATCATGGACATCGTGCACTCGCATGCCGTAAAGAACGAAATAGAAGGATTAGGTAACTTTGACGGAACCCCCTACCAATATTTCCACGAAGGTATTCGTCGCGAACATCCAGCATGGGATAGTCTCTGCTTCAATTATGGCAAACCAGAAGTGCTGCACTTCCTATTATCCAACTGCAAATTCTGGCTGGAGGAATACGACTTCGACGGTTTCCGCTTTGATGGCGTAACCTCGATGATGTATCTCAGTCACGGTTTGGGCGAAGACTTCAATGGCTATGGTTCATACTATAACGGAAACGAAGACGGTGACGCCATCTGCTACCTCACCTTAGCGAACAAACTCATCCACCAAGTCAAGCCCGAAGCAATTACGATTGCGGAAGACATGTCGGGTATGCCAGGATTAGCATGTAAGATTGACGATGGCGGTGTCGGTTTTGATTATCGTTTAGCTATGGGTATTCCTGACTTCTGGATTAAGTACATCAAAGAAGTGAAGGACGAAGACTGGAAAGCGGGACATATCTTGTACGAAATGACGAATCGTCGTCAAGACGAGAAAACGATTTCATACGCGGAGTCACACGACCAAGCATTGGTAGGTGACAAAACGATTATTTTCCGTCTAATAGATTCCGACATGTATTGGCATTTTGAGCATGGTCATTCTACGTTTATGGTGGATCGTGGCATCGCCTTGCACAAGATGATTCGCCTGATTACAGCTGCCACTATCAACGGTGGTTACCTCAATTTCATGGGTAACGAATTTGGTCACCCAGAGTGGATAGACTTTCCGCGTCAAGGCAACGACTGGAGCTATAAATATGCTCGTCGTCAGTGGTCTTTGGTAGATAATCCTAACTATTATTTTGCAGACTTAGACCGCTTTGATGCAGCTATGATTGCCTTGTTGCGCAAGAGCTTCCGTGCAAAGAAAGATCGCTATGGTGTTCACCAGCCATGGGTAGTGAAACTGTGGGATAACGAAGGTGACCAAATTGTGGCTTTCCAACGTGGAAAATTGGTGTTTGTCTTCAACTGGAATGGCAATAAATCGTTTACCGATTATGGCATTTTAACCGCAGAAGGAAAATACAAAGTTGTGCTCAATACCGATGCTAAGCAATTTGCCGGTTTCGGTTTAGCCAATGATAATATCGAACACTTGACCCAACCTGATCCGCTCTATCGAAAAGACCATAAAGGTTGGCTCAAACTCTATCTTCCTGCTCGTTCGGCAGTAGTTCTCGAGCAGGTTGATTAACAATTTATTTATTAACCTATTAAAATTTCAAAACAAATGCGAGTAATTATTGAAAAAGACTACGACCTGCTATCACAATGGGCAGCAAATTACGTAGCAAAACGCATCAACGAGTTTAACCCCAAAGAAAGCCGTCCTTTCGTGCTTGGCTTGCCAACTGGCAGCAGCCCCCTGGGGATGTACAAAGAACTCATCAAATTGTATGAGGCTGGCAAAATCAGTTTCCGCAACGTAGTAACCTTCAACATGGACGAGTACGTAGGTATTCCTGAAGAACATCCCGAAAGCTATCACAGTTTTATGTGGAACAATTTCTTCAACCATATCGACATCCGCAAGGAAAACGTCAATATATTGAATGGCAACGCCAAAGACCTTGAAGCCGAGTGTGCACGCTATGAAGCCAAGATTCAAAACTATGGAGGTATTCATCTTTTCTTAGGTGGTATTGGTCCTGACGGTCACATCGCGTTTAACGAACCAGGCTCCTCTCTCACTTCGCGCACGCGCAAGAAAGAGTTGACAACGGACACGATTATTGCTAACTCACGCTTCTTTGACAACGACATCAACCAAGTGCCTAAGACTGCTTTGACAGTGGGCGTCGGCACAGTCATGGATGCACAAGAAGTGCTTATCGTGGTTAACGGTCACAACAAAGCACGCGCCTTGCTGCATGCTATCGAGAAACCCATCTCACACATGTGGACTGTATCGGCTCTGCAAATGCACCAACACGGCATAATCGTCTGTGATGAAGCGGCTTGCGACGAACTCAAAGTAGGTACATTCAACTACTTTAAGGACATTGAACGAAACAATCTCGACCCAAAAACGCTTTTGTAACCGCTTGATTATGCGGTGTTTATCATAACATCCCCATAACATCCTCATAACATCCCCATAACATCCTCATAACATCATCATAACATCCCCATAAAATTAGTATAGGGTCAATAAAGAATTATGCTGCAAATATATAACACGCTCTCTCGGCAAAAAGAATATTTTCGTCCTATTCATGAAGGACGCGTTGGTATGTACGTTTGTGGACCAACCGTTTACGGCGACGCCCATTTAGGTCATGCACGTCCAGCTATTACGTTTGATTTATTGTTCCGTTACCTACAGTTCTTAGGTTACAAAGTGCGCTATGTGCGCAATATCACCGATGTAGGACACTTGGAGCACGATGCAGACGAGGGCGAGGATAAGATTGCTAAGAAAGCACGTTTGGAGCAGTTAGAACCAATGGAAGTTGTGCAGTACTACACCAATCGCTACCACCACGATATGGAAGCGTTGAACGTGTTGCCGCCATCTATTGAACCGCACGCAAGTGGTCACATCATTGAGCAGATTGCTTTTGTGCAGAAGATTTTAGACCACGGTTATGCCTATGTCTCGAATGGTAGCGTGTACATGGATGTGGAGAAGTTTGCCAAGGATTTTCCGTATGGCAAGTTGTCGGGACGTAACTTGGAAGATATTGTGACCGAGACCCGCGAATTAGACGGTCAAGACGAGAAAAAACACTCGTACGACTTTGCCTTGTGGAAAAAAGCAGCTCCAGAGCATATCATGCACTGGCCAAGTCCTTGGTCAGAGGGCTTTCCTGGTTGGCACATGGAGTGCTCAACTATGGGGACAAAATATTTGGGTGAAGAATTTGATATTCATGGTGGGGGCATTGACTTGATGTTCCCCCACCATGAAGCCGAAATAGCACAATCCTGCGCTGCGTTAGGACATGACAGCGTGCATTATTGGATGCACAATAACATGATTACTATTGCAGGCAAAAAAATGGGTAAGAGTTACAACAACTTCATCACGTTAGAGCAGTTCTTCACGGGTCAACATGCGTTATTGACGAAGCCATTTTCACCCATGACGATACGTTTCTTCATCTTGATGGCGCATTATCGTTCGACAGTCGATTTCTCGTCCGAGGCTTTGGAAGCATCAGAGAAGGGTTTTGAGCGTCTGAAAGAGGCTTACACGCGTCTAATGAAGTTGCCTGCAAGTGCTACTACGTCGGTAGAATTAGGAAACTTGCGTGAGGCATGTGCAGAGGCAATGGACGATGACTTAAATTCGCCGATTGTACTGCAAAAACTGTTTGACTCCGCGCGCGCAATCAATAGTATATATGATGGCAAGGGCACTATTTCGGAGAGCGACTTAGCAGAATTGCGTCAAGTGTGGAAAGATTATGCAATTGATGTATTAGGTCTTCGTCTGGACGATACAGCCGCAGCAGGTAGCACAGACTTAACCGCCTATAAGGGAGCAGTTGATATGCTGCTGAATATGCGTTTAGAAGCCAAACGAAATAAAGACTGGGCTTTGTCCGATAAGATTAGAAATGACCTCACCGCACTCGGCTTCCAAATCAAAGACACCAAAGACTCCTTCGACTGGACTCTATAAAATAGTTTTCTAGTCCTCTAGTTCCCTAGTTCTCTAGTTTTCTAGTATTCTAGTTCTCTATTTCTCTAGTTTTCTAGTTCTCTAGTTCTCTAGTCCTCTAGTCCTCTAGTTCTCTAGTTCTCTACCCCCTTACATCCCCCTCCCACGGAGGGGGCTTGGGGGTGTCTGTCTTATCCTGAAATAAGTAGACACTAAAAAAGTCTATTTATGCGAGAAACTTA
>JAKSNG010000003.1 GCA_024400125.1 Paludibacteraceae bacterium
TAAAACCTCTTAACGAATTTAATAAAGATTTGACTATGCAAGAAATAGATAATGCCAAACAGATAAATATTTACAAATCAAAATAAAATTTACGTATGAATTTACTACCATCTTTCCCCCTTCCCAATGGGTATAATACCGCCAATCAGTATCTCATAGACTTGGTTTTAGGCGGTGCGAATCGGTTATATAAAGATACATTTACACCGGAAGTGACAATACGAATAAAACGTGAACTGGCAATTATTCGCCGGCAGAAAATGGCGGACTATTTCCTTATTTATTGGGATTTGGCTCGTTTTGCAAAAGAAAACAATATTCTGTTTGATTGTAGCGTTGGAAGAGCAATTTGTGGTATCGTGCCATATTGTTTAGGGATTACTACAATAAATCCTATCCAAGCAGGTTTTCTTTCTGAACATTTTCTATATGGTAATGAGGATAAATTACAGATATTTTTCAGTTGTCAAGAGTCTCGTAAAGAAGAAGTTGTAAATTACTTATTTTCCAAGTTTGGTGAAGATTATGTTAGTTATATGCAAACAAGTTCAAGTGATGGAAAATATCACGGTCTAAGTACTGGGCAAATTCTTATAACACCTCAACCTCTCAAAAAGTATTTTACCTTGACTGAATTCAAGGGGAAGATTGTGCCCGAAAAAGAAGCGAAAGAAATCAACGAGGCAGGTTTTTCTATTTTTTATGTAGACGGCAAAAGCCAATTAGATAGGTTTGCAAAAATATTAGCATCTATTCCTGACCAATTTGATTTGACACAAATCCCTTTGGATAATCAAGATGTTTTGGATGAACTATATCATCCTTCTATCAAAAGTACATGGTATATGAGGAAACGTAAGGAAGTTTATTTGCCTGAAATTCAGGAGAAAACTTTTGACAATTTGGTTGTTATGTATGCGTTGATGAACCAAGATGATGACACTGCTATATACACCTATATTCAATGTACAAACAAACGTTGGAAACCTATTGAAAGGCATCCTTTATTGGCACCATTTCTTCAATCCACTTATGGAGTTTGGGTCTATCCGGAGCAAACTTTAGAGATGCTGAAAAATGTTTGTGAATTAAGAGATACTGAGGCATATCAATTGTATATGTATCACTATCCGACCACCGAGCAGATTAAATCGTACGAACAAAAAGCTCGAGAAAATGCAGAAAAGAAAGGTCTGTCAGAAGAAGATATAGAAGAGATTTTTAGAGAAAGATGGTCTCATAAATGGAAAGCGTGGAAAAAAGATAGTTATCTTGAATGTTTGAATATCTATCAAGATACTTGGTTAAAAGTGCATTATCCTAATGAATATGCCAATGCTATAAACAATTTATAAAACATACATCTATGCAAACTAAAACTAAATTTAAACTTGTTCGCTATGCTGTGGGCATTATTGCAGCCATTGTTTGGTATTTATGCAAAGACAAAGGCGGCAACCCTGTTGTTCAAGAAGTTGCCGGAATAATTGCTATCTTGGCACTCTTTGGACGCTTGATTTGGAGATTTTTATTTCATTCCACTAAAACAGATGCGCCTGCAAGTTCTTCTACCATAGCAACTATAAGTAACACTTCCGAAGCGAAAAGGATGTCCCCGAGTAAACCAAATGTCGGTTTAGGTGGCGGAGGACCTACTGGCATGATACCTTTCCCATTTATGGAAAAGAATTTTTATAACAGATATGGTAAACATATTTTAGTTTTAAAAGGGGATAGTTTCTATTCTATGGATGGTAATCCGTGGGCTTTTATTGCCAAAGATGGAGGCATATACTCCAGTCAAAGGCAAGAGCAGATTGGTTGGTGGAAGGATAATTGGGTAATAGGTTTGGATGCGTGCTATGCTTTTTATTGTGATGCATCCAAAGGAGGACCCGCTCAACCTGCGAACCAACCTGTTATGCCACATTCAGCACTAAAAGCTCCCATCCGTTATTTAACACCTGCCACTCCTATTTGTCCGCCGTTGAGCATTTCTTGGTCGTCTATGCAATAAATAAATTTGCATATATCAAAATAATTTTGTAATTTTGCAGAAAATTTTGTTTAACCATATAAAATATTAGTATTATGGCACGCATTTTAGGAAACAAACTAGAACAAGAATTGCTAGGCAATGGGAAATATGCAAAGATTTTCCAAACAATCAAGGAAAATCCTGATTTATCAGCAGAAATGCGTGAATCAGAACTAATTGTCTATTATAAGAAAGGAAAAATACTATCTCTTACTGCAAGTCACCCTTCAATTTTGGCGGATGGCTACTACAAAAAAGAGAAAGGAGATCAATTTAAAGAGACGCGAAATACTTTATTACGCCGATTAGACACAAGACCATCTTCTTATTTTGAATTGGCAATGCAATTAATGGATTGCCATGGTGATAAGAAAGAATTTACTATTCAACAGAATATCGCCAATCAAAACATCAGCAATGATGGGGATTATATCGTTTTAGATATGGAATATCAATATAAACAAGGACAAATCAATAAAGAAGAACGAGTTGTTGATAAAACACGCATTGATTTAGTTGCTGTGGAAAAAGAGACAAATGATATTGTTTTGTTTGAGTTAAAACAAGGATGTGGCGCATTAGAAGAATCTTCTGGATTAGAAGATCATATCAACAAGACTACTAAATTGATTAACGATGCTAATGCTAATAAAGATTTACATGAAGACATTATCAAAATTTGGGAACAAAAATATCGTTTGGGATTAATAAATATACCTGCGCCAACAACTTTAGGCAAGATGAAAATGATGTTCATTTTTGCTTACTTTGCACAAAGAGAAAAAGAGTTTTACGATAAAATGATTGTAGATTTGGGGAAAAAGATGGATGTTCCTAAAACGATTTATTTTGATTTGACACCCAAATTCCAATTGGTAAAACCCTAACTCTATGACCATCACCATTTTACAGAGAGAAAAAATAATGTATCAAATTATTGACTAAATATGAAATTGAAATCAGTGTCGAAAAAGTTTGCTAATGACGAAAAAGCGAAACAAATTCGTTTGCTAAGTTCTTCTATTTTTGAAGGTGCTAGAAGTGGAGGATATGCGATGCTACCAGTCGGGAAGAACAAAGAATTACGACCTGTTTATTTCCCATTCATTCTTGTGCCAGAGGATAGTATCAAAAATCTTTATGCTCCTATTCGACAGGAAGTTCTTGATTATTTTGAAAGATATGATATTGCTTGGTGGAATCAATCTGTGGATCACTATTTCCCAACAGGTCAATTATTATCATCACAAAATCATTGCTTAAATCATCTGTTTGCTATCCGAAAGGATTATGATGCCGTGCTTGCAATGATTAATGCGCTCTCTGATAGATATAAATTTGAATGTGTTTTGCCATCTCCTTTGGATAAAAAGGAGTGGTGTGTTGTTGATTCTAAAAAGTTTGAGCAGCCAAACTACATCACTTTTGAATTTGCTTTAGCAAATAAAACATTATTAGGAGAACGAGGAAATTCAAGAGGTGCAAAGTGTACCTCTGTAGATGCATTAATTTATGCTCAAAGTGTGGACGGAAAAAGAATTTTAATTCCTATTGAATGGAAATATACTGAAGCATATAAACCTTTACATAGGGCATCGCAAGCAAGTATAAATAGGTATCCACCA
Source organism: Paludibacteraceae bacterium (assembly GCA_024400125.1). GTDB lineage: Bacteria > Bacteroidota > Bacteroidia > Bacteroidales > Paludibacteraceae > Colicola. Next base: position 3,664 of record JAKSNG010000003.1, read on the forward strand.
CTTATAGACGATAATTCTACTTTGCAAGAATGGTTAGAGATGTATGAGTATGATCCATATTATGAGTTTGCTCGTCAGGAATTGTTTATGGAACAGATTATCAAAAGACATCCACACACTATAGATGAAGCATTAATGGCCGATGATTATCTACATATCATTGTTTGCCCTCAGGAGCATAAAGAATTAAGAGATGCCATTTTTGATTTCAAAGGAACACTTAGATTTCCATGGAAATTGGAGTGTAAAAGTCAACAAGAATTATTGGCACCCCTAAAAGAAAGTAACGACTCAAAACTAAAAGCATTAATCAATTATTTAGAAGAACGCTATTGGAATTAAAAAAATTGCAACTATGATTATCACTACTACACCGACCATTGAAGGTCACACGATTAAAGAGTACAAAGGGCTCGTTTCCGGCGAGGTTATCTTTGGAATGAACTTTGTCAAGGACTTCTTCGCTTCAATACATGTAAAATGAAAAAGATTAATAATACTCTGAAGAAAAACTCTTGCTCTCATTGATTCACGTATTCCTTTTGTAATAAATCCTGCACTACAAAAAGCGAATCGGCATGCTGCATCCCTAATGACTATGAATGATTGGGACAAGCAAATGACCTTATTAAAATAAGTGGACATCACAAAGATTTTAGACTGCAAAATAACCTATACACCGAATTTTATGGTTTGTAAAAATAAGCATTATCAATCGTGCTTATTTTTATTTTCCATTATAAATCACTGAAAATCAACTCATTGTGGCGTGAAAATAAGAAGGAGTATATGAGTTTTATCCCAAAAACTGCAATATTTCTGCTAACATAAAAGCAATAAATACACCATTATCACCAACTTTATCGCTTTGCGCTATTGACTCATAATACGCCTCCTGATTGGCATACACCATATTCTCAATAGGCAAATCTTATCCAATGATGGAACTTGCCTTATCAACTCTACGCGTTAATTGTTGTTGGTGTATGAAAAAATAAAAATAAGACAAGAAAAAACGTTTTTTTTGCTAAAAAGTATAATTTATTGAAAATAAGTGGTAAAATATTTGCTTATTTCGAAAAAAATATGTAATTTTGCAAAAAATTTTTAGTCTTATGGAATATACAGAACTTTTGGAAAGACAAATTATCGGTCGCTTGCGAGTGGATAACCCTTGGTGGACTGAAGGAGAGATACCTTTTTTCTATAAAGATATGACTCCGCGTTTGTATTTGGATATTTTTTACCCTCTGGTGAAGGATACCGACTTGAAGCGTGCTATGATTTTGATGGGTCCTCGCCGTGTAGGTAAAACGGTTATGCTCTATCATACCATTCAGCGTCTAATTGATGATGGCGTTCCTGCACAGAACATCATATACATCTCGGTGGAGACACCTATATATAATAAGATATATCTAGAGCAGCTTTTCAATCTTTCCAAACAAACTCTTGGCAAAATAGACGGGGACCAATCTACCTATTATGTTTTCTTTGATGAGATTCAGTACCTTAAGGATTGGGAAGTTAATCTCAAGTCGTTGGTTGATACATACAAGAATGTGAAGTTCGTGGCATCTGGTTCTGCTGCGGCTGAACTGAAAAAACGTAGTGATGAAAGCGGGGCTGGACGTTTTACGGACTTTAGCCTCCCTCCACTGACTTTTTATGAATATATCCATTTGAAAGGGTATGGACAACTCATGATCCCTCAAACCATGTCATGGAGTAACGAATCTGTTCCCTATTGGGGAACTGTCGATGTGGAAAAACTTAATTCTTTATTTATTGATTACATTAACTTTGGAGGTTATCCCGAGGTGGTATTTAATGAAAAAATTCAAGAAAATCCTGGGCAATTTATTCGGCATGATATTATTGACAAGGTACTTCTACGTGACTTACCAAGCTTATATGGCATTCAGGATGTACAAGAGCTGAACTCTTTATTCACAATGATTGCCTATCATTCTGGGAAGCAGTTTTCGTATGAGAGTATGTCTAAAGAATCTGGAGTGCGTAAGGACTTGCTAAGAAAATATATTGCCTATTTGGAAGCTGCATTTTTAATCAAGGTGGTGCATCGTACAGATGATACAGCCAAACGTTATCAACGTGAGGTGAGTTTTAAAATCTATCTGACTAATCCGTCACTTCGTTGCGCCCTTTTTCAACCTATTCGCGAAACGGATGAGGAGATTGGAGACTTGATAGAAACTGCAGTTTATGCTCAGTGGATACCTCGACAAGGAACGGATATCTCTTTTGCAAACTGGCGATTGAATAGTAAAGAACATGGAGAGGTGGATATTGTCGGAATAGATGTAGCAAAGCAAAAACCTCATTGGGGAGTGGAAATCAAATGGAGTGATCGATATGCTGAATATCCAGGGGAATTAGAGTCGTTGCTATGGTATATTCCACGAAATGGATTGAAAGAGGCGATAGTTACCACTAAGACATTGACAATAGATAAACAGATGGATTTTGTTCGCTTGCACTTCTTGCCAGTAGCCTGCTATGCATATACTGTAGGTGAGAATACATTGAAGCAGGCACAAGAATTTTATGGTTTGTAAAAATAAGCACTATCAATCGTGCTTATTTTTATTTTTCATTGTAAATCACTGAAAATCAACTCATTGTGGCGTGAAAATAAGAAGGAGTATATGAGTTTTATCCAAAAATTAGGCTTATTTTACGCTAAAAAACATGTCTGTTTAGATAAAAAAATCTATCTTTTTTCCTAAAAAGTGCACTTTTTTTGTACTCCTATTTGCATATATCAAATAAATGTTGTAATTTTGTGCGCAAAATTAGTTTGCCGAATTATGCCCATACCACAACATATTATTACAGGACGGAGAGGGGAAGAACATGCCGCACAAGTGATGCGCAAAAAAGGATACACCATCATCACTACCAATTGGCGATTAGGACACCTCGAAATGGATATAATATGCGGAAATAAAAAAGAAATAGTTTTCGTGGAAGTCAAAACACGTACCTCTAACTTCGGAAATAAAACACCCGAAGAATATGTGGATAACGTTAAACAACGCAGATTAATAGCAGCCGGTAACGCCTACATTAAATACTACCACGAAGAACGAAGACCTCGATTCGACATCATCGGAATAACAATCAAAGACGGTGAAATCGTGGAAACAACACACATAGAAAATGCCTTTCATCCACACGCCAAAACAATCAACAAACAGAGTTTCTCGAGTGAATGGAAATGGCAACACCGCAACAAAGTAATAAGCAAATAAGATATGGATTTTAAGTACGATGTGATAGTAGTCGGTGCTGGACACGCAGGATGCGAAGCCGCCTCCGCCGCTGCACGTATGGGGTGTCATACCCTACTCATCACAATGGACATGAACAAAATCGGACAAATGAGCTGCAACCCCGCCGTAGGCGGAATAGCCAAAGGACAGATAGTACGCGAAATAGATGCACTCGGAGGACAAATGGCACAAGTAACCGACCGAAGCGCTATCCAGTTCCGTATGCTCAACCGATCCAAGGGACCCGCTATGTGGAGCCCTCGAAGCCAAAGCGACCGCAAACAGTTCATCAACGAATGGGTGAAGACATTGTCCCAAACCGAACACCTGCAACTATGGCAAGACATGGTGACAGAACTGATAGTAAAAGACGGTGAAATCGAAGGAATAAAAACATTACTCGGTATCGAAATGCACGCCAAAGCCGTCATACTCACCAATGGCACTTTCCTCAACGGACTACTACACTTCGGCAAAGCACAAATAAAAGGCGGACGAACATCCGAACCTGCCAGCTATGGACTCACCGAACAATTAGCATCCTTGGGATTCAAAACCGATCGCATGAAAACAGGTACACCCGCGCGCATCGACAAACGCAGTATCGACTTCAGCCAAATGGTCGAACAACCAGGAGACGATGACTGGCACCAGTTCTCGTACTTAGACAGTGTGCAACGCGAACTCAAACAAATGAGCTGCTGGATTACCTACACCAATCCCACTACACACGACGAACTACGCAAAGGACTACCCGACTCACCACTGTACAACGGACAAATACACTCCATCGGACCACGATATTGCCCCAGCATAGAAACGAAAATAGTCACCTTCGCCGACAAAGAAGCCCACCAACTATTCCTCGAACCAGAAGGCGTCGATTCGTACGAATACTACGTGAACGGCTTCAGTTCCAGTCTGCCATGGCAAGTGCAACTCGCCGCTATGAAAACCGTAGCCGGACTCGAAAACGTGGTGATGTATAGACCTGGGTACGCCATTGAATACGACTTTTTTGACCCAACACAACTCAAACACACATTAGAAACAAAACAGATTAAAAACCTATTCTTTGCTGGTCAAATCAATGGTACCACTGGATACGAAGAAGCCGCAGGACAAGGCATCGTAGCCGGTATCAACGCAGCCATCAACGTACACGGAGGAAAAGCATTCGTATTAGGTAGAAACGAAAGTTATATAGGCGTACTCATAGACGACCTCATCAATAAAGGCGTAGATGAACCCTACCGCATGTTCACCTCCCGCGCCGAATACCGCATACTGCTTCGCCAAGACAATGCAGACGAACGACTAACCGAACGCGGATACCAATTGGGATTGGCTGACAACTACCGATATAACCTATACCAAACCAAAAAAGACCAACAACATGCACTCACTACCCTGCTGCAAACAACAGGCGTCAAACCAAACGACATCAACGCATGGCTCACAGCACAAGATATCAGTCCACTACAACACGGATGCAAACTAAGCGAATTAGTACTTCGTCCACAAATAACAATAGAAAACCTCGCAACCATCATCCCAACCCTACAGGCACACTTAGAACAATTAGGACAACGACGCGCTGAAATCGTGGAATCAACCGAAATCAACATCAAGTATGAAGGCTATATCCACCGCGAACAATTAGCAGCTGACAAACTGATACGATTAGAACAAATACACCTACCAGCCGACTTTGACTACAACAGCGTACAATCGCTATCTACCGAAGCACGACAAAAACTAAGCCGCATCAAACCCACCACTATAGGCGCCGCCAGCCGCATACCAGGAATAAGCCCAAACGACGTCAGCGTACTATTAGTGCTGATGGGAAGATAAAGAAGTTGTTTACAAAGTAAACAAAAAATAATTGTTCCACGTGGAACACTAGAAAAATGAACGCCAAAAACGCACATATACAAGCGATACTCCATCAGATACCGGAGAAGCCTGGAGTATATCAGTACTTCAATAAGGAAGGAGTGATAATCTATGTGGGTAAGGCGAAGAATCTGAAGAGACGAGTAACGAGTTACTTCCAAAAAGAGCACCAAAGTTACAAAACCGCTCAATTGGTCAAACATATTGTAGATATCAAGTACATCGTGGTCGATAGTGAACAAGACGCATTCCTGCTGGAAAACAACCTCATTAAGCAATACCAACCGCGATACAACATACTGCTCAAAGACGGCAAGAGTTATCCGAGTATATGCATCACCAAGGAGCCCTATCCGCGTATCATCAAGACACGGCAGATCATACCAGGACGAGGAGAATACTATGGACCATATAGTTTTGGAAACACAGTGGATACGGTATTGGAGTTGATACATCAGCTATTCCCGATACGAACTTGCACGATGCCGATACACGAGCGCGCGATACAAGAGGGGAAATATAAACCGTGCCTCAAATATCATCTACACAACTGCTGCGGTATATGTGCAGACGCAGCGATGAAAGCTACTTATACTCAATGGATAGACCAAGCACGAAAAATCATACAAGGTGACGCAGCCAGTATCAGTAAGCAACTGGAGACAGAAATGTACATGTATGCAGAGAAAATGGAGTATGAACAGGCTGCCAAAGCCAAAGAGCGATATATGCTGTTAGAAAAGTTCCAAAGTAAGACTATCATCAGCAACACAAATATCGATGAAACCGACGTATTTGGATACACCGAAGAGGGAGACAACGTATATATATCGATGCTACATGTACACAACGGCAGCATCACGCGCGGACAAGTGGCAGAATATAGCAAGAAGATGGAGGAGAGTCGCGAAGAGATGTTAGCCTTCGGCATACACGAATTGCGGGAGCAGTTGAGCAGTGAGAGTAAAGATATAATCGTGCCGTTTATGCCCGATGTAATCGACGAAAATTGGCGATTGCATGTAGCAGTAAGTGGGGGCAAAAAGAAACTATTAGACCTCGCTATGCAGAATGTAGAGCAGTATAAGCATGACCAAGTGAAGCAGCAAGACAAGCTAAACCCCGAACAGCGTGCAACGCGCATATTGAGCGAACTACAAAACCTACTGAAACTGCCAAGTTTGCCCGTATTCATCGACAGTTTTGATAACTCACACATAGCGGGTACGAATGCGGTAGGGGGGTGCGTAGTATTTAAGAAAGGTAAACCCAGTAAGAGCGATTATAAGCGATTTCAGATTAAGACGGAGGCGGGAGGTGACGATTATGCCTCCATGCGCGAGGTAGTAAAACGCCGTTATGAGCGATTGATGGAAGAGGGAAAAGAGTTGCCTAATCTAATCATAGCGGACGGTGGAATCGGACAAATGCACGCCATCAGAGAAGTAGTAGAGGAGCAGTTGGGATTGGATATACCTGTTGTAGGACTGAAGAAAAATGACCAGCACCGCACACAAACGCTGTTATACGGTTGTCCTCCGATGGAGGTTAGTATGCCGGTAACCAGTGAAGTATTCCGACTGATGGTACAGATACAAGATGAGGTGCATCGGTTTGCAATCAGTTATCACCAAAAACGCCGCAGCAAGGTACAAACGAAGAGTCAACTGGATGATATTCAGGGAGTTGGACCACAAACGAAGCAAAAAATACTACTTCATTTTGGTTCGGCAGCGAATGCTAAAAGGGCGACTAAGGAGGAGTTGCAAAAAATTCTCGGAAATAACAGAGGATCAGTCGTTTACGAGTATTTTCAAGCCGATTTATCGCGCTGAGAATTGAATATAAATCACGAATATGAATAAATACACGATTAAAAAGGACACTCAAGGGTCACTTCACCTCCTTGATGAAGCCAATAAAGAGGTGGCATTGACAGACGTGCTGGCACATTATCCGAATGCGCGCGTCTATGCATTCGATGCACCAATGGGTACGGGTAAAACTACTTTCATCAGTGAACTATGTCAAGCAATGGGTACGACCGATGTTGCCAATAGTCCGACGTTTGCCATAGTGAACGTGTATGAACTACAAGAGGGTGAGATTTACCACTTTGACTGCTACCGACTCAAGGATATTCAAGAGGCAGTCGATTTTGGAGCAGAAGATTATTTATATAGCGGCAACTATTGTTTTATTGAGTGGTACGAGATTTTAGAGCCGCTACTCCCAGACGATACGGTATATGTACGTATGCGCGTATTAGAGAATGGTGACCGACAAATAGTAATAGAGGACAAATAACAGCAATTATGATTAAGATAAGTAACATACATAAGTCATTTGGCGACTTACATGTGCTGCGAGGCATTGATTTAGAAATCAAGAAAGGTGAGATTGTAGCTATCATCGGTAAGAGTGGTGCAGGTAAGACTACCCTACTCCAGATAATGGGCACATTAGACCGTCCGGATGCAGGACAAGTGATGATGGATGGTGTAGATGTATTCCGATTAGCAGAAAAAGAGTTAGCACAGTTCCGCAACCGACATATCGGATTCATCTTCCAGTTTCATCAGTTACTGCCTGAGTTCACGGCATTGGAGAACGTGATGATACCTGCACTCATAAGTGGTGAAAAAAATGAATCGGCACGTGAACGTGCAGAGCGGTTGCTGCGGGAATTAGGATTAGAAGACCGCATGACACACAAACCCAACGCATTATCAGGAGGCGAAAAACAGCGTGTAGCAGCGGCACGCGCTATGATGATGAACCCCGACGTTATTTTAGCAGATGAGCCAAGCGGTAGTTTGGATGAAGCTAATAAAAACGAACTTAACACATTGCTATTAGAACTGCGTGAGCGGTACCAACAGACGATAGTGATTGTGACACACGACAAAGAATTAGCCGCCATCAGCGACCGTATCATCACTATGAAAGATGGACAAATAGTATGAAGAAAAGTATTGTAATAGTTGTTTTGACGACATTGTTAGTCGGCTGTAGTTCTCGCTCCCCATATTTCCCTAAGCAGATGGAGGAGCAGGTGATTGAGTTGGTACGATTTGACAACGATTTGATGAATGTGCAAGCCGCAACGGCAAAGGAAGATATTGCGATTTTGTACGAGCAATACCCCTCTTTTATGCCAACCTACGTGGAAGATATATTAGGTATATCGCGATACGACACCACCTATTTAGCAGAAGCATTGCCCGCATTTCTAAACGACACCATCTACGGATTCAAGCAAACGAATGCGTATGAGAAAATTATATTTGCAGACGTGACTGGAATAGAACAAGAACTCAACAACGCCTTCACGCGCATACATTATCTATATCCGGAATGGGAAATACCAACGGTATATCTATTTGTATCCGGATTCAATGCCAGTCTACTATTTGTAGAGGATGGCATAGCGGTAGGAGCAGATATGTATTTAGGTTCAGACTACGAATACTACAATCGCGTGGTCTATGAATACCAAAAACAAACGATGCGCAAAGAGTGCATAGCAGCCGATGTGGTGAGTGCGTATCTATTCCGACACATTGCGTACACGAGCACGAAAAGTCGATTGTTAGATAATATGATTTATCGAGGTAAAGTGTTATTCATACTGTCACAGATTTTTGATTACCTACCCAATTACGAAGTGATGGGGTATAGTGAAGCCCAGTGGAAATGGTGTGAAAAACACGAACGAGATATATGGAATTTGATGATGGACAAGCGAGATTTATTCAAGACCGAGACATTGGTTTTAACTTCCTATCTAAACGATGGTCCATTCACGGCAGAGATTTCGCAAGAGTCACCTGGTCGATTAGGTACATGGGTAGGCTGGCAAATTGTAGCGAGTTATATGCGCCATCATCCGGAAGTTAGTTTACAGCAATTAGCTGCAGAAGCAGATGCAGAACAGATATTACAAATGAGTTATTATAAGCCATGAGAAGAAGTGATTTTCCGATATTAAACGAACAAGTGTATAGTCGTCCGTTGGTGTATTTAGACAACGCCGCTACGACTCAAAAACCGCAAGAAGTATTGGATGCGCTCACGTATGCGTACACGCATTTCAATGCTAATATTCATCGTGGAGTACATCGATTGAGTCAGATAGCGACCGAGCAGCATGAAGCGGCGCGTGCGCGTGTAGCCACGTTCCTGCATGCGGCATCAGCTAAAGAAATCATCTTCACTAAAGGAACTACAGATAGCATCAATATGTTAGCCTTCAGTTTTGGTGAAGCATACGTACATGAAGGGGACGAGATTATTGTATCTCAAATGGAGCATCACTCCAATATTGTTCCATGGCAGATGCTTTGTGAACGCAAGAAAGCGAAGTTACGTGTTATACCGCTGAAAGACGATTTGACATTGGACTTAGCAGCATTACAAACCATGTTAAATAACCATACGCGTATTATTTCGGTGGCACATGTAAGTAATGTATTGGGAATAAGAAATGATGTGGAAAAAGTGATTGAGTTAGCACATAAACAGCATATTCCAGTCTGTGTAGATGGTGCACAATCAGCGCCACACTTACCTATAGATGTGCAAGCGATGGACTGCGATTTCTATGTATGTTCAGCGCATAAGATGTACGGTCCAACAGGACTTGGAATACTCTATGGCAAAGAACAATGGCTCAATCAACTACCACCAGCAGAGGGTGGGGGAGAAATGATTGAGCACGTACGATTTGAGCACACTACGTACAATACCTTACCTTATAAATTTGAAGCAGGTACACCAGATTTTATAGGCACTTACGGACTAAGTGCGGCATTGGATTATATGTCATCCATTGGGGTGGAGCAGATTATGCAGCACGAGTTGCAACTCACTCAATATGCCGAACAACAATTGAGAACTATACCCAATGTAATTGTTTATGCACCCAATCAGCCCAAATATGGTGCGATATCATTTAATGTACACGCGGCAGATAAAGAACATATTATTCATCCGTTCGATATAGGCACTTTATTAGATCATCAGGGAGTAGCCGTACGCACAGGACACCATTGTGCGGAACCGCTGATTGATTATTTGCTTGTTTCGGGGACAGTACGGGTGTCATTTGGATTATATAACGAGAAAGAAGATGTAGATGCAATGATAGCAGCGCTCAAAAAAGCGCTGATGATGTTAGCATGAAGCGGGTAGGGTATATATTGATAGGTTTATTGATAGTGATGAAATGTTATGGACAAGTCATCATGTCCTACAACGTGGAAAATCTTTTTCATCCTGCACACGACACGCTCAAACAAGATTATGAATATACACCGGACGGTATTAAATATTGGAATAATTATCGATATTATAATAAGCTGCATCAGATAGCTAAAGTAATAGCAAACATCAATGACAACAGATATTTAACTATCATTGGATTGCAAGAAATAGAGAATGAGCAATGTCTAATAGATTTATGTCGTCGAATGCCTCATTATCCATATAAGTATCTGCATTATGAAAGTAGAGACGAACGCGGAATAGATGTGGCAATGCTATATGACTCAGTCAAAGTAAAGATTATACATAGTGAACCACTGAGCATACAATTAGATAGTATGGATTATACGCGCGATATATTGTACGCGTGCGCGCAGGTAGAGAAAGATACGTTGCATATATTGGTTTGTCATCTTCCATCACAATTAGGAGGCGCAAAAGAAAGCGAATGGAAAAGAGAAAAAGCTAAAGCTATAATTCAACATCAAGTCAATGCTATTATAACTAATAATGAGAAAGCTAAAATCATTGTTATGGGCGATTTTAATTCCGCGCCTAAGGAAGATATAACGCACTTATATAATCAGATGCTTCATTGGAATAAGATAGGTCGAGGAACCCATAAATACAAAGGTCAATGGACATGTTTAGACCAATTCTATGTATCGGAAAGTTTATTAGATGTGAAAACACGCATTTATAATGCTTCATTTCTGTTAGAAAGAGATAAACGCTATTTAGACTATCAACCCAAACGAACATATAAAGGATATAGATATAATAGAGATGGCTATTCAGATCACTTGCCTATTTTATTATATATAAATGAATAATTTTTATAAAATCTATACTATAACTATATGTTGTTAATTTGTTAAAAATAGGTATAAGTGATTGAAAATAAAGTAAATATAATTAACAATTACTATTTATAAGTGTAGAAATTTTTGATAACATCGTTATTATAAACATTATGAACATTGGATTAACAGTATAAAAATATAAATTGTTGAAAACTTGTTAAAAACTGATATTATGAAACATTTATTATTGATTTTGGCTTTAGTATTAGGTATTAGTGTAGAAGCAGTTACTATTCCTAAGGGAAATCTTTATTTTGACAACTCGCGTACGAACTACACACATGTACAGTTTGTATATGGATATGATAATCAGAATTTATCGTATGTGCGTACGATGAAGTATGATGGAGAAAAATGGGTAGTAGATATACCAGAGTCAGTAAATAATATCTATCGTTATACATTTTCTAACACCACATTAGAGGAAGGTGAGCATGCACAGCGTTTTACGGATTTAAAGGAATATATTAGCAAAACTATTAACTGTAATCGTACGGCTACCAGAGAAGATTATATCACAAGTGGATATATTTTTGTACCTGAGTCAGGTGATAATTGGGCACAAGGAACATGGATGAATTTGGAAGATTGGCGTTTTACTCCACCTACTCCTACCTCTCAACCAAGCGGGACTTTGCCGATATTGTTTATCAATACTGAAAATAATAAGGAAATAACATCCAAGGATGAATATTTAACAGCAACTTATTATTTATTGGACACGATAACGGGTATGTCGATAGGTTCAGTAGATGAACCCAAAGAGTTATCCATTAAGGGTAGAGGTAATTATACATGGACAGGATTTGATAAAAAACCCTATCGAATAAAGTTGGTTTCTGGAGAAAAGATATTAGGTATGAATAAGTCTAAACATTGGGCGTTGATGGCACATGCTGACGATAATTTAGGTTTCTTACGTAATACGACAGGATATATGCTTAGCGATATATTGGGATTACAGTGGTCGCCTTCTCAGCGTCCAATAGAGTTGGTGTTGAATGGTAAATATTGGGGTTTATATTTTTTGACAGAGATTATTCGAATTGATAAGGATAGAGTTAATATCACGCAGCAAGAAGAGAACTGCACCCATCCTGATTCGATTACAGGCGGCTGGTTAGTAGAAATAGATAATTATGAAGAAGAAGGCAATATATCCTTTGATGAGGGAAATGGTCAACATATAATGGTTACTATCAAAGATCCAGAGATAATGTCCTGGCAACAACGTAATTATATCACTAATCAATTGAATGAACTCAATACGGCTTTTTATGAATCCAGTTCTACACATTGGGAGAAAATACTCAATTTAGAGGAAGCTGTCAAGTACTATATTGTGCAAGAGATAATGGAAGATTGCGAGTCGTATCACGGCAGTTGCTATTTATACAAGGATATGGATAAGGATGGTAAAGTAAGTCAATGGTTTTTTGGCCCGGTATGGGATTTTGGTAATGCTTATAACCGCCATCAGAATAAGTTCATATACGATGACCCTATTTGGCCACAATATTGGATAGGACAAATAGCTTCTTTTCCCTCTTTTCAACAAAAAGTAAAAGAGGTATGGCGTACATTCTATAATCAGTCTTATGCCATCGCTCAAGATAGTATTCGTTCAATGGGAAATGCTATTCGTTATGCAGCTGCCAATGATGCTATTCGTTGGAAAAATCATGGTAATGTATGCACAAATGCCGATATGACAAAAGCAGTAGCTTCAATGCTTAATAATTTCAATTGGCGCGTGGCTTGGTTACAATCGCAATGGGGAAATAAGACAGATATAGAGTCTATCTATTCAACTCCACACTCTGCCCAAAAATATATTCAAGACGGAAATTTGTTTATCCTTCGAGACGGCAAGATTTATGACGCACATGGTGTACGTGTGCAATAGTATTTGTTACTGCCACCAATGATGAAAATGGGCAACGGCACCAAAACCGTTGCCCATTTGGTATTTAGCACCGGCAACGATAGCGGCATTGATATAGTCTTTAGCAGCTTTGGCGGCATCTGGAAGTGCGTATCCTTTGGCTAAAAAAGAAGCCAAAGCGGAAGATAATGTGCACCCTGTTCCATGCGTATTGCGCGTATGTACGCGCATGGACGGCAATTGATATGTCTGCTCTGTAGTGATATCGTATAGTATATCCACTAATTGCTCCTCCGTCAGATGCCCCGCTTTGAGTAATACAGACACACCATATCGATGTGCCAATTCACGGGCTGCGGCTACTAAGTCATGTTGTTTAGTCAATGATTGTCCATCTAACAGGATTTCTGCTTCAGGTATATTGGGTGTAATCACTCGTGCCAAAGGAAGCAGTTCTTGTTTTAAGGAAGTAATAGCAGATTCCTCTATAAGACGATGTCCAGATGTGGAAACCATCACAGGATCGAGAACGATGTTCGTGATAGCATATTCCTTCAATAATCGGCTGACGACACGTACTACTTCTTCTGAATGTAACATACCAATCTTAACAGCATCTGTGCCAATATCGTCTAAGACAGCGCGTATCTGTTGCTCTAAAACAGGAATAGGTATAGCAGCAATCGCTTGTACGCCTAAGGTGTTTTGAGCGGTCACAGCCGTGATGGCTGATGTCGCAAAACAACCGCAAGCTGAGATAGTCTTGATATCTGCTTGGATACCAGCTCCTCCACCTGAGTCGCTACCAGCGATAGTGAGTACTCGGTGATAACGGAAAGGGGGTAGGTAGTTGACGAGAGCACGTGTAGCAACCTCAGGATTATCTGCAGACATAACCTCAGATACTACTGCCACAGCATTTAATCCTGTTGCCATAACATCTGCAATATTATGCAAATGAATACCTCCAATACCGATAGTTGGATGTAAACTGAGTGCTACGGCTTGGCGGGTTCCATCTAATCCAAACGGTTGTGCTGTATCGGTTTTAGTAGGAGTAGATAAAATAGGAGAAATACCGATGTAATCAATAGGAAGGGTATTGGCTTGCTGAACTTGTTCAAGGTTTTCGACAGAGAGACCAATAATCTTATCTTTTCCCAACAACATACGCGCGATGTGCACGTCCATATCAGATTGTCCTAAATGAACACCATCTGCATCTACAGCTAAAGCAATATCTACTCGGTCATTGATGATAAGTGGAATATGGGTGCCATTCAGCATGTGTTTAAGTTGTTGTGCTTGTTCAAGCATTGCGCACGTATCCATATTCTTAGCGCGTAATTGTACCATAGAACAGCCTCCTTGAATGGCTGCGGCTATGATGGATGTTAATGGGCGTTTGGATTCCGCTGTTACAACGCATAATCCGTGTATAGTAAAGTTGGTCATTTTGTTAGTCCTAATAAATATAATTTGTCTATAAAAGCAGCGGCTAAGGTGCCTGGTCCTTGTGTACGCTCTTGTGCGCGTTCGGCGGCTAAACTCATTACTTGCATAGCATCCACACACGCGCGCATTGGGTCAGGTTGGATAGCTGCGAATGCGGCTGTTATGGCAGTTGCTGTACATCCCATTGCAGTGATTCGGGTTTGTAATACTGTGCCTCCAGTTACTACTTCTGTAATGTGACCATCGGTGATATAATCGCTTTGTCCACTGATGACTACGATGGCATTGGTTTGTAGAGATAATGTCTTGGCACTTTCTACTGCATCTGATGATGAGATAGTGGCATCAACACCATGTGAGCTACATGAAGAAGGATTAACCAAAGAACTTATCTCGTTCGCATTTCCACGAATAATAGTGGGATGACATGTGCGAATAAGTTCTTGCGCAGCGTCTGTGCGATAGGTAGTGGCACCCGCCCCAACAGGGTCTAAAATGATAGGTCGTTTCAGAGTGTGCATACGTTGACCAGCATAGCGCATAAGGTGCAATTGATTGTCATCCAATGTTCCGATATTAAGAACTAAGGACGCAGAAGCATCACATAGTTCATCGGCTTCTTTGATAGCATTAGACATGATAGGAGACGCGCCTAACGCTAGTAACGCATTGGCAGTAAAGGAAGCAGCCACGGTGTTAGTCAAGTTATACACCAAAGGCGACTGTGACCGCAAGACCAAAAGGTCAGAAAAAAAAGATGATTGCATACTACTTCTTTGGCAGCATTACCTGCCCAAGTTCAAAGGGTCTTTTCTCAGCCTCTTACGAAGCACCCCTACGTTAATTGTTAATTATAATCGAATGGCAAAGGCTACAAACCAAGACCATTCATTCATTTTTTGTTCAGACAAGATAGGTGACTTAACAAGGTTATTCAGTCCAAAGTCATATCCTGCTTGCAATCGATATTTATCCCATTCGAAGCCACCACCTAATACCCATTGTGCATTGAAACGGTGAAGTTCGTTTGCTGTATATCGATCGTATTCATCTAAATGATAACCATTCTTTTCAATCCACTCTTCTTGTACCCTCGGACTAAGATTATTATGTATAAAATCGTGTTCAATCAGTCCGATGGACATATCTAAACCGGTAAAGAAGAATAAGTTCAACTGTTTCCATAAAGGAATAGTGTAATAACAATGTATAGGAACGATAGCCGTCCATTCTAAAACGCGGTGCTGCTGATATTCCTCCATCGAAGAAGCAGCATCCATGGAACGAGAATGCTGTTCATTAGTGCCATAAGCCACATTAAAAAGTAAGCCAGTTTGTAATGAGAAGTGGGCTGGCAAGATGAAATCAAACGTACCTCCAACACGTACGCCATGTAAGAACATATTGGGGAAAGAAAGATTAGGAGTACGTTGATTATTTTGTACGTAACCTATTTCCAAGCGATAATTGACAGCAAAGTGATAGGACTCTTTCTCCTGCTTATCTAT
The DNA here is from genome assembly GCA_024400125.1 of Paludibacteraceae bacterium. Taxonomy (GTDB): domain Bacteria; phylum Bacteroidota; class Bacteroidia; order Bacteroidales; family Paludibacteraceae; genus Colicola. Next base: position 19,835 of record JAKSNG010000003.1, read on the forward strand.
GTGAGTAGGATCAAAAAAAGCATTGTCTGCCGTCTGTAAATCTGGCATATTCGTTTGCGCATACATAACCAGCGTTGCGCATAAAAAAGGTAGTATAAGAAGTGTACGTTTCATCCAATTTTGCTACATTGAGGGTGCAAAGATACAAAAAAAATGCCAAATACAAAAAAAAATAGCAAAAAAAGCACTTTTTTTCGTTAAAAATTTTGGTAATTCAAAAAAAAGTAGTACTTTTGCAGCCGCTTTTCGTGAAAAAGCGCGTGATAAGCTCCGCGATGGCCTATTCGTCTATCGGCTAGGACGACAGATTTTCATTCTGTAAAGAGCAGTTCGACTCTGCTATAGGCTACACCGACCTTCCTCAAAGGTAAATCATTTGTTAAATTAAAAAACAAAACAACTACAAGATGGCAAATCACAAATCATCTTTGAAGCGTATTCGCCAAACGATCGCTCGCAAGGCTCACAATCATTATTACGCTAAAACTGCACGCAACGCTGTGCGTGACTTACGCGCTACTTCGGACAAGGCTGCTGCTGCACAAGCACTGCCAAAAGTAACTTCTTTGTTGGACAAACTTGCAAAACGCAACATTATCCATCGTAACAAAGCTGCTAACTTGAAATCCAAATTAGCTATTTACGTAAATAAATTGGCTTAATCAATTTCTAATGTTGATACAAAGGGGTTACCGGTGGTAGCCCCTTTTGTAGTTAAAATCACACTATGAAACATTCACTCCTATCTATCTTATTACTATGCGCAGTAGGCGCATGCGCGCAAAACATGAGTTTTGAAGAATACAAAAAGCAAGCACGTGCTGAGTATTCCAGTTTCAAATCTGCTCGTCAAGCTGAGTTTGATGCTTTTCGTAAGCAAGTCAATGCTGAATATGCTGAGTTTATGAAAAAGCAATGGACTTTAGTAGAAGAACAACCTGCTGAAAAACCGATAGAGGAAAAGAAGATTAAGCCGCAAGTGTTTGTAGAAGAGCCGCTGCCACAACCCGAACCACAACCACAGACTGAGCCTGAGGTTCAAACTCAACCGAAACAAGATACGATAAAGACTGAACCTCAAGAAGAAAAACGTGAGGCATTACAGCCTGCTGATTCGTTGAATACTCCTAAGTTAACGTTTCAACCTAAAGTTATAGCTATACAGCCTGTTGTGACAGTTATTCCTATTCCTACACCCACACCAGAACCAATTGCACCGGTTGTTCCCGAGGAGCAAAAACCATCAAAAACCGTAGCTGTTTCGTTCTATGGGACAATGGTATCTATAGGTTTTCCAGAGCCAGATCCATTCTCAATCACGACCTTGAATGAAAACGCGTTGGCTGATGCATGGAATCAGTTGTCTGATGAGAAATACGATGTGACTGTCAGCAATATGTTGGATGCTCGTAAAAATCTCAAATTATGCGATTGGGGATACTTGGAATTAGTCAAAGCAATCACAGAGAAACATTATGGCAAGAACAATACGGCTGTTTATATGCAAGTCTATTTATTGACGCAATCGGGATATAGAGTGCGTATGGCATTCTCTAAAAAACAAAGTAGGTTGTTCTTACTGGTTGCTAGTCAATATGATATTTTCAACATGACTTATTATCGTTGTGATGGACAAAAGTTCTATGCGATTGATGGTAAAGCTGATGATATGCACATTTGTCCAGCTGCTGTTAAAAATGAAAAATCACTTTCATTGCAGATTGCACAGGAACAAAAATTAGACAAAGAATCAACACCTAAACGTTCTCTTAATTCTAAAAAAGGTTTATCTACGACCGTTTCTGTTAATAAGAACGCTATCAATTTCTTTAATGATTATCCACGTGCCTACCTCAATGGTGATCCTACAACATGCTGGGCTGCGTATGCGAATACACCATTGGATAAAAGTGTGAAGAATACACTTTATCCACAACTAAAAGCTAAATTAGAGGGATTAAGTGAAAAAGAAGCAGTAGGTCAAATATTAAATTGGGTACAGACGGCTTTTGAATACGAATATGATGATAAAGTATGGGGTGGTGATCGTGTTTTCTTTGCATTAGAAACACTCTATTATCCATACTGCGACTGTGAGGATAGGGCTATTCTCTTCTCTCGCTTAGTGCGTGACTTAGTAGGGGCAAAAGTAGCATTGTTATACTACCCTGGACATTTAGCTGCTGCGGTGCAATTCAAAGATCAAGTGAATGGTGATTACATCCTATATCAAAACAAGAAGTATGTGGTTTGTGATCCAACGTATATTGGTGCGCCAGTGGGGAGAACAATGAAAGGAATGGATAATCAAAAAGCTAAACTGATTATACTATGAAACGTGCAGGATTAGTTGTTAGTATTATACTATTAGTAGTAGCATTTGTTGGAGCCGCATACTATTACTATGTAGTTATGCCTTCTCATATAGCGCAGGAAGCAGAAGTGGTTTCAACTGATGTAACACCTGAACAGGAGGTGGAAACCCCTGTCGTCTCTCAACCTGAAGCAGATGTACAAGAAGGTACAACTATTGCTGAACCTGGTGTAGAGACAAATAAAATTTCCCTTTTCTGTGAGGACGAGGAGGAAGAAATCAATCCATTAATATATGGAAAATGGCAATCAACAACTAATCCACAGTGGTACAAAGTGTACACAGACGAATACTCTGGTAATGGTTATTATTGGGGAAAAGAATGGGATGAAACGGAAGATATCACAGAGGACGATTTGATTGATTATGGAAACGGATGGTATGAGTGGAAAATGAATAAGAATGAGTTGATTGAATTAGCCACGACCGATATGAATTCTACACGTATCCCTGTGGAATATAAAATCAAAGTGACGGAACAATCATTAGAGATGGTTTCCGTCACCAATAAAAAAACAATCACATTTATCCGTGTTCAATAGGTCACTCTAATAAGTCTGGCCGACGTTCTTGTGTATGAGCTAAGTTTTGCTCATGCTGCCATTCTTCTACTTTGGCTTGGTTACCAGATATCAGTATATCTGGCACGCGCCATCCTTTATATTCGGCAGGTCGTGTATATACCCCGGCTTCTAATAACCCGTCTTGGAAAGAGTCGCATAATGCGGAAGTTTCGTCTCCTAATGCACCAGGCAAGAGACGAACGATAGCATCTGTGATAATAGCGGCAGGCATTTCACCTCCAGTCAGCACAAAATCGCCAATTGTATATTCCTTTGTAATGAAATGGTCACGAACACGCTGATCTACTCCTTTATAATGACCACAAAGGATGATGATGTTCTCCTTCATGGATAAGGTATTGGCCTCTTTCTGCGTGAAACGTTCGCCATCTGGTGCCGTAAAGATAATCTCATCATAGTGACGCTCTGCTGTCAAAGCAGAGATACAGCGATCAATAGGCTCAATCTGTAGTACCATGCCAGCTCCAAAACCAAAGGCATAGTCATCTACTTTACGATGTTTGTCTAAAGTATAATCCCTTAGATTATGCACGTAAATCTCTGCCAATCCCTTGTCTTTAGCTCGCTGAATAATGGAGTGATTAAGAGGGGATTCTAATAACTCTGGACAACAGGTAATAATATCAATACGCATACTTAATTAATTATCTTTTATCTATTAGGGTACTGGATCATAACCGCTTCCGCCCCAAGGGTTACATCTTGCAATTCGTTTAAGTCCTAACCATCCACCTTTAATAATACCATACTTCATTACTGCTTCCACCATATACTGACTGCACGTCGGTGTGTATCGACATGATGGAGGTGTCAATGGCGAGATACAATATCGATAAAAATAGATGGGCATAAGAAACACCTTACGCATCGCTGTTCTTATTGATTTTTTGGATGGCTTTGAGCATACCATGGGCTATGGTTTTATAGTCTAACATTTGCTTATCCATATAGTTGAAGGCGATTTGCCAATTCCCAACTAATAGGTGTTGATTAAGTCGCCAAGCTTCCCGCATCTGCCGTCGCAAACGATTTCTGTCAACAGCATGCTTGAAGAGCGATTTGGGTGCCCAAATCAGTACTTGAGTATCTGTAGCAGGGCGGTACGTTACTCGAATTGGAAAACAAGTCATTCGTTTACCCTCTTTATATAAGGATGCAATACGAATTTGACCGCACAGTTTGGCCGATTTAGGAAAAGTTGCGTTCACGATTGTTGATGGGATTCCAAATATTGATCGATGGCAATAGTGATGGATGGACAACCTTCTGCGGGTGCTTTTATATCAACACGGAATCCTAATTCTTCCGCTACATTGCATGTGTTTTGACCAAAGCATGCTAGCAATGTCTTTTCTTGCTTCCAATCAGGGAAGTTCTTACGTAATGACTGTAACCCAGAAGAAGTGAAAATGACGAGCATATCGTAATCAAAAGGTTTATCTTGTGGCCACTCGGATGCAACAGTTCGGTACATCACAGCTGGCTGAATAATGATTTTGTGCTCTGCCATACGCTTCACCAAATCATCATTATGCACATCAGATGACACTAATAAATATTTCTCATTAGGACGACGATTCATTGTCGGAAGCAAATCTTCAAAGCGATTGTTTTCACTGAAGAATACTCTACGTTTTCGGAATTGTATGTATTTCTGTAAATAATTAGCAATAGCTTCCGAAATACAGTAGTAATGCATGGACTCAGGCACGTTAATACGTAACTCCTCACACATACGGAAATAGTGATCTGCTGCACTCTTGGAGTTCAGTAAAACCGCAGTATAATCTAATGGGTTGATACGTTGTTGCCGGAATTCATGGGCATCTAATCCTTCTAAATGAATAAGTGGAATAAAATCAAAGTTCACTCCGTGACGTTCACTCATATCCGCATAAGGATTATGCTCCGAAATAGGGCGCGGCTGGGAAACCAAAATCTTCTTAATCTCTTCCATATACTAACAAATATGAAATCCACTCCAGATAATTCCACCGATGGGCAATATCTCAAGTGTCAAAATATACAATATAACAAATATGGTGGATTGTATACCATCACAAAACGTTCGTACAGTTTTGGTGACGTATAGTAATATATATATACCTACTAACAATAGGATGATGACGCTAAATATCGTGGTGTTAGCAACGTTTGTCATCACAATGGCTATGGGAAATAGTAGTGCACACAAGGCCAATTCCATGGACGAATAGTAATGCTCATTAATACGATATGATTGAGATAACTCAAACGTGTAATTGACCATATGATAACCAATAAATCGTATAACAAAAAAAGCTAATACCACTATCAATAATCGTCCGTACACGAGCCATGTTTCTTGTGCTGTGTGGACTTTGCATAAACATAGTACATACGCTAATGTCATTACTTTAAAAGCAAAAAGACATATTTTGCTAATGAATCGTGCTGATCGATCGCCAAACACACGCTCGCTGCGTGTAATAAGTGCCTTAAAACAGTCCTGAACGAAATGAGGTTGCAATATTTCGCACACCAAGAATAGCACGAATATCAGCAGTAATATCCATGGATAACTGCTATTGGTTATGCTTGTTGCTATGTGAGGTACAAAATTCATGCTGTCGGTATTAATACAAATAGTTTATCGCCGCGACGTATAATCTTATCGGTTTTGAGCGCAAATAGTTCTCCTTGATTAACAACGGATGTTTCTTCCCCAGCATCATTATGAATGGCCTTGGCAACCATTTCGTATGCACCAGTTGTTTCACCAGTAATCAGTAATTCGTCTCCTTCTTTAAGAGCTTTGATGGCTTCCAACTTGAACTCTGCGACCAGAATGTTCTTGAAGAAATTGGTGCATGTTCCAGCAAATACTTTCTTTCGCGTGGCTTGGCTACCATACTCATGATTCCATTCACCTAATCGCTGGCCTTGATAATAACCATCCCAAAAACCTCGATTAAATACGCGTGCTAAACGGGTATTCCAATCGGCAATCTTGGACTCAATGGCTGACGTGGAATATTCTCCTGCTTGCCAGGCATCAACCGCCTCTTTGTAGCAAGAGACAACAGTCTTAACATATTCAGCACCACGTGCACGTCCTTCAATCTTGAGAACTCGTACACCAGCATCCAGCATCTTATTGAGAAAATGAATCGTCTTTAAATCTTTTGGGGACATAATATACTGATTGTCCACTTCTAATTCCAAATCAGATTCTTTATCCTTCACAATGTAGCCACGGCGGCATACTTGCATACATGCACCACGATTAGCACTGGCACCTAAGTTATTCAAACTCAAGTAACATTTACCACTAACTGCCATACACAGTGCACCATGACAAAACATTTCTATTTGGATTCGTTCACCTTTGCGACCGCGTATGTCTTGCGCAATGATATCTTGATGAATAGCGGCTACTTGGCTCATGTTGAGTTCACGCGCCAGAACCACCACGTCTGCAAATTGAGCATAAAATCGCAATGCTTCCGTATTAGCGATATTCAGTTGTGTAGATAGGTGAACTTCTACGCCCACTTCGTTAGCATATTGCATGACAGCGATATCACTGGCAATAATAGCATCCACTCCCGCTAATTTCGCATGATCCACAATAGTACGCATCAAAGCTAAGTCTTCGGGATACATCACAGTGTTTAATGTGAGATAAGTCTTAACTCCTGCTTCGCGACAGATGGATACAATCTTATGCATATCATCGGTAGTAAAATTTGCCGATGAACGAGCACGCATATTAAGGTGTTCAATACCAAAATATACACTATTGGCGCCAGCTTCGATAGCCGCTGCCAAACTCTCCCAGCACCCTACAGGTGCCATAATATTGATGGGATAGTCTTCCATGTGCTTTTTCTTTATTGACGAATAACCCATTCGGCTATTTGTACGGCATTTAGGGCTGCTCCCTTGCGAATCTGGTCACTTACGCACCAGAAAGTGAGCCCATTGGGATTAGCGATATCTTGTCTAACGCGTCCAACAAATACGTCATCTTGACCACTTAGATACAGAGGCATCGGATACACGTTGTTCATCGGTTCATCCATTAAGACGCAACCTGGTTCTTTAGCAAAGGCTTGCTTGGCTTCTTCTATGGATATAGGATGTTCTGTTTCAACCCATACTGCTTCAGAGTGGCATCGTAGTGACGGAACACGCACACATGTTGCACTGACTGACATATCGCTATGGAAAATCTTACGCGTCTCATGATGCATTTTCATTTCCTCACGTGTGTAGTCATTATCCAAGAATACGTCGATATGTGGAATCACGTTGTATGCCAATTGATGAGCAAACTTCTTCACGGTTACCGTTTCGTTATTCAGCACTTCACGGTATTGTTGTTCGAGTTCAGCCATCGCTTGTGCACCAGCTCCACTTGCAGCTTGATAAGTTGCTACGTGGATACGACGAATGGGACTAATCTGTGCAATAGCATGTAATGGTAATGCCATCACAATCGTACTGCAATTAGGGTTTGCAATAATACCACGTGGGCGATTGCCAGCATCTACTATATTAACCTCTGGTACAACTAATGGTACATCTTCATCCATACGAAACGCGGATGAGTTGTCAATCATAACAGCACCATAACGCGTAATGTCCTTCGCATATTCTTTAGACACGCTACCACCAGCAGATACAAAGGCAATATCCACTCCCTTGAACAGGTCTCCGTGTTGCAGTTCTTGAACTACATACTTATGACCTTGAAAATCATACGAACTGCCAGCACTACGAGACGAACCAAATAATCTCAGTTCATCAACAGGAAAAGCGCGTTCATTCAGTACCTTCATTAATTCCTGTCCAACAGCTCCAGATGCTCCTACAATAGCTACGACCATTTTTTGAAGACTAAGCAAACGTTATGACCACCAAAAGCAAAGTTATTGGATATTGCATATTGTATATCACGACGCTGAGCTTTATTAAAGGTGAAGTTCAATTTATAATCAATGTTCTCATCATCGTCTCCTTCTTCGTGGTTAATGGTGGGAGGAACAATACCATCCTTCAATGCCATGGCACAAGCTACGGCTTCTACGGCGCCAGTTGCCCCCACTAAATGTCCTGTCATAGACTTAGTGGAGTCGATATTCAGTTTATACGCATGTTCTCCAAAAACCTGCTTAATGGCGTTCAACTCAGCAATATCACCAAGAGATGTTGATGTTCCGTGTGTGTTGATATAATCAACATCTTCTGGTTTAATATGTGCATCTGCCAATGCATCTTCCATCACGCGTGCAGCTCCCTCGCCTTCAGGATTAGGAGCGGTCATGTGATAGGCATCAGATGTCATACCACAACCTACTACTTCTGCATAGATTTTTGCACCACGTGATTTGGCGTGTTCATATTCTTCCAAAATCAAACATGCTGCTCCTTCTGCCAATACAAACCCATCACGAGATTTAGAGAAAGGACGACTGGCTGTTTCGGGCGAGTCATTACGTGTGGAAATAGCATGCATCGAATTGAATCCACCTATGCCAGAATAGGTTATATCTGCATCAGCGCCACCAGTAACAATAATCTCCGAACGACCTAAACGAATCGCATCAAATGCTTGACCAATAGCATGAGCAGAACTGGAACAAGCGGATGTTACAGCAAAACTGATACCCTTGAGACCAAACACCATAGATATATGCCCAGCACCCATGCTATGCAACGATTTTGGAATATAGAAAGGGCTAAAACGCGGAGTCCCGTCTCCTGCACCATACGCCATACTATCCTCTTCAAAACTATGTAATCCTCCCATACCGCTACCCCAAATAACACCAATGCGGTTGCGGTTCTCGTGCTCTAAATCCAAACCAGAATCTTCTAAAGCCTCCTTGGCTACCCATACAGAGAACTGCGCGTAACGGTCTAATTTCCGGGATTCTTTGCGATCTAAAAGAGAAGAAATATCAAATTCTTTCACTTCTCCTGCAAAATGAGTCTTGTATAAAGTGGTGTCAAACTGTGTAATCTCAGCAATGCCACTTTTACCTTCAATCATGGATTTCCACGTGCTTTGAAGGTCATTTCCAATAGGAGTCAATGCCCCCATTCCTGTAATTACTACTCGTTTTAATTCCATATTATTTAGTAACAAGTTACGAGTTCACAGTCACCTGCAAACTCGTAAAATACATAAATTTTCTACGCTCCGTTATGCAAGCGCTTTTTCAATGTAAGCAACAACGTCACCTACTGTTTTAATCTTCTGAGTCTCTTCGTCTGGGATAGTTACATTGAACTCTTTCTCTAACTCCATAATTAACTCCACTGTATCCAGTGAGTCAGCGTTCAAATCCGCAGCAAAACTTGCGTCCATTGTTACTTGAGCTTCATTCGCACCCAGTTTGTCAACTACGATTGCTTTTACTTTTTCTTCAATTTCTGACATAGTCGTAAGTATTAAAATGTTAATATTTTCTAACTCGAATTTTCCCTATTTGCAAAAAACGCTGCAAAGGTACTGCTTTTTTTTGAATTATGCAAATCTTTGGCAAAAAAATGCGCATTTTTTAGAATCTGCTGTCTAATTCTTCAACCTTCCATTCGCAAACAATCACTTTCCCATCTGGTAAAACGCGATAATTGGATAGTGCAAATAACCGTTCAATTAAATCATGTGCCTCCTCATCGGTTAGTTTCTTTCCGTATGGGATAGCGGTGTCCTCAGCTAAAGATAATGCTATTTGCTCTTCCCATTGTTGCTGAGCAGAAATACCCGTTTCCCGTACACAATGGATAATCTTATTCAATGTGGCCACGGCATGATCTACACTCAACAAAGCAGGGATGCCAACAATATTATAACTATTTTTACTAAACTGCTCCAACTCAAAACCTACATATCGCAAATCAGACAATAGTGTGTCCACGAGTTTCATATCTTCCGTATTGAGTTCTAATAACTCTGGAAACAAGAGTTGTTGAGATACACCTTTTTGATCCCTAATCTGATGTTGATACTGTTCGTACAACACGCGAATATGTGCGCGGTGATGATTGACAATAAATAATCCAGCGCGGTAAGGAACGAATATGTACTTGCCTCGATACGTATAAGGTTGTACTTCGCTTAGTGAGGTCTCAAACAAATCTTCTTTTTGTTGCTCGTAAGTGGGTTTCGTTGGGATATTTGACCCCGACGGATAAAGTGTTTCCCACCCCTTATAATTATCGCGTGCGCGCGCGCTCGTAGGGTGAAATGGATTATAATTGGGATCAAAGACTACTTTCGGTATATCTGCCACTTGTTTCGTAGATGTAGGCATCTCTATTTCTCCTGCCCGATCAAAATCAAGTGAAGGTGCGATATTAAACTTACCCAATGCTTCGCGTACGGTCGCTAACACAATTTGAAAAATTGTCTGCTCGTCTTGGAACTTAATTTCCGTCTTAGTCGGATGGATGTTAACGTCTATCCACTGTGGATTGATATCAAAATAGATAAAATACGATGGATTATAATCGCCAGGCACCATTCCACTATAAGCCGTCATCACTGCTTTATGAAAATAAGCATGACGCATGTAACGTCCGTTCACAAAGAAATATTGTTGCGCATTCTTACTGGCAGCTTCTGGCTTTCCTACAAATCCACGAATAGACACTAATTCTGTGTCGCTTTTAATATCCACTAAATTACCTGTATAAGCTTTATTGCCTTTCCCGAAAACGGCTTCAATGCGTTGTTTTTCGGTTCCTGCTGGCAATTCCATCAGCACTTCATCATTGCTCACGAACGTGAACTGCACGTGTGGATACACCAACACGATATGATAAAATTCCGTCAGCAGATTACGTAACTCTGTTTGGTCTGTTTTGAGAAATTTGCGCCGAACAGGAACATTAAAAAAGAGGTTTTTAACTTTAAAATTAGTTCCAACTGGACACAGACAAGCTTCTTGTCGTATGACATCACTCCCTGCAATTTCTAAAAAAGTGCCAATCTCATCTTCTTTTCTACGTGTCTGAACTTCCACTTGCGCAACAGCGCATATACTGGCCAATGCTTCACCACGGAAACCCATAGTGCGGAGTGAGAATAAGTCTTGCGCACTTTGAATCTTACTCGTTGCATGACGCTCAAAAGCCATACGGGCATCTGTTTCACTCATTCCTGAACCATCATCTATTACTTGCAACATGGTGCGACCTGCATCATATACAATAACCTGGATGCGACTTGCTCCTGCATCCAGACTATTCTCTACCAATTCTTTCAAGCATGAAGCTGGTCGTTGAATGACCTCGCCTGCTGCTATCTGATTGGCGACGCTATCGGGTAATAAATGTATGATATCCATGAGTAATTATTAACAAGGGTCAACGAAGGGTAGGTCAGCGCAAGAAAAAGTAGAATAGTAATCCCAAACCTAATAATGCCACCCAGAAAATCAACTTCGATTTTTGACGTGCACGTTGAGTGGATAGATACTGCTCATGTTGCTCACGAAAACTACCGTGATGAAGACGCGCAAGTTTTTCCTTGCGCGCCTCCTTTTCCTTATCGTAATAAATGGGGCGATAGTCCCATTCACGGGGTTTATTTACTTTTGGGAATAAAACCGACATTATTTAACAATTGCCAAAAAGTCAGCATCCTCTGCAAACTTAGCAAACTCAATGTCATTAGCAGCTTTTGCTTTCATGTCAGCATCGCGTGCTACAGCTACTTTCAAGTTTGCATAAACAGCTTCACGGTCATTCGTGCGTGCTCCAACTACTGCCAACAGATATGCGGTGGTAGCATTAGGCTCTTGTACGCTGTTGAGCGTTTGACGTGCTGCTGCATAGTCCTCATCCAAAATTTGTTGAACAGCGGCATTGTTTGTTGCGCTCTTGCCGTATGCGTTCTTAGCTGCAGCATAGTCACCCTTCATAGTGTACAGCGTTCCGAGAGCGGCATTTAAGTCTCCTTGTGTACCAGCTGCTTTACCTAAGTGCTCCTCAGCTTTTGCTAAATCATGGTCAGCCATTGCTGCAATACCTGCATTGTAGTTAACATCAGCATTGTTGGGCTCAATTTCCAAAGCTTTGCCGTAAGAACGACGAGCGTCTGCGATGTTGCCTTGTTTGAATTGAATCATACCCATGTTGTTGTATGCGCGGTAATCACCAAATTGGTTAGCTACTTGTTGGTAAATAGCCAATTTTTCTGCATCATCATTGGCCAGAGTCGCTGCATATAACATTTCTTCAACGTTGAGTTGAGCAGGATCATTCTTCATCAAGTTAGCAATCTCTTCATCAGATTTACCAATCAGGTCAATCGTCAAAATCATACGACTACGACGGAGTGCAGGAAGAATCTCGTCAGCGATGGTTTTGTAAACAGCGCTCAAGTTCTTGATTTGAGTCTCACGCTCTTCGGGGTCAGTGTACATGCTCAACACGCGCAGAACTAAGTCTTTGTCTTGGATATTGCTGTTCTCAACAGCTGCTTGGAAACCTTCCCAGTCCTCTGCTGTGATATTGTTCTCAATAGCTGCTTCTACTTTGTCTTTCTTCATTTGCTTAGCCAAGAACTTTTGAGCATTTGCTTGACGAGCTTCAGCCAACTTAGTATTCAAGTCCATGCCACCATCAGGACTAGCATAACCGCTAACTTCCAATTTATTGATGGCTTTTCTTTCAGCCGTATCAGCATCCAAGATAGCTACTTGCAAATCCTTTACAGCAGCACTCTTGGTCTCTGAGTTGCGCAGGTTAGATTGTTGAATCAAGAACTTAATGTCAGCTTCTTGAGTCTCTTGGATAATGCGTTGGAACTTGTCAGAAGTAACCATGCTCTTATTATCTTCAGCGGTAGCTAACTTAGCGGTTGCAACTACACCATCAGCAATCTTCAGGTCTGGCACTTCAATCACTTTCTTACCAACTTTGGCCTCAAAACGGAGATAAAGTTCAGACTTTGCCATCTCTGGTACATAATCATAACTGCAAGATTGTGTGTATTTACCACCTTCTTTGTAAGACACCATTTTGCCATTCTCTTTAACTTTCTCACCGATGTAAGTTACTGGAGTTCCAAGAACTTCTTGACCAGCAAATTTCAACACAGGAGTAACAGTTAAAACGCCTTTCTTGTTGAATTGCTTAACGGGGAACGTGCCGGTAATATCGGCATTAACTTTGTCACCTACTACTACCAATGGACTTGGATTTACGGTGACTTGCTCGGGTTGTGGCAATGTTTTGCCGCAGGATGTCAGCATTGCAGCGGCAATCACTGACACAAAAAATAAACTTTTTTTCATAATTACAAAAACAGATAAAATAGTTAATGTATATTTTTTAGTTAGTAGCGTCTTAGTGCATTTGAAATGCATTTTTTAGCGCAAATTTTCATTACAGGCCGCAAAATTACATAAAAAAAACGAAACGTGCAACTTTTTTGCGATTTTTTTTCGTTTTTTTGCAAAAAAAGTGTATCTTTGCACCCTGATTTGAAAAAATAGGTATGAAAACACGAAAAATAATCATTTTTTTAAGCTGCATCATAGGTGGCATAGTTTGTTCATGCACCTCACCCCACCCCTCTGTAGCAGAACTGCGTGCGTCGAAACGGGCAAAAGACAGTATAGCGCTGTTCCAACAAGAGCGCACACTCGCTTATACAGATTCGCTATTGCAAGTCACGCTCCCACAAATAGACCCGTTATTGAAGACGTTCGTGTATGAGAAGAATGACCGCTATCAAGATCATGGTTATTACGTGCACCGCCTGCTGCGCACTACTGCACATATTCAACATAATTACTTGCAGGCACAGGTGTGTGATGACCGTCAATTGGTACTCAAAAGTCATTACTATGGTTCATCTGCCATTGCTCACACCACCATCTCGCTCTCTGTGGACGATAATACCAACCATTGGTCTGGCTCACTACATTCGTTTCAGAATGAAGGACATTACGAAATCCTAACTCTCTCGCACGATGATGCCATGGAGGCATTGCGCTTTATTGACGCTTTTGCTGCATCACGCATTCGAGTCACTCTTTCCGGAAAAAGACAATATAACTACTATCTTCCCGATGTCGAGAAACAAGCATTGGTGCAAACGTTACAGTTGGCAGTTTTGATGAATGATATACATCAACTCGAGACACAATTGCGTCAAACGTCCATTCAGGTCGAAAAATATAAAAAAAGATTGGAAAAATAACGAAATATTTGCAAGTTTCAAAAAAAAGTTGTATCTTTGCGCCCAAATTGTGATAATAGGCTTATGGCAGAACAAAAATACGAAAGTCATATTGAATCGATAACCGCCCCGGTGTCGCATGTATATGCGGTGCTGAGTAATCTGCAGAACTTGGAGCGTGTGCGCGATCTTATTCCGCAAGATAAGGTGCAGGAAATGGAAATATCTACGGATTGTGTCCGTATTAAAGTAGATGGATTAGGGCAAAAAATAACCTTGCGTATTGTCGAAAGTGTCGAAAATGATACAATTAAGTTCGGCATCGATAATTTGCCCATGCAGATGAACTTTTGGATTCAAATGAAATCGGTTGCTCCTTCTGATACACGTATCAAATTGACTCTGAAAGCCGATATTCCTATAATGTTCCGCATGATGCTGGATAAAAAGATTCAACAGGGCATTAACGACGCCGCGGTGATGCTCTCTCAATTCCCTTATTCTCAATGGCAATGAAAAGACCACACATTCATCGTGAAGGGCGCAACGCCATTATCGGTTTAACCCTTCTTATTTTCGCCATCAATGTGACGGTGTATCTGCTCTTTGTTCGTCATAATAACGAGCATAGCTGGATATTAGCCCTCTCGTTGGTTGTTGCAGCCATTTTATTAGTCTTCGTTACGTATTTCTTTCGCAACCCTGTGCGCGTGATTGACGTGGATGATCCCAATTTTATTATTGCGCCAGCAGACGGTCGCGTCGTGGTGGTTGAGCCAACGGATGAAAACGAGTACTTCCATGAACGTAAACTGCAAGTCAGTATCTTCATGTCTCCGTTTAATGTGCATGCTAATTGGTATCCCATAGAAGGGGATATTATCGTTTCCGAACATCAAAAAGGTCACCATAAAGGTGCTTGGTTACCCAAATCGTCAACGGAGAACGAACGCTCACTCGTCGTCATAGAAACACCAAACAAAGTGCGTATCGCTATTCGTCAAATCGCTGGCGCAATGGCGCGGCGCATCGTCACTTATGCCAAAGTGGGCAAACAGTCGCATCGTAATACTCACCTCGGATTCATCAAACTCGGCTCACGAGTAGATATGTATCTACCACTCGATACCGAGATGTTTGTGCAGGTTGGTGAATCGGTTCGTGGTAATGAGACTATTATTGGACGCCTCGCAGAATAATTATTAACCCTAAAAATATTACAATCATGGACAAATTTGAACAACTCTTCAACGAGTACCCATTTATGCTCACCGATGAGCAAGTAAAAGCGAACACCGCCGAAATCATCAAGAAACACTTTGATGAAAACAATAATCGTGATGTATGGATGGAGTGTCTCCATCAAATCGACCTCACTACCTTGAACGGAGAAGATACCGTCGCTAAGGTAGAGGGTATGGCTAAGAAAGTGTCGGAGTTTGAAAAACATTATCCAGGTGTACCCAATGTAGCTGCTATGTGTGTATATCCCGCATTGGCTTCTGTGGCACGTAAGAATCTTCCTGAAGGCATCGGCGTAGCTTGTGTATCTGCAGGTTTCCCCGCTTCACAAACTTTCATCGAAGTGAAAGTGGCAGAGACCGCTATGGCTTTGAAAGAAGGCGCAACTGAAATCGACATCGTTATCTCTGTTGGTAAGTTCCTCGAAGGACGTTACCAAGAGGTATTTGACGAAATCAGCGAACTGAAAGCTGCTTGTGGTAACCATCATCTTAAAGTTATTCTTGAGACTGGCGCCCTCAAGACTGCTGAAAACATCTGGAAAGCTTCCATCATCGCTATGGCTGCTGGTGCTGACTTCATCAAGACTTCTACTGGTAAGATTGCCGTTAATGCTACGCCTGAAGCAACATACGTTATGTGTCAAGCTATCAAGGCATGGAAAGAGAAAACGGGTGTGAAAGTTTGCTACAAACCTGCCGGAGGTGTTTCTACTACCGACGAAGCTGTTCAACACTTCACTCTTGTTAAAGAGATTCTTGGTCAAGACTGGCTGAATAACCAATCTTTCCGCTTTGGTGCAAGTCGCTTGGCAAATAATCTGTTGTCCTCTATCGTAGGAGCAGAGACCAAATACTTCTAATGACTATCCTTTGTATTGAAACCAGTACGCAGGTTTGTTCTGCAGCCATCTGTGTAGATGGTCAATCGATTACCTCCCGCATCAATCGTGTGGGGGGTAATCATGCTAAACTGTTGCCAGTGTTTATAGATGAACTCCTTACTGAGTTGCGTCAACGTCATGCCACATTAGATGCGGTGGCTTTGTCTGATGGACCAGGCAGTTATACAGGACTGCGTATAGGAGCTTCTACTGCGAAAGGCATTTCTTATGGCTTGAACATCCCACTCATTCCAATCCGAACAACGGAGGTGCTATGTGCCACATTCTTGCAACAATCGCAGGCTGCAGATACTAATCAAACCATCCTCTGCCCAATGATTGACGCACGTCGCATGGAGGTTTATACGGCTTGTTACAATGCCGATATTCAGGAGTTAACACCCATAATAGCGCAAGTCATAGATGCCTCAACACACCTCGCTCCTCATTCGCTGTACTTCGGCGACGGAGCGGCTAAATGTCAGCCGTTCTTAGAGACGGACGAGGTACATTTGATTCCCGAAATCATACCTGATGCAGCATGCATGGGTGCATTAGCAGAGAAGAAATATCATGCACAACAAATGGTAGTCGGAAAAGACTTAGCGTATTACGAACCATTCTATCTTAAACAGTTTGTGGCAGCACAATCCCATGTCAAAGGGCTTCAATAATTATATTGTCCTACTCATCCTCATAACTACCATGGGGCTCGTGTCGTGTTCTACACAAAAGAACACAGCTGCTTCACGCTCTTTTCATCAAACTAAAGTTAAGTACAACATCTTTTTCAATGGAAACATTGCTTTCGAGGAAGGGTTGCAAGCTACTATCCAAGCCAACGAGGACGACTTCACACATATCTTGCCTCTTTACCCCGTCAGCAACCATACCGCTGCCGAAGCTGCGGCTTCCCAGATGGACAAGACCATCGAGAAATGTCGCAAGTGCATAAAACTGCATTCCATCAAAGCCAAACCTCAAATCAACCCCAACAAACGCAACGACCCAGAATACAAACGATGGTTGCAATCAGAGGAGTTTAACAACCAGATGGGGAATGTGTGGATTCGATTGGGTGAAGCCGAGTTTAGTAAAGGCGATTTCTTAGGCTCAATAGGTACGTTCAATTATGTCATCCGTCATTACGAGAATGACCCCGATATCGTTGCACGTTGCCAGTTGTGGGTAGCTCGTGCTTATGGTGAGTTAGGATGGCAGTACGAAGCAGAAGATGCCCTTAACAAGGTGCAAATAGATGCTCTTGCACCTAAACATGCAGTCCTTTATTCGGCAACGAAAGCCGATATATTACTCAAAGGCAAACAATATCACGAAGCGATTCCATTTATCAAACTCGCTATCCCGAATGAGAAACGCAAGGTTTTTAGACCACGTTTCTACTATGTGCTCGCCCAGTTATTAGAGCGCGAACATAAAAATCAAGAAGCCATTGACGCATATACCAAGTGTATTCGTCTGGCTCCCGAACCAGAAATGGACTTTAATGCACGCATCAATCGTGCTATTATTGAAGGTACCAACTCAGTCAAGTCGTTGCTTAAAATGACCAAACTGTCCAAGAATAAGGACAAGTTAGACGCCATCTATGGTGCCGTTGGAAACATCTATTTGGCTGCAGGAGACACAGCAAAGGCGCTGGAGAACTACCAACTGGCTATCGAAAAAAGCACAACCGCTGGTATGGCAAAAGCGGCTATTCTTATTACAGCCGGAGACCTTTATTTTGATGATAGACACTATGTCGAAGCACAGCCGTGTTATCAAGAAGCAGTTTCCATCATCTCGAACGAACATGAGCAATATGCACGACTGATGAAACGTTCGGAGATTTTAGACGAACTCATTGTGGAGTACAACACCGTCGTCCTGCAAGACTCACTCCAACATCTATCTACATTGCCCGAAGAAGAGCAGCGTAAGATTGTTGATAAAATCATCGAAGAACTCATTGCCGCAGAAGAGAAAGCCGCAGAAGAAGAACTCATCGCACAACGCGAAAGCGAAGACGAAGGACTATTAGGTGTCGATACACGTAATATGTTAGGTGGCGGATTTGGAGGCGACGCAGATTGGTATTTCTACAACCAAGCCCTTATCAAAGGAGGAGCACAAGACTTCAAAAAGAAATGGGGTAATCGCCCACTCGAAGACAACTGGCGTCGTCTGTCTAAGACTATTTCTATGCCTGTGATGGGTGACAACGAGACAGGAAACGAGTTGGACAATGACTCTATTCCCAATGACTCAACCCAACTATCTGTCAGTAACCCCGAAACAGATACGCATAAACCAGAATATTATCTTCAGCAGATTCCTAAAACCCCAGCAGATTTAGCGCTCTCTGACTCCCTTCTCGCGTGCGCGCTATATAACCTTATATATATATATGACGAAAAATTGGAAGATCACGACCTCGCTAAGGAGACCTATGATGAGTTTATTCGTCGTTTCCCGAATGACCCACGTCGGTTAGACTTGTACTACTATTTCTACTTGCAAGCATTGCGCAACGACGATGCGGCGAAGATGGCACTTTTCCGCGAACAGTTATTAGACCAGTTCCCTAACTCCCAACAAGCATATATCGTTTCTCAGCCCGACTATTTCGACCGTCTCCGTCGTATGGCACAGGAACAAGACTCGCTCTATGATGACACGTATAACGCTTTCCGTGACAATCAGTTTGAACGCGTGAAGACCAATAAACATTATGCGGAACAAAATTATCCACTTTGTCCGTTAATGCCGCGATTCTTGTTCTTGAACGCGGTTTCCGTGGCACGCTCAGAGGGACAGGAGCCATTCATTACTGAACTGAGAGACTTAGTCACTCGCTATCCCGAATCAGAACTGTCAGCCATGGCTAAAGACTTTTTGGCGATGATGGGGCAGGGTATGGAGAGTCAAACGGGCTCCTTGGATAGTCATTTGGATGAGTTGCGTGGACAAGGCAACGAAGAACTGGAAAACGAAGAGACATCGTCTGCTAACGAACTGTCCAAAGAACGACAAGAACAGTCCCTCGTGCTCTTACTCTTACCTACAGCAGACGAATCCATACTCAACCAACTGCTCTACCAGGTTGCACTCTTTAACTTCGCACAATTCATGATTCGTGACTTTGACTTGCAGAAGTTACCCGTTTATTTGGATGGTTGTGCTTTGCGTGTATCTGGCTTTGAAAGTCTGGACGAAGCAGACTGGTGGTTAGGTCTGGTTGCTAATAATGCAGACTTGCAATCGTTCTTCAAATCACAACAAGTACAAGCTATATCTATCACAGAGACAAACAATAAACTCGTTCCTACTCGCTTCTCTTTAGAGGAGTATCGTAGCTTTATTGCAAAGAAAAAGTAACAATTTTACTAAAAAATTTGGTACTTTCAAAAAAAAGTAGTACCTTTGCAGCCGATTTCAATGAAAATCAAACGGGATGTGGCGCAGTCCGGTAGCGCAACGGTCTGGGGGACCGGAGGTCGCAAGTTCAAATCTTGTCATCCCGACAACGCATAAGTTTTGCAAATACCATACAACAAAAACGAAAAAAATGACACTTTTTGTGCATTTTTTTTGCGAAAAATTTGTGGGTTTCAAAATTTTGTAGTACTTTTGCGGTCGATTTCGTAGAAACGAGATCTGTGGCGCGGAGTAGAGCAGTGGTAGCTCGTCAGGCTCATAACCTGAAGGTCGGTGGTTCGATCCCATCCTCCGCAACAAAGACCCCCCTCGTGGGGTTTTTTAATCGGAGAGATGGCGGAGTGGTCGATCGCGGCGGTCTTGAAAACCGTTGTACTGAGAGGTACCGGGGGTTCGAATCCCTCTCTCTCCGCAAGACAAAAGAGAAGGCACGATGCAAGCTTGCTTGTAATCTGCCTTTTTTCTTTTGTCTTGCAAGGATGCTTACAGACAGACTTGGGGCATTGGGGGAAATTGCTGCAAGCAAGGCGAAGTCCCAATCCCTCTCTCCCTTTTTTATCTTTCAATCATTTTTACTTTTTTCAGCCATACACTCCTCTACGCCCCCTTTATTTATTGGTCTTCGCGCCGTCAGTACCGGACGATTACCGATTGATTACCGGAATATTACCAGTATATTGCTATAATTTTGCCCTACCAAAACGCAACAAAATTTATATTTTTTTGCATTTTTTTGCAGAAATATTTGCAGATTCAAAAAAAAAATTGTACCTTTGCGGCGTTTTTCATGTGCGCGCGAGAAATGCGCGCGCGTGCGTGCAAAAATGCGCGAAGTAGAAAGTCGAAAGACAAATGATAGTAGCAGATAAATAAATTACATAATAAATGGAAGAACAAGAAAAGTATGACGGATCGAGTATTCAAGTGCTCGAAGGATTAGAGGCAGTGCGTAAACGTCCTGCTATGTACATCGGAGACATCTCTGGCAGAGGTTTGCACCACTTGGTTTATGAAGTAGTAGATAACTCCATAGACGAGGCTTTGGCGGGCTTCTGTAACGAAATTGCTGTACACATCAACCCCGACAACAGTATCACAGTCCAAGATAACGGACGTGGTATCCCTGTCGATATGCACCCCAAAGAGCATCGCTCTGCTCTGGAAGTGGTCATGACGGTGTTACACGCTGGAGGTAAGTTTAATAAAGACTCCTACAAAGTGTCCGGAGGTTTGCACGGTGTGGGTGTGAGCTGCGTCAACGCACTCTCTACCAAAATGCACGTGGAAGTGTACCGTGATGGCAAAATCTTCTCGCAAGACTATTCCAAAGGTAAACCGCTCGCTCCTGTGCATAACATCGAGCTGAACGAAGCAACAGGAAACTGGGAACAGGGAAAGACAGGTACCTTTGTACAATTCTGGCCAGATGATACCATCTTCACCGAGACCGTCTATTCGTATGACATACTTGCCAATCGTATGCGCGAACTCGCATACCTCAACGCTGGCGTGCGTATTATCCTCAAAGATAAACGCGAGAAAGTGGTTGCGACAGAGGAACATAACTCTGAAGGCGAAGTCAAAGCCATCAAACAAGTTGGCGGCTACAAAGGTGAGATATTCTACTCCGAAAAAGGCTTAAGTGAGTTCGTGCGCTACATCGACCAAACACGCACTCCGCTCATTAGCGAGGTTATCCATCTTAATACAGAAAAATACGGCACCCCCGTCGAAGTGGCAATGATCTACAATACCGACTTCAACGAGAACGTACACTCCTATGTTAATAACATCAACACTATTGAGGGCGGTACCCACGTAGCAGGTTTCCGTGCTGCTCTCACACGTGTGATGAAGAAATATGCCGAAGACAGCAAACTGCTCGAGAAAGCCAAACTCAAGGACAAAGATGGCAACGCAACAATCGATCCAAACGACTTCCGCGAAGGATTAACCGCAGTTATTAGTGTGAAGGTTGCGGAACCGCAGTTCGAAGGACAAACAAAAACCAAACTCGGAAACTCCGAAGTAGCTGGTATGGTGTCCAGCGCTGTAGCAGAAGCCCTGACATACTACTTAGAGGAACATCCGGATGATGCTAAACGTATCGTGGAGAAAGTGATTTTAGCTGCACAAGCACGTATCGCTGCCCGTAATGCTCGCCAAAGCGTGCTCCGTAAGTCTCCTTTGAGTGGCGGTGGTCTCCCTGGTAAATTGGCAGACTGCTCATCCAAAGACCCTGCAGAATGCGAACTCTTCCTCGTCGAGGGTGATTCCGCAGGCGGTACAGCTAAGACTGGCCGTGACCGTACGCGCCAAGCCATCTTGCCGCTGCGTGGTAAGATATTGAACGTCGAGAAAGCCATGGAACATAAAGTGTTTGAGTCCGAAGAAGTACGAAACATCTTCACCGCTCTCGGTATCACCTTCGGTACAGAAGATGACCCCAAAGCACTTAACTTGAGCAAGATTCGTTACCATAAAGTGATCATCATGGCGGATGCCGATGTCGATGGTGCCCATATCGCTACGCTGATTATGACTCTGTTCTTCCGTCACATGAAAGAGGTAATCGAACAAGGACACTTGTACATCGCTATGGCTCCGCTCTATCTCTGCTCTAAAGGTAACTACAAAGAGTATTGCTGGACAGACCAACAACGATTTGACTTTATTCAGAAATATGGTGGCGGTGACGAGAAACAAATCAAGACGCAACGCTACAAAGGTCTGGGTGAAATGTCCGACGAACAATTGTGGGAAACAACAATGGACCCTGCTCGTCGCCTCTTGAAGAAAGTGACGATTGAGAACGCTGCCGAAGCTGACCGTATCATCGCTATGTTGATGGGTGACGACGTGGCTCCACGTCGTGAGTTTATCGAACAAAACGCTACATACGCGAAGATTGATGCGTAGAAAGACAAAAGTCGAAAGTCGAAAGTCAAATGATAGTAGCAGTATATTGTAGCGCGAATGATTGCATCTCTGAACGGTATAAGAAGTTGGGAGATTGCGTAGGGAAATGGTTAGCCAATAACGGTTTCTCTATGCTCTACGGTGGTGCTACAGGAGGACTGATGACTCGTGTAAGCGACGCCTATCGTCACGCATTAGATATACTGCCTCATCCTACAACTGAACAACGACTCATTGGCGTGGTTCCGCAACGAATCATTGACAATGGACGTTTGGCAACGAACTGCGACGAATTACATACTGTGCCCACGATGAGCGCTCGCAAACAGATGATGCGAGACATAGCAGATGTCTTTGTTTGTTTGCCTGGCAGTTATGGAACATTGGACGAGATGTACGACGTGATAGCAAGCGGTACCGTTGGTGAACATCATAAACCTATCTATATTCTCAACTACGAAGGTTTTTATGACTACTTACGCGAAGAAGCTGCGCTGATGAAACGGCATAACTTCCTGCCAAAAGAAGAAAAATATATACCTAATTTTATAAATACCTTGGAGGAACTATTTGACATCCTCCAATCTAAAAACCAATCACTATGAACCAATTTATTAAAGGTCTCTTCACCGGTACTTTGAAAAGAACCGAAGATTTTGAGAAACTAATCAACGCCGTTCCTGAAAAAGTGAAACGTTACCACGATGTGGAGCAGTCTGACGAGTACAAAGAGTACTGCGAGTTGGATGCTTTGGTAAATTCTAAAGAGTTCAAAGAACTCAAAAAGAAATACCAACAGACCGAGTACAAAAATACGGAAGAGGGTAAGACAATGACGCGATACAAGAGAGCTGCTGAATCCATTAACGTTCGCCGATACAAGGCCGTGGAAGAAAGCGACCTCTTCAAAGAGTACTTTGAGTTCAAAGCTGATCCATTGCGCTATGCACAACTCAAGGATGCTGAAGCTGTTAAAGGGTCCGCGTTCCTACGCAAAATGAAGTTTATAGACAACTCATTAACTATGCGTAGCCACCGCGCAGACGCCTCTTCACACGCTATGAAGGATTATGAGCAACTGAAGGAAGTGGTCGCAAATCCAGATTTCCAGGAGCGCGAGGCTTTCTGGAAAAATAGCAAACGTTGGGAGACTACCGAAGAAGCCAAGAAAGAAGCACGCTATAATGAACTCAAACAACATGAAGATATACGTTTCATTCTCAAAACTACAAAAGCTGAGATTGAACGCTATGAACGTGTACAACGCGTGTACTTCGATGACTTTGATTGGATAAATCTCAAGGACTCCGATTGGACACCTGGGGCTAAATATCCATCAAAAGACTTCCAATCTGTACACTCATACACCAATGAAGTACAAGCATTCAACAACGGAAATAACACAGAAACGAAAGACGGCGCTCTCGTTATCACTACTCGCAAAGAACGTGTAACCGCTCCAGCATGGGATGCGCAACGTGGCATGGTAATGCAGGACTTTGACTATACATCTGACATGCTCAACAATGCCGACAAACTAACCGTTGAAGAAGGTATGGCTGTGAGCGTCAAAGTGCGTTGCTCGGGTATATTAGATCACGGAATTTATCTGCGTAGCGATAAACATATTCCATTCATCTCTATTTTTGACTTCTCAGGATTACGTCTGCATTGCGGTCTAAAAAGCGATATCAA
Organism: Paludibacteraceae bacterium; assembly: GCA_024400125.1. GTDB lineage: Bacteria > Bacteroidota > Bacteroidia > Bacteroidales > Paludibacteraceae > Colicola. The sequence continues at coordinate 44,155 of JAKSNG010000003.1, forward strand.
AGACGACTCTGGTAAAGTCACACTGGACCGCTGCTTCCCATTCACATACATGATCTTCACAGTCGTTTGGGGTAAGGATGAAATCATCTGGTATATCAACAACATGGAAGTGCATCGTTGTAAGAACGAAATACCTAAAGGGTCTAAATTGTATCTGCATCTATACTCCTTCGCTTTCCGCTCTAACACACGAATGACAGAAGGAAAAATGGAAGTAGATTGGGTTTCTGCCTATAAATTCAAATAAACTCCGCCATGTTCTTAATTGCAGGTAATTGCGCCATAGAAAATCGCGATACAGTCTTCGAAACTGCCGAACATCTCAAACGAGTGTGCGAGAAATTGAGTATTCCACTCTATTTCAAGGCTTCCTATGACAAAGCGAATCGCACATCAAACAGCGCTCGCGGCGTTGGAATGGATGAAGGACTGCGTATCCTACAAGAAGTGAAAACGCAATTCCAATTACCCATCTTGACCGACGTACACGAGAGTTGGCAATGCCAACCCGTAGCCGAAGTGGCAGATGTGCTACAGATTCCTGCATTCCTTAGTCGTCAAACAGACTTACTACAAGCTGCGGCTCGAACAGGACGCATAGTAAATGTCAAAAAAGGTCAATTTATGGCACCTTGGGACATGAAAGGTGCTGTAGATAAAATCCAAAATGCGTGCAACAACAAAAACGCGATTTGGTTGACTGAAAGAGGTAGCAGCTTTGGCTATGGTCGATTAGTAGTTGATATGACGGGATTGGTAGAAATGCGGAAATTTGGTTGCCCAGTGGTGTTTGATGCCACACATAGTGTGCAACAGCCATCCAATAACACAGGTGTAACTGGCGGAAACAGAGATCTGGTGCCATACCTGATGCGCGCTGCATTGGCAGTAGGTGTAGATGGTATCTTCCTTGAAGTACATCCGCATCCCGAACAAGCAATATCTGATGCCGCTAATCAAGTAAGATTGAGCGACATCGAACACATATTAACACAAGCAACAAACTACGATTTTATACAAAATAATAAGGTCAAATAAGGTTAAAACGATAAGTTATACGTATGAGTACAGTAGCCCTTTATTGCAAGAATAACAAACAGTTCTACGACGTTGAACGCGGAACATCCGTGCTGGATTTTTATAAGAAAACTGGAGTACAATTACAATATCCCGTAATTGCTGCTCGAGTCAATTACAAAGTGCAAGATTTGAGATACGTCATCTACAAACCCAAAGATGTGGAGTTTATAGATATGACTTGTTCCGACGGCATGCGCGTGTATGTTCGCACATTGTGTATGGTCATGGCATGTGCTGTCAATGAACTCTATCCGCAATGGGACTTGCGCATTGAGTTCCCTATCTCAAAAGGCTATTTCTGTACACTACGCGACCATAAAGGAGCTAAAATTGAGGTGCAACCTGAAATGATTGCTGCCATCAAAGCACGAATGCAACGTATCATTGACGAAAATCGTCCTGTCGAAGTGGAAGAGAAACAAACTAAAGTGGTGATGCAACTATTCCGCGAACACCATGACAATGAATCCACGCTATTGGAGACATTAGGCAATCCTTACTGTCGCTTCTTCCGTATTGGCGATTTCATCGACTATTACAACGGCGTGCTCATGCCTTCTACAGGCTATCTAAATATCTTTGATTTGGTATCACTATACGACAACATGCTACTGCAGATTCCTTGCCGTCAAGCACCAGGAAGATTGGAAGACTTCGTAGAGCAAGACAAGATGTTTGGTATCTTCAAAGAGTTCATCGGTTGGAACAAATTGCTCAAAATACACAACGTAGGCGAGTTCAATAAAGCGTGCAAGAACAACCGCTCATTCGAAATGATTAAACTATCAGAGGCTTTGCACGAGAAAAAAGTGGCACAAATAGCCGATATGGTAGCTGCCCGTGAACCAAGACCTCGTTTCATCCTCATTTCTGGTCCATCATCATCGGGTAAAACCACGTTCTCAAAACGTCTGTCTATTCAGCTGATGGTTAATGGAATCCGCCCAGTAGCTCTGTCTTTGGACAACTATTTCGTGAATCGTGATGATACCCCTCGGGACGAAAATGGCGATTGGGATTTTGAACACCTGCATGCCATTGATATACCATTGCTGCAAGAACATCTGAAGCAGTTATTGAACGGCGAAACAATTAAAGTTCCAACCTACAACTTCGAGACAGGTAAACGTGAGTATCGTGGTGAGACTTTACAGCTAGAACCAGATACCATCGTGGTATTGGAAGGTTTACACGCACTCAACCCAGAATTGCTACCCGACATCCCTGAATCGGCTACGTTTAAGATCTTTGTCAGTCCGATGACAACCATCAATTTGGATAACCATAACTGGATACCAACAGCAGATATTCGTCTGATTCGTCGTATCGTTCGTGACTATCGCTATCGTGGTTATTCAGCACGCGATACAATCGCTCGTTGCCCAAGCGTTCGTCGCGGCGAAGAAAAATGGATTTATCCATTCCAAGAAAATGCAGACACAATGTTTAACTCTGCCTTGATTTTCGAATTAGCCGTGCTCAAACGCCACGCTGAGCCGATGTTGCAAGAAGTTCCAAAGTATTGTGACGAATACGGCGAAGCACATCGCTTATTGAACTTCCTAAGTTATTTCGAATCCATTCCAGAAAAAGAAATTCCACCTACTTCATTCCTGCGTGAGTTTGTCGGTGGTAGCTCGTTTAGATATTAGTAATTATGTGCAAGAAGATATCCCTATTATTAATCATTTCACTATCTTGCTGTTATATGTTGGCAGAAGATAGTATAGCTATTCCCGTGGAGAGTATCTACACAGATACTTTGCAAGCAGATATGCTGCAAATAGACACCTTAGAAGCAGACACGATACCACCCGTGGTATTGATTACTGATTCAATGCCTAATGTGGTTGTGTATCAAGATTCTACAATCGCACAACTGCTATACTATAAGTCAGCAGGTTTCATGCACGAAAAAGAAGTAAGCGGATATCGTGTACAAATATTTTCCTCTAATCGGCAACAGATTGCTAAGAACGAAGCCATCTTGTTGGAAAAAGAAATTGCTCCACAAGTAGATGTTGCCATCTATGTTACCTATACACCACCATTCTGGAAAGTACGTCTGGGTGATTTCTTGACGTACGAAGAAGCCAGTGAATTTAAGCGTATATTTATTCAAGACCACCCTTCTTTAATAGGGGATACATACGTGGTTCGTGACCAAATCAAAGTTAGACAATGAATCTACAAGATTTCACATCAGACCCATCGAAGACTCAGGAAGTAGCATCTCATGTGCGCTCAATAATAGAGGCAATAGGCGAAGATGGTTCTCGCTCTGGTCTCGCACGTACACCAGAACGAATTGGGGAAGCGCTTCAATTCTTGACCAAAGGCTATCATGAAGACCCTGAAGCCATCTTACGCTCCGCGCTATTCGAAGAAGATTATCGTCAAATGGTGGTGGTTAAAGATATTGATTTCTATTCCTTATGCGAACATCACATGTTGCCATTCTTCGGGAAAGTACATATCGCTTATATCCCCAATGGCAAAGTGACCGGACTAAGTAAAATCGCGCGTGTGGTGGATGTGTTTGCGCGTCGGTTGCAGATACAAGAACGTATGACTACACAAATAAAAGACTGTATCCAAAACACCCTACATCCATTGGGAGTCATGGTGGTCGTGGAAGCGGAACATCTATGTATGCAAATGCGTGGCGTACAGAAGCAACATGCTGTCACCACAACTTCTGATTTTACAGGTGCCTTTACACGTAAAGAGACAAGAGAAGAATTTCTCCGTCTAATCTCTGAATAGGCAATTCTACAATACTAAAATCTTGACTACATGGTGATTCTCACCATCTACTGTATTGCATAAAACAGTATAGATTCCTGCTGCAGCACGGTGACCTCGCTGGTCTTTTCCATCCCATACAGCGGTTCCGCCATTGGAGCGCGTCTTGCAAACTAAATGGCCAGCCGCATCAATGATGTTTACCACCGAGTTTTCCATTAATCCTGTAATGGCAATTGTGCCTATATAATTAGGACGAACAGGATTAGGATAAGCGTATGCTTCTGAATAGTCGTCTTGTCCTTGAGAAGCATCACCATGATATGAAATAAGTCCTTTACTTGTGCCAATGAAGACTTCACCAGTGCGGTCTAAGATAGCAATAGAAGTGATTTCATTAGATAATAATGGTGAGTTCTCTGCGGTGAAATGGGATATTTCTTCTAAACCATCTTCCGATACTAAATAAATACCAGACGAAGATGTCCCAATCCATTTACGATTAACACCATCAATAGCGATACATTGTACTTGCTCTGTTCCTAACAAGTAATCTGCTAACCCCGTGCCATCTTCACGTGGAATAATCACACGTTGACATTGCTCTGAAGAGAAGAAGTCATAGGAGGCTGGAATAATAAACAAGCCTTCATCATAACCCACCCATAAGTCTCCATTATGATCTTGCGCCAATGAGTAAATATAATTAGGAGTAATAGCTTTCCCATTTTGGTCAATAAAACTCCTTCGTTTGATAGTTCGATCATCGTATGAATGATATGGAGTGCCACCATCATCGAATAAGATAAGTCCCGTACTACCTCGGTGTTCTAAAAACCACTTACGTGCTGGATGTTTGTTATCTTGAATAAGATAAGACGGAGTGTTCAATTCTATTGCTTGTCCGTTGCTTCGTAATGGGAGCCCATACCAATGTCCATCAGGACTCATAACATTGAGCGGATAAGCATAACCACCTGTATTCAGTACCCATAGATTTCTCGCAGAATCCAAATAGACACCATCTGTACGTACATAGTTGGCTAAATTTGGATCTGATGGACCTAAAGCAGAACGCAAAGTAGAGTTATTATGTGAGTAATTCTTAATCGCTTTTCCGTTTTGATATTCAATAACTCCCTTGCCATACGATGAAGCATAGAAGTGTCCAGGGTCATTAGGATCAACAGCATAATATAGTAAATCGTTCACATTGACATCTATCTGACTCTTTGTTTGACTTTTGGTAATAACACTCCAAGTATGATTGGAAGTATTTAGCCAAATAGCATCGCCAGAACGTCCTTCTTGTGACGCCCATCGTCCACCTTGCGACATCATCAATTGGTCTCCGAATGTCTGTACTCGGAATGCTGTGTTAGAATAAGGACCACTCGGTAAAAACCTCTGGTAATTTCCACTCAGACAACGCACAATTCCGGAACCATTGGTAGCAACCCAATATGCTTGAGTAGATGAATCAAATGTGGCATCATAAGGCCAATAACGACCTTCTGCTATATCCCATTGATTATCGTGCCATGTCATCAAACCTACATCGGAAACTGCTGCAACTAATCGATTATTAGTGTTCTGCATCCATATGTACTGCTTGGTATCGTCTAAAATTTGCCAAGCGCCATTGAGATAGATGTAAATCTTATTTTTTTGAAGTATGTAGAGTTCATGATTACAACCTACTATTTGCTGGATTTTTTCATTTATTTGAGGCTTAATAATCCGTTTCCAATTGGCAAAATCCATCATATTACTATGTGTAGAGGTGTAATAAATGGTGTCTGCGGATGCCGCATAAAGTGTATCTCCGACCATAGCCAAAGAGGATATATTCACAGATGAAGCATTAGCTCCAATATAATATGTATTCTCTACTTCGCGCTTGCGAATATCAATAGACATAACGCCGAAAGACAAACCTAAATAGACCTTGCCTTCATTCATCAAAACAGTATTAACTTGGAAAGGTAAGGTGAAAGATTTGAGATATAAATCAGACATAAGATAGGTCTCGCCTTTTCGATTTAATAAATCAATGAGATTGTCTTCATAAATGATCATTAATTGGCGCGTTTGTTCATCGTATGCAATATGCTTGACCGAAGACCCATTCAATCCGTTTCCTTTGGCATAAGTGGTGATTTCCTCAGAAACTTTATCTACAGAAAATAGTGCGCCATTCGCTAAACCAAACACCTTTCTATCTGCATTTTCAACCTGAGAAACTCGACCATAGGAAAAGTAATTTGTCCAATTGAGCATGGACCCCATATTATCTTGTTGCTCTTGATCGAACTCGGTGTTATTATCCGTAATGTCTGTGGAATGGTCGGAATATGAGAATAAACCATCTGCAGAACCGATATACATACAATCTAACGGCTCACAATAAGCTAACGAAAAGATATTATTTGTGGATAAAATGGAATTGGTAACCGTTATATGGTTGAGTAGTGTGCCATCCGATTGAAGAATATAAATACCAGCATTAGTTGCTACCCAAAGATTCCCTTCTTTATCTTCTGTAATATCATTAATGGTCTCTTCTTTGCCAATCACAACACCATTCTCGTTGGTTGTCATCAGTTGTTGGCATTGATTGGAGGTAAAAAAATCTGTTGTATTCGTGATGCAAAGCAGTCCTGTATTTTCTCCACCAAACCAGATGTTACCTTTTTTATCTTGATACAACGCGAGGATGCTTACGGGCGTGATGTTTTCTCCATGTTGGTTTTGCCATGTGTCACGGAAAATAGCACGATCATCCGATGCGTCATCCAAAGTGTTATAATCATCCACTAACAATATTCCTACTCCAGAACGAAACGTAGCAATCCATTTATATCGTTCTTGTTGATTATCTATGAGTAGGGTTAATGGACAATTACAGATATGAGGAGAACCGTCCACAATAGGATATAAACCTCCCCATTCTCCATTACTTTTCTTGAATACTAAGGGGGCTCCTTCCCCTCCTGCTGACACTGCCCATAATGTACCATTAGAATCTATCTGTGCTCCTACGCAACGGGTGTAGTTCTTGGGATATAATGGCGCTGCGGTTGTTAGAGTACTATTATCAGGCATAAAGTGATTAATCACATTATCGCCTCGCATTTCGAATAGTCCTGTTCCATAAGTGGTGACAAAATAATGGTCAGCATCTTGTGGATCTTGCACCACATTCATACAATCTAAGAAAGGGTCATTCGCAATTTGTTTTTTGACTTGTTCGTTGGTAATATTATGCCACTTGCCATTTTGCAATATCATGATACATCCAGGACGCTTATATTGTGTAGCCCATGCACCACCATTGACTATATATAATTTATCACCAAAGCATGCCATTCTATATATTGTATTATTCAATGGACCATTGGGTAAATATGTAAAATCTTCCCCTGTGATAGAATGTCTCAATACTCCCTTTTCACCTCCCGCTTTCCACAAGTCTCCATGTATATCAATACCCTCTGTTTGTTTCTTTGCGTCGCGTTGCACACGTCCGTTGTTAGCAGTCTTATGCCAATAACGATAGTCAAGTAGATTATCTTTTAGGTATGCTACATATAGGTTCTTTTGAGAAAAGGCATAGACACTATCTTGATATACCACTACATCTTCTACATTCACTTCTGATGCTTCATCACCAATGTAACAACATTGAACAAAGGTGTGGTCTGTCATACTAAAAGTTAACACACCGAATGGTTCTGCCATATAAACCACTCCATTGTGGAACGTTATATTATTTGTGGTTTTGGTTGCAGTAATATCTTTGGTATAGAAGTCTGATATATATTGCACTCTGCCATCCTTGTCGATAATATCCATTTTTCCCGTTTCATATACAACAAGCAGTTGTTGTGAAGTTGGATCATAACCGATATTATGAATATTCGTGCTATGTAACCCAGTTCCAGAACCATGCAATGTGATTCGCTCCGTTATGATATTTACAGAAAATAATGAGCCATCACTCAATGCATATACTTCGGTTGGGGAAATAGCAATACTCGTCACGTTGTTATAGGCTAAATGACTTTGCCAAGAAACCGCCATCCCACTTGTTGACAACAAGAAGAGTAGAATGCTTAGTATATATATCTTTTTCATTGTTGTAAATTACAATATTTGTTTCAATGCCGCCATAGCACGCGCACGATGACTAATGGAGTTTTTGATTTCAGCAGGTAATTGCGCAAACGTTTGTTCGTGCCCTGTTGGAATAAATATGGGATCATAGCCAAACCCTCCTTCACCATGTTCTTCGAAAGCAATGGAGCCATTGACAATGCCTTCTACTTGTGTAACCTCACCTTCTTTAATGAGTGTGATGACGGTTCTAAAACGAGCCGTACGATTGGTCTTTCCTGCTAATTCTACTAGTGCTTTGTGACGATTATTCGCAGGATTGCTCGGTTCCCCTGCCCAACGTGCAGTATATACCCCAGGCTTACCACCTAAAGCGGATATTTCTAGACCTGTATCATCTGCGAAGACCCAAAATTGGAGATTGTGCTGCTGCAACCAAGTGGACACAGTCTGCGCCTTAATAAGCGAATTAGCCTCTAATGTTTCTCCTGTTTCCTCAATCTCTTGTTCAAAACCGACATCGTGTAAACTTAAAACTTCGTGGTCAGACAGAATAGCACGAACTTCAGCCAACTTATGAGCATTATTACTGGCAAATATAAGTTTCATCGGCGTGGTTTGATATCCAATTTAACAGGACGAATCATGTTTTCTGGACTAAGAATTGTATCTAACTCTTCTTTCGTAAGAATACCATGTTCAAGTACTAATTCATAAACACCACGACCTGTAGCAAGGGCTTCTTTTGCTATTTTAGTGGAGTTCTTATACCCAATGATTGGATTTAAAGCCGTCACAATACCGATGCTACCTTTGATATAGTTTTCGCAGCGTGTTTTGTCTGCTTTAATGCCTTCTATACAGAACTTACGCAATACATCAAAACCATTCATCATGATTTCCGCAGACTCGAAGCAGCACTGTGCCATCGTTGGTTCTGCCATATTCAGTTCCATTTGCGCAGCTTCATTGCACATTGCTACACAGAGGTCGTTGCCAATCACTTTGTAACTGATCTGGTTCATTACTTCAGGAATAACAGGATTTACTTTACCTGGCATAATCGAACTACCAGGTTGACGAGCAGGTAGCTCCAATTCATGCAGTCCACATTTAGGACCTGATCCCAAAAGACGTAAATCATTACATATTTTGTTCATTTTAGTGGCTATGCGTCGGAGAACGCTGGAATATCCCACCATGCAACTGGTATCGCTTGTAGCTGCTACTAAGTCCGCAGCTAATACTACATTCCATCCTGTCGCTTGAGCTATGGCAGCGGTGCATTTTTCTGCATAACCTGGTTGTGCACAAATACCAGTGCCAATAGCTGTTGCCCCCATGTTAATGGTTAGGAACTCTTCAGCGGCATCATTCAAGTGTTTAACTTCATCTCTTAGAATAGAAGCAAACGCACCAAAAGTTTGACCCAATGTCATTGGTACTGCATCTTCAAGTTGAGTACGACCCATTTTGAGAACATCCTTAAACTCAATAGCCTTGGCCTCAAATGCCGCAATCAGTTGTTCAAAATGTTTGACAAACTCTTTATTGGTTGCATACAATCCTAAATGAATAGCTGTTGGGTAAGCATCATTGGTTGATTGTGCGCAATTGACATGGTCATTGGGAGAGCAGTATTGGTATTCGCCAGGCTGATGCCCCATAATTTGCAACGCACGATTAGCAATAACTTCATTAGCATTCATGTTGGTGGTCGTTCCTGCACCACCTTGAATCATATCTACAGGGAACATCTCATGGTGTTGACCAGCAAGCAACTCCTCACATGCCTTACGAATGCCTGTATATTGCTCGTCTGTGAGAAGACCTAACGAATGATTTGCCTCTGCCGCTCCAAGTTTGGTGTATGCCAAACCATGAATGAATGTAGGATAATCACTTAACTTGAATTTAGAAATTGGGAAGTTCTCAATACCGCGTTGCGTTTGAACACCATAAAGAGCTTCAATTGGAATTTGCAATTCGCCTATCAGATCACTTTCTGTGCGAGTTTTACCACTAAAATGAATAGCCATAATACAAAATTTATTTAAATTGCCCACAAAATTACAACAATATTTGCATATATGCAAATTTTTGAGTACTTTTGCGCGCAATTTTGTGAAATTAATATGAAAAAGATGGTATTTTTAGCCTTTGTGGGGCTATTTTGTATGTGCGCGTATGGTCAAGTAGATCAAATCGTGGGCGATTGGAAAACTGTGGATGACAAGACGGGAGATAGTTTCTCGATTGTTTCTATCTATGCAGGAAATAATGGTTTGTATTATGGCAAGATTAGTAAAATGCTTGTTGGACAAGATCTAGTATGTGACTTATGTGAGGGTGCTGATCATAATCGACCATTGGAAGGTTTGGTGATCATTCGTGACATGAAAGCCATCGATGGCGAATTGCGTGAAGGAAAAGTGTTAGACCCAGAATCGGGCAAGTTTTACTATGGTAAGATTTATCTTAAGGATGGTAAGTTAGTACTGCGTGGTAGCCTTGATAAACGCGGTTTCTTAGGACGTAACCAAACATGGGTTCCTGCCAACTAATTATAAAATTCTATGTTACTCAATATACTCAAATCAAAAATTCACCGCGTGACGGTGACGGAGGCCAATTTGGATTACGTAGGAAGCATCACTATAGATGAGGCCTTGATGGAAGCTGCAAACATATTGTCTGGTGAACGTGTGCAAGTGGTTGACAATACGAATGGTGCACGGCTAGAAACGTATGTTATCCCTGGAAAAAGAAATAGTGGATGTATCTGTATGAACGGCGCAGCAGCCCATTTGATGCAAGTCGGTGATACGGTTATTATCATGGCATACGCATTGATGACTCCAGAAGAAGCCAAGAACTTTAAACCACATATTGTTTTTCCGAACAACAATAAACTCTAATGTTTTTTGAATTAAAGAACACAGACTCCTCTTCCGCGGCGCGTGCGGGTGTTTTACATACGGATCATGGTGATATCATGACCCCGATTTTTATGCCTGTAGGTACGGTGGGAACTGTTAAAGGTGTCCAACGCCGAGAGTTAGAAGAAGACATTCATGCTCAAATCATATTAGGTAATACCTATCATTTATTCCTGCGCCCTGGAACGCAAATCTTACGTCAAGCTGGCGGGTTGCATCGTTTCGAAGGATGGACTCGTCCTATTTTGACGGATTCTGGCGGTTATCAGGTGTTTTCATTAACAGACATCCGTAAGATGACGGAAGAAGGAGTACAATTCTCGTCTCATATTGATGGTCGTAAATTAATGTTTACTCCTGAATCGGTGATGGATATTGAACGAGAAATAGGTGCCGATATTATGATGGCATTTGACGAGTGTTGTCCAGGAACGGCAGACAAAACCTATGCGCGTCAGTCTATGGAAAGGACACATCGCTGGCTAAACCGTTGTATAGAGCGATTCGATAGTACAGATGATTTGTATGGCTACAAACAACATCTTTTTCCCATTGTACAAGGATGTACATATCCAGACCTCCGTCAAGAGGCCGCTAAGCGCTTAAGAGATTTGGATCGTGATGGCTATGCCATAGGAGGACTTGCGGTAGGTGAACCAACAGAAGTAATGTACGAGATGATTGATGTGGTTAATGATATCCTGCCGACAAATAAACCACGTTATTTAATGGGAGTTGGAACGCCTTGGAATATTTTAGAAGGTATTGCTCGTGGTGTGGATATGTTCGACTGCGTGATGCCTACTCGTAATGGACGTAATGGACAGATTTTTACTTGGCAAGGTGTAATGAATATGCGCAATAAGAAGTGGGAAGATGATTTTACAGAACTGGACCCAACTGGAACTTCATTTGTTGACCATTCGTACACGCGCGCGTACGTTCATCATTTAATACACGCGCAAGAAATGTTAGGATTGGAAATCTTATCTATTCACAACTTAGCATTCTATCTCGAGTTAGTGCGTACAGCACGTGAGCATATTGTGTTAGGTGATTATGGTAATTGGGCGCATGCGATTTTACCCCAAATCATGCATAGATGTTAAAACGTATAGATCGATATATTGTTGGTAAGTTCTTAGGCACATTCTTTCTTTCGATTGTGCTTATCTTGAGTATCGCTATTGTTTTTGACTTGACTGAAAAATTGGATGACTTCTATGAAGAACAATTGACAGCTAAAGAAATAATCTTTGGTTATTACATCCATTTTATTCCGTACTATGCGAATATGTTTAGTTCGCTGTTCATTTTCCTATCTGTTATCTTCTTTACCTCTAAATTAGCAGGGAATAGTGAGATTATTGCCATCTTAGCATCTGGTGTCAGTTATGAACGTTTTTTAATGCCGTATTTTCTATCTGCTTTTCTGCTCTTTGGATTGCAAGTGTGGTTATCAGGTTTCGTTATTCCTCCTGCTTCAGAGAAATTACTTACATTTACAGATAAACATGTGGAAGCATTTTCGTCAGAGAATGCACGAAATGTACAACTCAAAATAGATGAGCATACTATTCTCTATATGGAGTCATTCCAAAGTCGTACGCGTATCGGTTACCGTGCTTCATTAGAGACGTTTGAAGGTAAAACTTTACGCTCACGTATTGTAGCGGACCGTGTTCGCTGTGACTCTAACTACCATTGGCATTTTGAAAATTACACTCACCGTAAGTTTGAGGGAATGAAAGAAGAACTAATTCGCGGCTATCGTTTAGATACTATTCTAAATTTGGAGCCACAGGATATTTTTATGACAGCGGAGAATGCTCAAATGATGACCAATCCTGAATTGCGTGCGTATATGCGTAGACAACAGGAACGCGGTAGTGGAAACTTGAATGCATTTAAGACAGAGTATCACAAACGTTGGGCAGGAACTATTGGCGCGTTCATTATGACCTTGCTTGGAGTAACAATGAGTAGTAAAAAAGTTAGAGGAGGTATGGGCAAAAACCTGGGTGTGGGTATTCTGTTGACTGCATTATATATTCTATTTTCTACGGTAAGTACCACTTTCTCCGTATCTGGAGTAATGACTCCATTCATAGCAGCATGGTTACCCAATTTTGTTTTCTTAGGTATAGGTGTATATCTCTATTTCCAAGTTCGTAAGTGATTCTATGATTAGCATTCAATCGTTCATTATTAGAGTTATCGACTGGTTCTATCGCCCATTTAAAAGTTGGATGAGTATAGAATTATTCCGCTATGCCGCTTGTGGCGGCGGAAACCTGGTGTTGGATTGGGTACTCTATTTTATTACATACAATTTCATTATCGGGCATGATTTGATTTACTTATCGTTCCCGTTTACCATCTGCCTTACACCACATATTGCTTCTCTGTGCATCGTGTTCCCTATTACTTTATTGACGGGTTTTTGGTTGCAACGTAATATTACTTTCACGCAGTCTAGTTTGCATAGTGTACGACAACTGCTGCGTTATGTCTCTGTGGTTGCACTTAATTTAGCGATTAACTATTGGGGCTTAAAACTGTGTGTTGAAGTGTGGGCTTGGTATCCAACTCCCAGTAAAATTACTATCACACTCTTGACTGTAATAGTGTCCTTCTTTGGACAAAAATACTTCTCATTTAGAAAATAAAGCACTTATTGTGCATGGGCAGTTGCCTGCTCTTGTTCCCGTTGTGCTTGCACTTCCTGCTGATGCTGTTGTTGCCGTTCCAACTCTGCGCGACGCAATCTCTCTGCTTCTTCTTTTGGCAGTGGCTCTGTATTCATCAAATCTTGATAGATAAGCAGTGTCGCCCACGCATCTGTGGAAGCATAACGTGCTTGCTCTGGTGTAAGATGCGAATTTTCCCAATTGGTCAGTTGTTGTGCCTTAGAAATCTTTTTGCCAAAACAAATAGCAAAAATTTTCTGTAAACCTAAATCTAATATGCCATACTGCCCAACAAGCGACTGTATATCTACACAATTGGCAGGCTTAAAATTACGACGACGTCGAAGCCCATTCAAATCATCTTTAAATGCTAATCCTACTTTGCGAATTGTTTCATCTGCAAAAATATCTGCTAACTCTTGAGGTAAGCCAACATGCGTCAAACGAAATAAAAAACATTTCTCTTCTGTCGCAATCTGTACTAATGCGGTTGGATAATGTATTCCACGCGTGAAAGATGGGCGTGCTTCGGTATCTACGCCAAGCACTTTTTGTGTTCGCAAGTAGCCGATGGAATCAGCGATTTTTGATGGTTCATCCACAATAATCACTTCACCCTCGAATTGGGCGACTGGCATCCATTGGATGAGCTCTTTGGAAATCTTATGTAGATACTGATTCGGCTTCATAAAAATCGTGCAAAGATAGATTTTTTTTTGCATGCGCGCAAAGAAAAATTAGGAAAGTATTCTAAAAATTGAAAAAGTTCTAAATACGGATGTTTTTTGGCAAAATATTTGCATATATGCAAATTTTTTTGTACTTTTGCGCGCTGAATTTAATAAATAGTTCGAAATGAAGAGTACTCCAACCTTTTTTAAGTCCAAACAGAACGTGATTCTTTTGGTTTTGGTGACGGCTTTATTGACCGAATTATTTGTCATCTATATCCTTCCATTTGAGTCTAAAAAACTGCAGGTCATTACGTTCCTGCTACTATTAGTTCCATATATTATCGCTATGTTGTGGATTATCTTTAGGAATGATTCCTCCACTGACACAGATGAGCGTAAAGAGACGGAAATAGTACAAATGTTCCATTTCTACGATGAAAAAGGTGACTTAAAACTCAGTATCCGTTCGGATATGGTGTATTTGGTAGAGGCTGCGGATAATTATGTTACCATCTTTTATCTCGTTAATGATAAATTGGAGAAAATGATGATTCGCAACTCTCTCCGTAATATGGAATGGCGATTTGCTGATTACGGATTAATTCGATGCCACCGTTCGTATATGGTGAATATTAAGCGTATCCAAATGGTTCGTTGCCAAGACGGCGAGGTCATGCTTGATTTTGGGGATGCACGTATTCCAAATATCCCTGTATCCAAGGGGTATGCAGAGAAAGTTATGGGTGTAATTACGAAATAATTTTGAACGAAGTATATGATTGTTAGAAATTTGTCATTAGAGAACTCGTTGCTCAATCAGTATCTTAAAGAGATACGCAGTATTGGTATTCAGAAAGATAGTATGCGTTTTCGCCGAAATATTGAACGAATCGGTGAATTGATGGCATACGAAGTTAGCAAAGAACTTCACTATGCTCCTGAACAGGTTCAAACACCTTTGGACATGGCGACTGTGAACACTATTCAAGATAATGTGGTATTAGCCACAGTCTTGCGCGCAGGATTGCCTTTTCATCAGGGATTCCTAAATATGTTTGACCATGCAGAGAATGCGTTCTTGAGTGCCTATCGCAAAATTAATGACCAAGGAGAACTTGAAATTGTGTCAGAATATTTGGCGGCTCCTAATCTCGAAGGTAAAACGCTTATTGTCGTTGACCCAATGTTAGCAACAGGAATGTCTATGGATGCTGCTTATCAATCACTTCTCACTCATGGTTGTCCTGCTCATGTACATCTGTGTTGTGTGATAGGAACAAATCAGGCAGTTGAATATTTGCAAAGCGTGGCATCTGATGATGTGACACTTTGGTGTGCTGCTATTGACCCTGTTCTCAATGAACATAAATATATCGTTCCTGGTTTGGGCGATGCCGGAGACTTGTGTTTTGGCGATAAATTATAATTGTAGTGGAAAACGAAGAGTTGACATATCTTATGGCTTTATGCGCTTTGCATATGAATAGTGTGCGGCGTATACATCTCTTATTAGACCATTATGGAAGCGCTCGAGAAGCGTGGAAGCATGAGGGGGAGGGAGCTAACGCGGCTCTTCAAAAAGCCTATAAGGAGTTGGACTTTATTCATCAACATCAAATAGCAATCTTTGACTATACACATAGCGATTATCCTGACCGATTGAGACAGTGCCCGGATGCTCCTCTTATCCTGTATGGAAAAGGGAATATACATCCTAATCAAGGTAAGTTTATCTCTATCGTAGGCACTCGTGCCGCATCTGAAAGGGGCAAGGAATTTACGCGGCAACTTGTGTTGGATTTGGCACAAAAAATGTCCAATGTTACCATCGTCAGTGGCTTGGCTTTTGGGGTGGATGTTGCAGCACATCGCGCAGCATTGGAAGCAGGTATTTCAACGATTATTGTTCCTGCACATGGTTTAGATCGTATCTATCCGCCACTTCATCGACAAGTAGCTGTGGATGCGTTGGAGAATGGGGGAATACTGACAGAATATATGTCGGGAACAGAGCCCGAGCGCTTTAATTTCGTAGCACGCAATCGTATCATTGCGGGAATGGCAGATGCTATTGTGGTGGTTGAATCTAGGGCTAAAGGTGGATCGCTAATAACTGCACAGATGGCGTGTGACTATGACCGCAGTTTATTTGCCGTTCCTGGACGTCCTAACGATTTAAATTCGCGTGGCTGTAACGAACTAATCCGTAACCAAAAAGCTGCTTTGATTGAGTCAGCAGACGATCTTGTTTTGCAAATGCAATGGGAGGAAGAATCGGTTCCTGTCCAAACTAAAATGGCGGATTTATTGGTTGATCTTAATGAAGACGAAAAACGACTATTACAAATACTTCGTACCGCCGAAGATGGTGTACACATCAATAGTTTGGTGATGGAGGCTGGATTAGACTATGCCTCAACAGCATCTTCTTTAATGATGATGGAGATGAACGGACTCGTCAAGTCTCTGCCAGGAGGAATGTATCGAAGCGTGGGCTAAAATATCACAATTAGAAACTATAAAAAAATAATAATATGGAAGATTTAGCAAAAAAGAATGTAGGTATTATCTTAGTTTTGTTAGGTGTGTTATGCTTGTTGATTTATTTCTTGGCTGTACCATCTAATGCTTTGTTGGTGGTTGCTTTGGTGTTAGAAGTAGTTGGTATAGGTGCCTATATCTACCTTAATAAGCATATTGAGTAAGTGACGATAAGTCTTACTCATATCATACTTCGTGCTAACCATGGAGTTTTCCCTAATGAGCGGGAACGAGGAAACAACTTTCGGGTGAGTGTACAAGTTTCTCTCCCCGATGTGCCTGCCATCACAACCGACCAACTCCCTGATACAATCAATTATCAGGTTATATATGACACAGTTGTGCACGAAATGGCTATCCCATCCAACCTCTTGGAACATGTGGCAGGCCGCATAGCAAATGCAATTTTGCGTGTGATACCATGTGCCCAGCACGTTGTGGTAACTATAGAAAAACAAAACCCACCTCTCGGCGGAATCGTCGAATGGGCTGGAGTAACAATTGAGATTTGAGCAGTTAGAGAATAAAAGTAATGGCGGAGTTTAACGATTCAATTAAATATCACTTGACTGGCATGTACCAAGACTGGTTCTTGGACTATGCCTCGTATGTTATCTTGGAACGTGCTGTCCCAGCTATAGAGGACGGCCTTAAACCAGTACAACGCCGTATCCTTCATGCAATGAAGGGCGTGGATGATGGCAAGTACAATAAAGTGGCCAATATAGTTGGACAAACGATGCAGTATCACCCACATGGTGATGCTTCTATTGGCGATGCTCTCGTGCAATTGGGGCAGAAAGATCTTCTTATTGATTGTCAAGGAAACTGGGGTAACATACTCACAGGTGATGGGGCAGCTGCTCCTCGTTACATTGAAGCACGACTAAGTAAGTTCGCCCTCGAAGCCGTCTTCAATCCCAAAACAACCCATTGGATGGCTTCATACGATGGACGAAAAAAAGAGCCTATTCATCTGCCTATCAAGTTCCCTCTCTTATTAGCACAAGGCGTGGAAGGTATTGCTGTCGGATTGAACTCTAAGATTTTACCACATAACTTCAACGAGTTATGTGAAGCTTCTCTCGCCTACTTGCGAGGTGAAGAATTCCAACTATTCCCAGACTTCCCAACTGGTGGTGAGATTGATGTCAGCAAATATAATGATGGTGAACGCGGTGGAATAGTCAAGATACGATCTAAAATTACCAAAACAGATGACAATAAGACTCTAATCATCTCACAAGTTCCTTTCGGTACCACTACATCAAAAATCATTGAGACCATCCTCAAAGCACAAGAGAAAGGAAAGATAAAAATCCGTAAAGTGGACGATTTTACCGCGGAAGAGGCCAAAATCGTTGTGCAACTGGCACCAGGTGCATCTTCGGATAAAACCATTGATGCACTATATGCCTTCACCGATTGCGAAGTGAGCATTTCACCTAACTGCTGTGTCATTGAAAACAAGAAACCTATCTTCACCAATGTGAGCAACCTGCTTAAAATGTCTTGTGACAATACCAAGGCTTTGCTCAAATGGGAACTCGAAATACAAAAAGCAGAATTGGAAGAACAATACTTCTTCACATCTTTAGAACGGATTTTTATTGAAAACCGTATCTATAAGGAAGAAGGGTATGAGACCGCTCCTGACAAGGAAAAACTGATTGCTTTCGTGGATAAAGCATTGGAGCCTTGGAAAGCTCAACTAATCCGTGAAGTACGTACAGAAGATATTGAGAAACTGTTTGATATCCGTATGATTCGTATTACTAAATTCGACTCCAAAAAAGCAGACGAATTGATGAAAGACTTGGATAAGAAAATCAAAGAAACCGTCAAACACCTCAATCACCTCAATGACTATACCATTGCTTGGTTTGAAATGCTCAAGCAGAAATATGGAGCTAAGTATCCTCGCAAAACAGAGGTGCGCAACTTTGGTAATATCAATGTCAAAACGATTGTTGAGCAAAACGAAAAATTGTACATCAATCGCGAAGAAGGCTTTATCGGAACAGGTCTCAAAAAGGATGAGTTTTTATGCAACTGCTCCGATTTGGATGATATTATCGTCTTCCATAAAGATGGTAAATATAAGATTATCAAGGTGTCGGATAAGTCCTTCATCGGCACGGATATTCTTCACGTAGATATTTTCAAGAAGAACGACACACGCACTATCTACAATGTGGTCTATCGAGATGGAAAGAAGGGTGTGTATTATATGAAACGTTTCAATGTCACAGGTATCACTCGTGACAAGGAATATGATTTAACCACAGGCAAAGCAGGAAGTAAAATTATGTACTTTACCGCTAATCCGAATGGAGAAGCTGAGGTGATTAAAGTCGCTCTCAAACCCGCATTGCATCTAAAGAAATTAGAAGTACTCAAAGACCTTTCTGAATTGGCGGTCAAGAGTCGCAGCGCACGAGGAAACTTGCTGACCAAATATGAAATCAAGGCAATTACATTAAAGACCAAAGGTCGCTCAACATTAGGCGGCAGAAAAGTGTGGTTTGACCCAGATATCCTACGCATCAATTATGACGCACAAGGTATGTATTTGGGCGAATTCTTAGACGATGACCGTGTACTCGTCATTATGCAGAATGGTGACTATTTCCTCAATACATTTGAAGAAACAGCGCACTTTGAACAAGGTTGGATACGTGTAGAGAAATATAACCCAGACAAGATATGGTCTATTGCACAGTGGAATGCCGAGTTGGGCTACTTCTATGCGAAGCGATTCCAATTCGATGCAACCGCCAAGGTGCAGAATTTCTTAGGAGATGACAAAGACTCCAAACTTACTGTCATTAGTGATCGTGAGGAGGCTACTTTCCGCGTGACTTATGCAGACGAAAATCGTGAGCCACTTGACCTCATTATGGCAGAATTCATCGAAGCTAAATCTCCAAAAGCCAAAGGTAAACGTATCTCTACTTTGGACATAGCCTCCATTGTGGATATTACCCCAGAACCGGAAATAATTGAGACACCTCAAGAGGAGGATGCAAATGAAGAAGATGTTATAGATGAAAAACCTTCCGAGCAGGACACTGAGATTATTAGTAATGAGCCTGTCACAACGGTTGTTAACGATGTGCCATTAGTCATTACAAACGAAGTGCCGGAGGATAGTCAACCAGTGGACAATCAACTCAGTCTCTTTTAACACCTAATTTAGAAATTTTCAGCGTAAGTACAACCTTCACGCCAACGGGAACAACCATAACGTGTGTTGCCACGAATGACTACGCCCTTATGACAAACGGGACAAACCATACCCGCTTTGTTCGTCTTAACATCCCGAACCACATCACTGGTCATAGCCTTTAACTCTTCTAAGAATTGTTTGGCTTCAAACTCGCCACGCTCTATTTCTCGTAATTTCTTCTCCCATAGACCTGTCAGTTCTGCCGATTTGAGCAATGGAGAAATAATGGTGTGTATCAAGTTGATTCCTATTTCTGTTGCGCGAATAGACTTGCCCTGTTTCACCATATACTTGCGTTGGTAGAGTTTTTCAATAATGGCTGCACGAGTTGACGGACGACCAATACCATTAGCTTTCATAGCATCACGTAATTCTTCATTATCTACGGTCTTTCCTGCCGTCTCCATCGCGCGTAACAATGTCGCTTCTGTATAGTACTTGGGTGGAGTAGTTGTCTTTTCCTGCAACTGTGGTTCGTGTGGTCCAGATTCCCCTTGCACGAATGATGGCAATGACTTCGTATCTTCCTCTGTTTCAGAGAAGTCGTCCTTGTCATTGTTGTTATTGCTGCCCGCATTCTCAAACACTACACGCCATCCAGGTTTAAGAACTTCCCGCCCGGTCACCTTGAAATCAACATCACTTACTTTGGCTAAAACCGTCGTGTTGCTTACTTCGCATTCTGGGTAAAAGACCGCAATGAACCGAAGTGCAATCAAATTAAACACCTTGCGTTCTTGTTCTGTCAAGTTCTCTGGACGCTGACCTGTAGGAATGATGGCATGGTGGTCGGTCACTTTTTTGTTGTCAAAAACCTTCTTCGATTTGGGTAATTTAGTGTTTAATAATGGTATTACTTGTGGGTAATAATCTTGTATGCCTTTTAATGTAGCAGGTACTTTTGGATAGATGTCATCACTCAAATATGTTGTATCTACACGCGGATAAGTGGTGATACGTTTTTCATATAACGATTGGATATATTTGAGGGTATCGTCTGCCGAATAAGAGAAGCGCTTATTACATTCTACTTGCAGACTTGTTAAGTCAAATAGTTTTGGAGCATTCTCAATGCCATTCTTTTTCTCAACAGATGTAATGACTAATGGCTCGTTTTGAATTTGTGCCACCAATTCTTTACCTTGCTCTTCAGTTGTGATAGCATATTCATCTTCCTCCGCTGGTAGTTGCGCAGAGAATAATGTATCTCGATAAACCGTCTTCAGTTCCCAATATTTTTTTGGAACAAAGTGTTCAATCTCCTCTTGTCTTTTTACGATCAATGCTAATGTCGGTGTTTGCACACGACCAATCGATAACATTTGTCGCTCTTTGCCAATTCCTCGCGCGTACCTTAATGTATACGCGCGCGTAGCATTCATACCTAATAGCCAATCTCCTATTGCGCGCATCAGCCCTGCTTCATATAGGTGTTGATACTCTGTTTGATCCTTGAGTTGCTTAAATCCTTCTGCAATCGCCTCTTCTGTTAACGAACTGACCCATAAGCGTTTAACAGGACATTTGCACCCTGCTTTTTGATATACCCATCGTTGAATTAACTCTCCCTCTTGCCCCGCATCACCGCAGTTAACCACCATCTCTGCTTGAGCTATTAACGATTTGATGGTGTTGAATTGTTTAATAATACCCTTGTCGTCCGTCACTTTAATTCCAAAGCGCTCTGGTATCATTGGTAATGATGACATGTTCCAACCTTTCCATTGCTCATTGTATTCATGTGGATCTAACAACGCACATAAATGACCAAATGTCCATGTCACTTGGTATCCGTTTCCCTCAAAATAGCCATCATGCCGAGTATTTGCTCCCAGCACTTTAGCTATATACTGACCTACAGTCGGTTTCTCTGCTACACAAACAATCATAACGGGTGCAAAATTACGTTTTTTTTTGCATATATGCAAATTTTTATGTACCTTTGCGCGATTTTTTATGCGATTTAAGGATTACTTACCATATTACAAGCGCAATCTCAAAGTGGCTTTCCCCGTGATGTTAACGCAATTGGGGGCGTGTCTTGCTGGACTTTTTGACTCCATCATGGTGGGACATTATGCTACAGCAGACCTTGCTGCGGTCTCTTTCTCGAATGCGATTTTCTTCACTATCATGGTCTTTTCCATGGGTGCGTTGATGGGGGTGACTCCTTTGGTCGGTTTTGAGGTTGGGGCTCAAAGTGATAAGAAAAACATTCAGCATCTGTATCATAGTGGATTACTTTTCACATGTTTGCTCGTTGTCGCAATGGCGCTCTTGCTGGGGGCTTGTTTGCCTTTTCTTCATCTTTTTGGACAAGAACCCGTCGTGATTGAAGCTGCTCGACCGTATTACGCTTGCATCGTATTGTCGATCATTCCGTTTCTTTTTTATTGCCTATTCAAGCAATTCTTGGAGGGATTGGGTAACACCGTTGTAGCAATGGTCATTTCCATTGCTATGAACTTACTGAATATCGTCCTCAACTGGATTTTTATCTTTGGTCACTGCGGTTTTGAACCCATGGGAGCTAAAGGAGCTGGTATAGCAACCCTCATTTCTCGCTTGCTTATGCCTATCTGTTTTGCCATTGTGTTGCTGCGGCATCATGAGTGGAAACAATACTTACAACCCATGCACGAGCACTGGAAACAGCGCTGGAATGGAATCAAAAAACTATGGGTGACTGGTTACCCGATTGGCTGTCAAACAATGTTGGAGACGGTGACATTCACCTTGTCGTTTATTTTCATCGGATGGCTCAACAAGGAGTCTTTAGCCGCCCATCAGATTGCTAATCAGATTGCTGATGTTACTTTTATGTTGGCTATGGGCATTGGAGCTGCCACCACTATTCGCGTCTCACACCAATTAGGCAAAGGAGACCTTGTCGCTGTGCGTATGGCTTCCAATGCGTCCATACATCTGGTTCTTTTGATGAATACCATTGGAGCACTACTTATGATTTCGCTCCGAACGTATATCCCACGCCTTTTTACCGAAGACCCATTGGTCATTGACATTGCACAAAACTTGATTCTCTTTGCTGGTCTCTTCCAGTATGCTGATGGTTTGCAAACCGTTGGCGCAGCTATGCTGCGAGGGCTAACCGACGTCAAACGTCCTATGGTTTATGCGTTCATCGCGTATATTCTTGTGGCATTGCCTATTGGCTTACTTTGTACTTTCACCTTCCATTGGGGAGCGAAAGGTATGTGGTTGGGCTTTATCTTTGGCTTGAGTTTAGCCGCTATCTTTTTCCATACACGTTTTCGTCAACTCTTACAACACTTGCAGAAATCATGACTACGTGGAAAAATATCGCCCGTTATTTAGGATATGCTCTTTCGTTGGCGGCTCTCGCTTACATGGTATATCGTTTAGCCATCTATGATGACTATGCAGCCTTGTTGCGTTCATTTCAGTCTGCTTCGACTGTGCAATATCTTTTTCTTGTTGCAACCATTGTTCTTCTACCTTTGCAATTGTTGGTCGAAAGCCGCAAATGGCAACTGATGTTACAAGGTCTTACATCCATCTCTTTCCGTGCCGCTTGGCAACAGGTCTTGCGCGGATATGTGGGAGCTTTCATCACACCATATCGTTTGGGCGAATATCCTACAAGACTATGGCAAATTGGTTACACAATGGACGAGTGGAAAAATGCCATCGGAGGATGGAAAGAGTGGCTACTAAATTGGAAGAAATGGATTCGTGTCGCTTGTTGGCACTTGATGAGATATATCGTTTGGATGGCACAGTGGTGGCTTATCTTGCTGTTCTTACAAGTTGATATTTCCCCAGTACAAGCGATTACTGCCATTGCCGAATATTATGTCATCATCACCATCGCTCCCTATATCCCCTCTGCCGAAGTCGCTTGCAAGGGCGGATGGGCAACGTTAATCTTTAGTCAATATACATCAAATATTCCAGCGATTGCATTGGCTGTGGTTTTCATTTGGTTTATCAATACTATCTTCCCCACAATTATGGGAACTTTCACTCCTTTTAGACAGAAAAAATAAATAAAAAATTCTATTTATTTGCATATATGCAAAAATAATAGTAATTTTGCACGCAGATTTGTTATCATTGTTTTTAAATCACACCATTATGAATATTAGTTTTCAAATCAATTATCGTACTCCTTATGGTCAATCGCTATGTGTGATTGAGATGACTAAGCATTTTGGATGGAATGAAGAGAATCCTCTTCCTTTGTATTGCCAAGGGCAAGATTATTGGACCAACTCCGTAGATATTCCTGACACCACTGGTCATATCCAATACAAGTATGCCATTCGTCTTGAGAATGGTGGTTTCCTCTATGAGGCAGGCGAACCGCGTCTCCTTTCGTTGCGTGCAACGGACAAACATCTGGTCATTCGTGATTTTTGGCAGGCGGAAGATGAAGACAAAGTATTCTATTCTACCGCTTTCCTTAAAGCGCTCTTCCGTCGTCAGTCTCCGTCTATGGCAAAGGCTCCGAGGGGTAATATCCGTTTCTCTATTAACCTTCCACAAATCCTGCCTTCACAGGGTGTGGCAGTCATGGGTAATGTCCCCGAATTAGGAAACTGGTCGTCTGAGGGTATGCTCATTTTGCACGATGGGGAGTATCCTGTTTGGAGAGGTGATGTGACCATCCATCCTGACCAAGTGGTCGAATATAAGTATGTCATTTATGACCTCAAGACCAAGGCGATTGTAGATATGGAGTGGGGTGAGAATCGTCATATATGGGGAATCACCAAAGGACTAAAAATCAATATCAACGACCGCCATTTCCGTCGCACTCAACCTCGTTTCAAAGGGGCAGGTGTGGCTGTGCCAGTCTTCTCGCTGCGTACCGATGATGGTTTTGGTATTGGTGAGTTCCTTGACCTCAAAAAATTAGCAGATTGGGCAGCCATTACTGGACAAAAAATGATTCAGACACTGCCAATCAATGATACCACACTTACTCATACCAACACGGATTCTTATCCTTACAATGCGGTCTCTGTTTTTGCTCTGCACCCTATCTATATCAATATCCCCCGCATGGGTAAATTGACGGCTGCGCAGGCTAAACAGTATGAGAAAACCAAAACAGCTTTCAATGCCAAGACCATTGCTGATTATCAATGTGTCTATGACGAGAAAATGAAGTATTTCTTGGCTATCTATAAGGCTGAGAAAGAACAAGTTCTCGCTTCGGATGAGTACAAAGCATTCTTCACTAAGAATAAGACTTGGCTCAAACCGTATGCAGACTTCTTGCACAAACGTGATAAACATCCTGTTGACTTCTATTGTTTCTTGCAGTTCCATGCGGACCAACAACTCTCCGAAGCTGTATCTTATGCTCACTCATTAGGTGTGGCTATGAAGGGTGATATACCTATCGGAATCAGTCCAGACTCCGTGGATGCATACACCAATCCTGAACTCTTCAATTTGGATGCCTCTGCTGGTGCACCACCAGATGACTTCTCTATCAGTGGTCAGAACTGGGGCTTCCCAACGTATAACTGGGACGTTATGGCAAAGGACAATTACGATTGGTGGCGCCGTCGTTTCACCAAGATGCAAGACTATTTCGATGCTTATCGTATTGACCATATCTTGGGCTTCTTCCGTATTTGGCAAATGCGCAAGACCGACGTATGGGGCTTGTGTGGACACTTCAGCCCAGCATTACCATATTCCTTGCAAGACCTTTGGAACATGGGAGTTAAGTTGGATGAAGACCGCATGACCAAACCATATATTCGTGCTAATTTCTTGGGCGAAGTGTTCGGTTTTGATACCGAGTTTGCTAAGGAGCATTTCCTCAACACCAATGACGGATATGTATATTGGTTCAAAGATGAGTTTGATACCCAAGTTAAGGTGCAGAACTATTTTGACCACTTGCCAGCTAAGGCTCCTGCTCAACAACTCTCTCCCGAAGCACGTGAGAATATCAAGAACGGACTGCTCTATCTCCATTGCGAAGTCTTGTTTGTACGTGACCAAAAACATCCAGAACTCTTGCACCCACGTATTACTGTCTATCAGTCACACTCGTATAACGAACTCTATTCCGACCAAAAAGAGGTTATTATTCAAATCTATAATGACTATTTCTTCCGTCGTCATACACATTTCTGGCGTGAGTCAGCTATGCGCAAATTGCCAACACTTATCCATTCTACTGGTATGTTGTGCTGCGGCGAGGACTTAGGAATGGTGCCAGCTTGTGTGCCTGATGTCATGCACGAATTGCAGATTCTTAGCCTTGAGATTCAGCGCATGCCGAAAGATCCTACTATTCCATTTGCTCACCCTGCTGATGCACCTTATCTCAGTGTTTGTACCACCGGTACACATGACACCAATCCGTTACGTGCTTGGTGGGAAGAGGACCGCGAGGTGACACAGCGTTTCTATAACGAACAGATGGGTTGGTGGGGAGAAGCGCCACAAGTCATGTCGCCCGAAATCGCCGAATTCATCGTCAACCAGCACATGTATTCACCTGCTATGTGGGTCATTCTACCTCTGCAAGATTGGCTCGCTATTGACGAACGTTTGCGTACTCCGGACCAACATGCAGAACGCATCAATGTCCCTGCTAATCCTAAGCACTTCTGGAATTACCGCATGCACATCAAATTGGAAGAACTCATCAGAAGAAAAGACTTTAACAACAAAGTCAAAGCCCTTACTTCTGTCCGTTAATATCTTACAAAAAAGCAACCTCCCGGTTGCTTTTTTGTTCCTCCTTTGTCAAAAATCAACTTCGCATCCGATTTATGTGTTCTTCCACTATGTCTCTATATCTATTAGCCATTGTTATAATGTATAATTGCCTATAAAATGTTAAGATTATTACGTAAAAAACTTAATAAGTTGGCGCAAAAGTAATGCTTTTTTTGATATATGCAAAAAAAGAGTTGAAAAAGTTAAAAAAACAGCGTCGCTCGTTATGAGCGGCGCTGCATTTTTACGCGGGTTACGCGTTTACGTCTTCATCAACGGTTCAGGCGTCCTGTACTCAATCTTCGAGTGAAGCGAGGTACTCGGCTTCTGCTTCGTGCCAAACGTATTGACGGAACGTTTTCCAGCCTTTGGAGTTGGTGCGGAAAGCAGCGCGGAGAGCAACTACTTTCGTTTCGTTCTTCATAAACGTATGGTACTGAGCGCAGATAGCACCAAACTTGGTGGTTTGAGCGGTCTCGGTAGTTGAGTACGGTTTGTCGGTGAGGTTGCGTTTACCATTTCTGCGTGTGAATTTCACACGTTCGCCCTCTGCGTTAGGGAATTGGCGTGCAGCATAACCGTATTTGTCGCCTTTTGCGAGGTTACCGTGAACGGCTTCAACTGGGCTAACATAATCTACTTTTGCCATAATCTTTAGTTTTTAGTTGTTAATGTTTAGTGTTTAATTTGATTTTAATACAGGAAGGTTTATGAAGGTCTATGAAGATTTTTATTTCCATACTCCTTCAGCGAACGAAGTGAGCGGTCTATATTCCATACTCCATCCTCCATACTCCTTCAGCGAACGAAGTGAGCGGTCCGCATCACTTCTTTTTCTTGCAAGCCTTCACGAAGTTGTAGATAAGGGTGATGAGGGCGGTTAAGAAACCAACTCCCTCCTCGTGGGTAAGTTTGTTGTTTGCATCCATAGTCTTTAGTCTTTAGTTTTTAGTGTTTACGTCTTCGTTAACGTTTACATCCATCCGTATCTCTTCGCCTTCTGTTTGTGCACGCAACAGGAGTTGAGTTAATCGTTCCTCAATTTCACGATTCGGTACGAGGATACAACCGGAGGAGTGTTCTGGACGAGTGCCTACGTGAATCCGTATCCCGCTCCTCTGCGGTACGCTATTCACTATCGGTAGGAGGCGGTTGAATCGGGGTGACATCGTCACCGACACGCTGTACCATAGGGGGAGAATGGCGGTCGAAGTGCGTTCTATCGTGTCACATAGATAGACCATCTTGTTGTCGCTCGCGACATAGAGCCGACCTCGAAGCCATTCGCCTTCTGGTTGCTGTCGTACAAGCCTAATCAGCATCTGCGTAACGGTGCTTAATCGTTATCTTCGCCGTTCTCGGCTTGGGCGGCTTTGAGTTTCGCGTACTCCATCGCCATCATGTAACCGTTCAGAGAACTGTACTTCTTTTGGTTCTTGAAGGCGGTTTCGTAGGTCGTCTTCTCTTCGGCGGTCAATGCTTTGACTGCGGCGTGAGCGGAGGCGAATAACTGTTGACGAGCCAGCTCTGCTTCTGTGAACGGTTTGGTGCGTGGATTACAGATTTTACCTGTGTACTTCGTTTCGCCTCGGTTCGCGAAGTAGGTGTCTGAGTGGCTACAGATTTTGCCAGATAAGGACTTCAATAAGTCCATAGGAACATACTTTGCCATAGTTTTAATTTAGTTTAGGTTTGTTTGTGTTAAGTCTCGGTTTGCCGAGCCAGTTTAGGTTTAATTGTTTTTAGTTTGTTTAGGTTTAATTGTTTTAGGGTGTTTTAGGGTGTTTAGTTTGTTTTCCATACTCCTTCAGCGTAGCGGTCTATACTCCATACTCCTTTTTTGGGGTCCCCGACGTAATCTGTAAGATTGCGGTGGGGAGAGCGGAGGCACAAATCGCCCATCTTCCTTTGGGGTCCCCGCAGTAACTTGTTGCTGTGGGGAGAGCGGAGACATAGGTCGCCTGTTGATTTAGCAGAGCGGTATCAACCTTTGCGAGCCTATTGTCGAACGCGAAGCGGAGTGGTATCGATTCATGCGACTTTGTTGCCGAACGCTCCGCCGAACGCTCCGCCGAGAGGTTACCGAGAGGATACCGAGCGGCTACCCATCCATTTCTCACCCTTTTTTGTGATCACGCTGCAAAGATACGATGAACATTTGCCCTTTTCCAAATTTTTTTTGAAAAAAATGCAAAAAAAATGCAGATAGGGCAAATAATCGTTCGAGCTTCGCGAGATAAGACCATGCTGCCCTTTTCCAAATTTTTTTGAAAAAAATGCAAAAAAATGCAAAAAATAGGGCAAAATTAACACAATTAACAAATTAACACATCTGTGCAGGATGGGTATTTTGGCATTATATATTATATATATTATATATAATATATAATGAGATTTTTACCAAGAGACAAAAATGTGTTAATCTGTTAATTTGTTAATGCAGCGGAGAAAAACTCCGCTACATTTGATTGGTTACTTTAGGCGATGAAACTTGCCCTCTGCGGTTTTTTCTATACGCCCAGTGCGACGCCAACGCCCCAAAAGCATCGAGATTGCTGGTGCTGTAACAGATTGCCCCTTCTTGGCTCGCAAGGAAATGAGGTCGGCTGTCGAAAAATTCTCCGGAAGCATATTCAAAAGGGATGAAGCAGTTCCTCGTTCGGTATTGATAATATCCAAGGACGCGGACAATTCCTGCTCCATCTGTTCGCCCCATATCTCCATCTGATTACGAAAAACATACTCTGCTACCCATTTGGTAAATCCAGCAACCGTCTTGGTGAACTTATGCCCTTCAAGCAAATAGCAAAGCATTCCCGCACGAAAACCAATGACACCCGAACGACGACGGAGTATATCTGCGGCATGCGAATCTGCATCAATAGCCTTCTGACGTTTCTGCTCCAACCAATCCGCAATAACTTTCCCTACCTGCGGACACTCAATTAACCCTTGTTCCGAATCAAGGATACGCGCCCAACGGATGATTTCTTCACGTTCGGCATCGGTATAGGGTGCAAACTGAGGAATCTCTGAAAACGATGTGTCAGGCAGCTGTGCAAAACAAACACGTGTCGCAAGTCCGTTCTCCAAATCTTTGAAAAAACGTTTCATCGAATTGGGCGTTCCTGTCATCAACAGGTTGTAATATACCGGAATATGCGCGGAAAAAGACGTTTCTGACATATATGCTTGACCGTATTCGGCATTATCAAAAGCAAGACGATAAATGTCCGATTTCTGCGACCATACACCAGCACGCTCAGACTTAACAAGGGTGTCCATTTCCTCTCCAATACCAATGAGGTGTTTACCCTCCGAATATGTGAGCAACTGAAGTAACTTTGCTATAGAAATACTGACACCGTTATTGCGCGGACAGGCACGGGGATCTTGCGGTTGATTCTTAGAGTTCTTACTCGCGCGAAGCTGCTCTTTATAGAGACGCTCTTTCTCTCGCTCAATATCGTCCTGCTCGTTAATAGGCGTCATTAGGAGGTCGATAGGTTTGCGAATAAACGATTTTCCCGACGCAGCAGGTGCTGTGATACACGAGAAGAATGAGAGAGACTGCTCTTGACAATCAAGGTACTCGAAACGAATGCGTGTCGCAAGTGCACCAAGAATTGGCAACGACGCTATCACCATAGCCGGACGATAATCCGATGGCAAGCGACGGCAGATAGTTCGCAGTAACGGGGGCAAAGATGGCAACGGCATATCAGAAGATTTCTGATTGGCGAGCACGAACTGCTGATTCGCTTTTTGGTCACGCTCGCATAGGGCTATTGCTGCTTGAAGAATTGTCGGTATGGTCGTTTTACGTGGACGACCAAGGGCAGAATGAATAGCCTGACGACGCTCTTCTACTGACAAGCCAAAATCTGGAAGAACCTGCAATAGCGTAGCCTCACTAAAATCACAAATATAACGCATGTAATTGGCAAGCGAAAAATAGACGGTATTACGCTCTCCTTGAACGGCATCCGCTCCTGCTCCGATGGAGAGCATAAGCTGGGAAACAATGTCTGCATAAGGTATGTCGCGAAACGTCGGCTTTTCTGTCGCTGGTGAAGAGATTGACGAATTGGTAGATACGGAAGCGGAAACGCACGAGGTACTATTAGACCAATAATCGCGAAGCTCTTCGGAAGGCCATTCACATAGCCATGCTTCATATATCCAAAGTATATACGAGCGTGGAACAATATAACTCGCTCGAGCAAGATCTTTAGTAACAGCATCGTACTCACTAATACCAAGAGCCGTAGCGATACGTAGCTGCGCCTGCTCTATGGACTCCATCGTGTTGGTCTCCGCAATGAGTTGACGCTCGCCTATGATACGAAGACCTTGACCGCTGGCAGTGATGGAAACCAAGTAGATGTGCTGGTCTGAGAGAAGTTGCTTATCGACCGATGCAAACCACTCACGTGGATTAGGTATATGATCCACATCAAGCATGGCAAGTCCAGAAGGTATTGCCAACGAACTTTTACGAGCCCCACCAAACTCCTTGGACTGCTCGCTAAGACGAAATGCTGATGCATGAGGAATTAGGATAGGCAAGCGCTTTTTTAACGATTGCTTTCGGTCGTTATAATCGGGCAACTCAGGACTGAGTGACGCAATCTGATTACAAACTTGAGAAACGAGAGGACTATCAATGAGTTCGTTCCATTTCTCAATAGTGCAGGCTTGTGGAATGCCCGCATTGACTTTTTCTTGATAACAAAGACGATTCATAAAAATTAACATAATTAACAAATTAACACATTAACAAATTAACATGAGCAGTAGCTGATTTATCCGCATTAAAGCGACCTTTAGAACGTGTCCACTCGCAGCCAACTGCATGGATTTCTGCATGCTCCTCTGGATAAAGCTTGCGCTGACGATGAGCCTTCTTCTTGACCGAAGCAAGCATCGCTTTCCACTGCTCCTCTGTAACTTCAACCGTGTCGATGCGACAGGGGTCATATTGGTCACAGTCTGCCATCCATGGATGCATAGTCATACGACAATGAGTCTTCAGTGGACCATTAAATCCACTAACTTTACCACTATCTGTGTAGAATGGGCAGGCGCTACTACACTTCACGCCGCCCTTTCGGAGTCCGATTAACAACATTTGGACACTTCCTCCTTGAAGTTTGTTTCACAAAATTGTTCACCAAACGTTTCAATCTCGCGAGCGAGAATGTCTGCAAGGTCTGCCCCATCCTGATACTCGTCATGATGAATATAAAATTCAACCTTAACATGGCGCGAATTAAGCGTAGCACGACCATGTTTCGTGCGGTCAAGAACTCGCCAATGGAGCTCGGGATGTGGACAATGCCCAAGATGCCCAGCGGTTCGGTTCGTTCGGGTACGCGTTTCTTTAAAGGTAAAGTGTTCACCAGCTTCATCCACTATGAGAGTGCCGTTTCGAGTTTCACCTGTTTGAATGTCGGACTGAAGCATCTCCGTGCGAAGGTCGATGCAAAGATAATTTTGAGTTTTCATAACTCGCCTCCTTTCCTATAAATACGCGCATGTGCACGCGTGTCGCTACCAAAAACGGCTTGGAGGGCAGCCGTGTAGCTACTCAAAATACAATCATCAGTAAAATCGGGATTGTAACGACAGTAGATGAACTGACGACGACCTATGCGCAAAGGTACGCGACATAGGACATTGTCATGGATAATGTCATCTAAATTCTCACGTTGCTCGGCTGTACCACTCGGAATGTAGAGTTGCACACAAGCGTTAACTGATAGATTTTCCATCACCCTAATCGCAGTAGATTTGGGATGGACAAGACCGATAAAGGTCGACGGTTCGAAAGAATTCTCTTTCATTGTTTTTTAATGCTGGGCGCGTCTTAGTTTGAGTGTTCGTCCGCGCCCTGCAACCCGTACGCAACGAATGCACCCGAGACCGCATTATGCGATTTCGGGTGCAAAAGTACTGCTGGTGTAGTAGGGCTGTAGTACTACAAAATACTACTCTGCTACATTATTTCGTAATTTCTCCGCAAGATCAGGTCGAATCTTATCCAATAGCGCAGCCACTACTGCCACATCAGATTTGGCTTGCGGCTTATCATAGTCAATGCCCTGCGTGATTTTAGCACGCATGGATGATTGTTTATAACCAGATATACGAGAGAGTAGAGTCGCCAGTGCCGACTGGTTGGTGTAATTGGGATCAAGCGAGACATCAAGAAGTGCCTCGAAAAGGATAACCAGTTGCTGGGTGGTGAGTTGCTCTACCTCGGGTTCTACTACAACCTCGGTGTCCACTTCGGGTTCGGGAGCGGGCTGAGATACCACAGTTTGAATAGTGGCATTAGATTGGTCACAACCGATGTTGGTAAGACCAAATGATATGATTGGCTGTTGATTATTGTTCATTTCCCAGTGTTAATTGTGGAACTGCTGTTGATTTTGGCATTTGTATCTTAAATTCAGAATTGCGTTGATCACAACCGATATTCGTAGTGCTACCTTCCGCAGGCATTACTACGGTTCTCACATTCTCCAGAAGCTTCTGCTGTTGCTCTGCTTTTTTGCTAATAATCTCATCCAGTACATCTTTGGCTTTCGCTGCCCAAGAAGTTCCAACTAATACGGAATTGATTTTATCAAATGCTTCACGCTGAGTTTCATACGTGGGATTATCCAAAATGCATTTGGCGATAACATTTAACTGAATAGTGGATTTACCCAGTTGGGACTCCATTTCTTCAATTGCCAATTTATATTCCTCACTCTGCTTCCAAGCCTCATCACGTTCGCGTTGCAACTCTTTCACTTGTTCACGCAGTTGCTGACGCTCTTCCTCGTTCTCAGGTTCTGTATTTGCTTCTCGTATCTCAACCAAGCAAGGGAAGCCATTTTCTATTGAATCATTAACACAATCACCGGCATACAGATTCCACGTTTGATCGTTTCCAATCTTTCCACGAAGTAAGCGTTCTACCTCTCCCATTTCGGCATCTTGTTCCAGATTGTTAGCAATCATATACGAAATCTGCTGACCAAGAATACCCTTAGCGACCATGACCGGATATTCGTACGACTCAGCAATAGTCAAAATACGATCAATATTTCTGAGACGGAAGCCTTCTGTAAATCGGTTCCAGTCAATGCAATTGGAGCGAGAGAAGTAGTCTGTCTGAGGATAGAGGCAAATGGGACAATGATCTTTCTTGAACTCCTTGAGAGCACGGAAGATGGGACGTGATTGTAGTTTGTTCTCTATCATCCACAGCACGTCACGCATATCATACATATCGCGCAGTAGCAGATGAACGATAGAAAAGACGACATTTGCATTATTGAGAGGCATTCGTTTGAGCACCTCATCAAAATAGTCTGCTTCAAAATAAATATGTTCTGAGAAATCAAAAGCAAGTGTAGTTGCTTGATAATAGGCTTCGTTTATTATTCCTTCAATAGTCCAACCACCGCTTAACTTAACTTTGGAAGAAACAAGATTAGCGAGAGCACGAATATAAGATTCATGTTCTCCGTAATCCTTCCATTGGATACGCTCTTTGTGTATTAGTTTACGCGGTTGCCTCATTCTTGGGTACAATATCAATAGTAAGATTCAGACCTAATTCGTCAGAAATCTGCTTGAGAATAGCTGCTTTTTCTTCTGTGCTAAAGTTGGTTGAAACATAATATCCTCCAACTTCTTTCTGACTACGTTTAACGCTCTTGAAATCCGGTAGGCGTTCAGGAGAGATCACTAATTGATTGAAATTGATTTCGTTAATCAGTTCGGGATAGTTGGTCTCAAAAACATGCAAGTAGGTGTCAGTTGCTTTCTTGTGCATAACAACAGAACCATCGGGATATGTGATGCGCAAAATTGTCAACTCACGTGGTGATTGGCGCTTCTTTTTGTCGAGATTATCTGCTTTCTTGGGGGGCACTTTCTTCCAGGAAGTATTTTCAAAGAGACTGATCCAATCAACCGGAGTCATCTTAGATAAAATAGAATCGGGATAATACTCATCAGTAAGATACATCATAAACTCATAATCGGGATACTCGTCCTGAGAATATGGATATAGTTGCTCCTTTATAGTATCATCCAATGATTTCAGCTTACCAAATTCGTCCAAATCAAATTGAAATTCTTCTTTATTTTCTTCTTCCGTATTTTGTCCTTCAAACAAGTCGATTTCCTGTGGAGAGTCATTCTTCATTTGGTCATCAATAGTAATATAGCAATCATAGAAACGTTTGAGCGCAGCTCGAATACCACCATGCCACGGTATATCTTGTGCTTCAATCTCTTGGGTGTGATAGAAAGACTTCAAAACAGCCTCAATATCATCTGTCGTATCAGAGAATAGAGATTTATATCGAGCAAACAGATTGTTGTTATACACAAATAGAAGCGCATAAACGTAGTTTCGGATGGTACTCTCTGTTTTGCCCTGATTCTTCAAAAATTCTTTGTAAACAGATAGATTGTCCTGATTACTAATAAAGTGGTAGAACTGCTCAACAGCGCGTTTCTTACGTTTATTGATACTTGACCCGATAGCAACAAACTGTGTTTCTTCGGGATAGTAATCTCTAATGTGCTTTATGTATTCGTAAAGTAACGAAGCAGGAATACAAACGACATCACCATCATGGTTAAGCGGCATTTGCTCAATCTCTTGCGTTTCGCTTACCCTTTGCTGCAAAGATAAACGTGAGTATAACGAAACGCTCTTGCCAACATTGAGTCGCTGTTTTGTCCAATAAGGATTCCACGTAGTGAATACTTTGTTGGTAGAATCATAGCCAAGAAGGAGGAATAGCGAAGAAGATTCTTTTATCTTCTCGAAATCATCACGCATGGGCAACTGTATTCGCCAAATGTCATCGTTGTTGTTAGACAACTGGGCTGGAGTAAGATTCTTGATATAGACATAAACCTCTTCTCCATCCACAAGCATAGTGAACGGATTCATTCCTCCTGAGAACTTAACTTCATGCTCTTTGCAACTACCCAATACGGTGAGCATGAGGTCAGATGAAGACATTTTGGTGATACTGTTTTCCATCTTTCAATGCGGCTTAATATAGTGCGTAAAATAAGGTGCTATCCTCTCTATTGAAGTTCTTGTTGCGAGCATCTGTTAGGTGACTCAAATCCGAACAGAACTTCACATCAGAGACATGTTCAGGGATATTAGCTTTGTCAATCTTAGGAATATCCGTATGTTCATACAAAGCCAAGTTGTCGCAAGCCTCAGAATAGTCAAAGTATTTCTTACGAGCAACGTAAAAATCAGAACCAAGTGTAGCAATCATGACATCATATACATGCATACGAACTTCATTATCAGCAATCTTCATGGTAATGCTGTCATATAGGTCGTACACCGATAAACCGTTGGTATCTTTAGCTGATTCACGTACAATGATAGAGCATACCAAAAGACGCGAACTTTCGGATGGATTTAATTGATCCAAAGAGAAACGATGCACACGATTTTCGCTACTAGTGCTCTTAACCTCCAACTTGTCCTTTCCCATCGTAAAGTCATACTTTGACTCTGGCTGAGAATGCCAAGCACGAGCAACGGTAACGGGATCTTTACTTTGTTCAATAACCAGCATTTCTGCCCAAAGTCCTTGCAGTTTGTGAATGGGCTTACGTTTTAGTTTTGAGAAAATAGAAAGCAGACTTTCAATCTTTGAAGCGATAGCCATATTAGTAGGACGCTGAGACATCGATTCCAGCATCATGATAAAGACATCCACAAACATCTTCTGTAACTGCTCATTATCAGAACGCAGAGTGATAATGGTAAAGCGCTGGTTATCGATATGTTCATCGCCTTCTACGATATTGCATAGCATGTTGTATTCTACGGAGAGTAACTCTGCATTTAGGTTGTGCATCATGCTTCCGTTATCGCTTGATACTACGAAAAACTTAGGGAAGCTATCTTCCGAACAACCCAGTTTGTGCAGCATATTAGGTAATGCTACAACACGGTAACGCTGTTCTTCGCTACATGTAGCGAAATTCTGAATTTCCTCAAAAAGTTCTTTAGCAACCATATCTTTTAATCTTCTAATTCGTATTTTTTAGCCACACTCTCATAGTAAAGTGCTTGCATTTTCTCCGGAATATGCACCGCAATGGCATACGTTTCATTATTGGGCATATCCGCAACAGAAAGTCCATTCAGGATTACGTGGTGGATCTGAATTGTGACCTCATCGGGATCATAGAGATTGCGATCACCGCAATAATTGTCACGTTCAGTCAAAGCACTGGGTCCCTGGAAAACGTTATTGATTACATACAGGTTGTCGGACTCATGCTCCACCGAACGAGAACGCTGTTTGTTGCAACTCATAAAGATGACTCTTACTTTTGGATGCCCAATCTCAGACAAATACTGGATGTATCGAAGGGTCATTGATTTAGTGACAATGTCGGAATAGCAACCAGCCGTAAAGTCGGTAAAGAGAGGCGTAATCTCATCCACAGTCATGTCAAGAAGAGCATGCTTCTTAGGTTCTCCTGAATGATACTTCTTGGAATCATAGTTGGCAAACGCAAATTCACCAGCCTTGGGGAGATTCTGGGCAACAAACTGAGATATTGCTGCCAGATTCTGGATAACCATCGGCATACCACTAATTCGCTCATAACGCTTCCATCCAGACAACTTAGACTTCACCATTTGTTTAGGCAAAACGTTAGCACGTGTAGGACGAAGTTTCGGAGAAAGCATAACACGGTGCTCATACTCCTTCAGCGAACTGCACGAAGCAAGAAGTGTCCGAAGTTCCTCCTCATGGCGTACGTACCCTTTATAATCTTCGATTGATTCCTTGGGTAAATATACTCGGCAAGATTCAATGTATGACATTTTGTAGCCAAAGAATCGGCAACGCTGCTCTATAGTATCAGCATTGGCAATTCCTGTGGTATGCCGAGGCATATATGTTGTGGCGAGTTTTTCTACGGTGAAACCTCGGTTCAGCATCTGTGCTCCAATCAGGACATTCATCTTGTGGGAGTTCCACTTAATATCATCGGAATCATCATCGCTCTCTCCCGTAATACGATAAATACGGCAAGTATTGACAATGTCGGGAAGCATGTGCTTGACATCATCGAATGTAGGGCGACCTTCTTCTGGGTAGAACTGGATTGCTTGTGGGAATAACTTCTTGAACTGCTCAAAAAGCATAACGCGATCTTCATGCCATTCCGGTTTATCAAAACTCTCGCTCCAATAGTCCACCTCATCACGTACCCACTTCTCAAAGAGTTTATTTCCTTCAATAATATCCGTTGGATGCACCATCATTGAAAGTTGCTTGATTTTCGGTCTCTTATACCATTTGATAACGAGCAATACCGCCCAAACATGCATCATGAGTGCTTCTCGAAGTGAAGATGGCATAGATTTTAGTGCATTCTGCTTTTTGTGATACACTTCCGAAGCAGGGATTTCCTTCACCAAGTTTCCATCAAATAACCCGCCCTCTTGTGCAGAGCCAAAGAATCGTTTCCCCCCGACATAATCTTCGCCGGGAATCAAAAGTGTGTGACTCTTGGGCGAGAGCAAATCCATGGTGGCGATAAGGATATTTGCTTGAGGAGTTGCAGTGTACTGAATATAGGAGTTTCCTGACAAGGTGCTTCTTAATCGAAGGATGGCGGCATAGATAGCAGATTGCTTTTCCTCCTCCTCGGAAGTGGCTTTGCTATTCTTATAACCAAAACTATTGAGCGAAGCTTGGTCTGCCTCATCATCAATAATCAATACCGTTTCGTTGGCAAGCAGTTTCTTAACTTTTTCGTTGGAGAAAACTGCTGCAAGGTTGTCAATATATTTACGGTGTTTGAGAATAGGAATAACCAATAAAGGTTGGTCGGATAATCTCAGTGCCTTAACTAAGCGATTAGCATCATCTGCTGACGGATTGCCAATAAAAGCATATCTATCGGTGTCCTCGCTAATAGACAAATCCCCTTCCAAGCGATTTGCTGTTTGACCTTGTAGGTTTGTGGTAACACCGGTAAGAATAACAGCGACACGATAACCATTGTC
The DNA here is from genome assembly GCA_024400125.1 of Paludibacteraceae bacterium. Taxonomy (GTDB): domain Bacteria; phylum Bacteroidota; class Bacteroidia; order Bacteroidales; family Paludibacteraceae; genus Colicola. The sequence goes on from JAKSNG010000003.1 coordinate 82,974, forward strand.
ACGTGCCATAGCCAAAACACCCGTAAAAGACATAGTCTTTCCACTCTGGACATAGCCCACTACAAGATGAGTGGTTTCAGGATTGGAAGTCGCATCGTGTGGATTGCAGTGATTGAGGATGTCGCAAGTGGAGGTACGAAGGTTGTATGCACCAACATCGGACAATCCCGGTTTGAGAGGGGTTGCTTTCTGAGACTGCAAAAATTCCTCAAATGCTTCACCTGATTGCACAGTTTGCAAACAAGTGTTCTTAGGATTAGTGCTATGGATGACAATTTCAGTCATAACGGATTATGCTTCTTGGTTGTTTATGATGCTATTAAACTCATTCATCATCGCAGAGGCAGAGTTGTTGCTATCTACTGTTGCTTTATATTTAGCAATAGAAAGAGCCTTTACTATTGCAAGAACCTGCTTAGTTGGCGGTCCATAAACAGAGAAGAAAGGATGCGTGGTGTTAACCTTACAAATCAACGCCTTTTCTCCAATCTTGGACAGATCATTCCAGAATAGTTCGGAACTTTCATTTCCCGATTTAACTTGAATAGAAAAATCATTTCCTCCGAATTTAAATTTACCAGTAGCAAGGAGCGATGGATCACTCGGTGCCACAGTAGTAAGAGGTGTTACCGATGTGGACGGAGGTGTAACTGGGGATACTGGCGTTGATGGCGGTGTTGTAGGTGTGGAAGGTTGAGACGATGGAGTTACAGGTGTAACCTTAGGAGCAACCTTCTTCGTTCTTCCAGAATATTTATCCGCTTGAGTTAGCAGGTTAGCGCCCTTAATTTTAAGAGTACCAGCAGCCATCTTACAGAGAGCCTCTAATAAATCAGGGTCATTAACTTGGTTTTTACCAAACGCAACCTTAAACCCTGTAATTTCAAGTTCACCAAAAACTCGTCTATATTTTTTAGAACCAACTTGACTATAGAACACCTTACCTACAGTTCTATCTTTAGGGTCAAATCCCATTACTACACGATGGTTACGCATAATCACAACACCACGATTCTCGTCTTTGGTATCCTTGAGCAAAGCGATAAAACCACTGATACCATGACCTTTTGAATCCTGTTGAGATACTGTGCATTTCCAAGTGAAATCTTCACCATTTGGATCAAGATAAGAAGGAGCCTTCAGGATTGCGTAATCTTCAAATGTAAGCATTCGTGCCTCCTCAGGCTTATTTTCTTCTCCTACAAAAATTTGGATTTCTTTTGTGCGGAGGAAATAGCGATAAATACTTGCAATGCTTTTTGCAAGTTCCTCCACATTATCCTTCTTTATTACATTCTCCTTCCATAGTTCCGAAATAATAATGGTAGTACCATGAGAGCGAGAAGAATCCATAGTTTCCTTGGAATCGAGTTCTTCGATGTTGTTCTTGCATATATAGGTTAAATCAACATCCACCGTGCGAGTTATACCATCAGTTATTGAGGTAGACTCCATGCGCCATTTGTTTCCCAACCAAGCAGATGCGGCCTTCATACCAACACCGAACTCGTTCATACCAGTACGAACAACATCCATGTCTGCCAAGTCAAATGCATCTGCAAATTGAGTTGCAGTCATACCAGCAGCATTGTCGCTGATAACGATTTTCTTTGCCTTAACAACATTATCCTCGTTATCCAGTTCCCACTCGAAATTGATATCAACACGCAATTCGTATTTGGGATCAGACATTAGGAGAGCATTTTTGTTGCTCTCATGCGATTGGATTGAGTTGTCAATAAATTCACCAAACACTTGTGGTGCCTTGTAGGTATATCCCTTGTAGGTAAGGTAGACACCTTGTTTGGCTTTGAAACTAACTTTTCCCATGGTTCTTTATGTTTATTAGTCGTTTTGCAATATTTTTTACTACTTGAACATTTACCGCATTACCAAGTGCTTCATAAACACGTGATGGCTGTAAATGGCTAAAATCGAGGCACTCCATACCTTGCAATTTGGAGGCTTCTCGGATGGTCATGTATCGACCTATCGTAGGATCACCAGGTTTCACTGTATCTGCTGGCAGATTAACCCAAGGCAATATGGGAATCTGCGAAAGCATAAGATTCAAGGCTGGAGCGAAAGTCGCATCTTTTACACGAATGCCAGATGCTCTAAATTGAACGAGTTTGTCATGCATCGTACATGTAGAGGTTGCTGGGCAATTCCATTCAAACTTCAGAAAACTATTCTCCCATTCTCTCATAACCTCCAGCCAAGGTTGCAGCCATTCCCTATTCTGTTCGTAGAACTCTCGGTTATGTTGGATATATCGAATCTTCCAATCAGGAAACTCCTTATTCTTGTTCGTCTGAGCATAGTTGGGCAACTGAGCAAGACATTCGTCTAATGTTTTACCTGTAATACGTTGGCCAAGATGTCCGCGTTTGCCCTTTAATTCGGCAACGGTTTGAAATGCCGGAGCCGTAACATCGTAATCGTATGTAGCGCCCCATTCCATAGCCCATATAGGGAACTTTGGGACTTGTACATGGTGTTCCTCGCACAAATGCAGGAAAGTTTCCCAATGATTCAAACGACGGCGTTGTTCGGATGTGATTGGCAGATAATACTTAGAATTGGTATCAATCAATCGCGTTACATCACACGGTCTATTCGTCGGAACAGGGAACACAAAATGATTTAAATTGTATCCTGCACGAGTATCTGCACCAACAATATAAATACGTTTACGATGTTGAGGATAGCCAAACTGATGCGGAGAGAGCACGCGTTTATCAACCTGATAGCCCAGCGCGGTCAGTCGACTCTCAATCACCTTCCAAGTATTGCCGCTATCATGGCTTTCCAAATTGGAAACATTCTCCAAGAAAAGATATTTGGGCCGATGGACTCGAACAATCTTTTCTATAAAATCAAACATGTTACCGCGCCCTTCTTCATCATCAAAGCCCTGTCGTTTACCGGCTTTACTGAATGGCTGACAGGGGAATCCGCCACAAAGAACATCGTGAGCCGGAACTTGGCGTCGGATAATTTCATCACTTGATAGAAGCGTTATGTCTGGATTGATACGATCACGGCTCAGCCCGTAATTGTGGACATATTGAGCACGAAGATCATCGCGGAGTTCTGATGCATACACACACTCACCTCCGATGGATTCGAGCGCAAGATGAAAACCGCCTAAACCAGCAAATAGGTCAATGAATGTAAACTTGGTCTTCCGCTTATTCCGTGTGTAAGACTTACGAATCTGTCTGCCAGTCAAGAAAAGTGGTGTGTTGTCATCCCAGTTAGGAAAAACTAATTGATTGAACTTTATAATCTGAGCTAATTTAATCTGCTCAAAAAACACTTCTTCACCCAAAGTATATACGATGTAATCCCCATGAGGCTTTGGATAGTTTAAGTCCAGCATGTCCTGCTCATGAAGAATTGTATTGTCCGTAACATCATAAATCTTGGGCTGAGCCGTGTTATTATACATAGCGGCTTCATAGAGAATGACATAATCAACCTCACGGGTGATATAATCGAAGCCATCTACAACACCTTTTCGATCAGTGGTGTTTAAACGAACATTATATCGCTTAACATGATCGGAACTAGTGCGCCCCTCAATCCAATCGAGTTGATTCTTCCTGACAGAATAATGGTAGCAGCCAATAAGAAAGATTTTATCCTCAAACTCGCGAAACTTTAACAGACGGCATCCCTCCATGGAGAGAGATGTTCCCTTTCCATCGAAATCAAGAGTTAAAGTCTTATCGTTTGATGTCAATTTCATGATTTATAATATTTTGCAGTCAATGCAACAGCATATTTATGAGCACAATTTGGTCTCAACAAGTTACTAGCGTTGGTATAAATCTGTCATATTACCTCTTCGTTACACCAATTATAGGAACAGTTTTTTCTCCAAAGTTAGAATTATACTTATATATTCCCAATTGAACAACTTTCTGCTTGCGTGAAACTTCTATAATCTCATCATCATAATAAAAATGATCCGAATTGTTTACCATCAAGAATAGAGGACCTAAATAAAACTTACTTGTGGGAGATTCTTTGCTGTTTACTAATGCCGCATGGTCATCTATAACCTGAAGAACCTTAAAAGAACTAGCATGAATTTCCTTGGTTGGCTTGTCAAAATAAGTAGCTCCTGCTAAACCACCATTGTCTCTAATCAATCCTATAGACAATAAAATGCAGAAGCAAAGAATCATCCCCGTAAGGACTCCTCCAATAAAAATTAAACCTTTTTTCATAATAATATTATTCATATCTTCATTCTATCGTTTTAACAATCTGTAAGGCGTGGTGATAAATATACTAACTTTTTGCATTATCTATAATATTATTCAACTGCGCTTGTAATTCAGCTTTTTGTGGCAAATATAACTGATAGCGTGCAGTGAAAAGTTGATTGCTGATACCCTCCATCGCATATTCCATTAGCAATTCATCCTTCTTTGCCCCTAATACAATACCTATCGGTAAATTGTCATCGGGTTGACAAATCTCTGTCTTAAAATAATTCAAATACATATTCATTTGACCTATATCGCCATGCTTAATTTCTGCACGCTTGAGATCAATCAATACATAACACTTGAGAATAGTATGATAAAAAACCAAATCAACCTTAAACCTGCGACTGCCTATTGGTATAACATATTGCCTGCCCACAAAAGCGAAACCTCTACCCAATTCCAATAAAAACTTCTCCATGTTTGCTTTCAAAGCCATCTCTAAATCATTTTCCTTATAACGTTTTTGCACAGGAAGACCGGTAAATTCCAATACATACGGATCCTTCAAAATATCCACAGGTTGATGAATCTGATGACCTTCATTGGCTAAAGCAAGAACACCCTCTTTGTCTGTACTCAATGCTAAACGCTCAAATAACGAACTATTAATTTGACGTTGCAGTTGTTTAACTCGCCATCCCTCTTTGATTGCCTCATTCATATAAAATTGCATTTCAATTGGATTGTCACATTTGAGCAACTCAAAATAATGACTCCATGTCAATTTGTGAGAAATCGTCTCACATTTTGGAAATGCAAGGTAAAACTTACGCATATAGGTCAAGTTAGAACGACTAAATCCACGACCATTGATACGTGTCAAATCCTTTGATAGATTCACCAACAATCGCTCACCATATTTCGCACGATTGCTTCCTTGTTGCTCAAACTCTACAATGTAATGACCTATATTCCAACTCGCCATCAGCAAAGAAGTGTTTACGGCCGTATATGCCTGCTCCTTTGCATCTTGCCACAACCGAGTAATATGTGAGACCAAACTCACATATTCAGTATCCTGATTTACAATAGATTCAATACTTGATTCCATAATGTTACTATTTTGAGGTGTGTGTTTTATTCTATCGTTTTTACAATCTATAAAGCGTGATGATAACAACACTCTAAATACTCATTCTTCATTACCTTTGTTCTTCAAAGGAATAGATTCGGCTGTTTCTACAGGCAGAATATAGTCAGACGCTTTCTCTGAAGATATTATACAACGTCCTGTTTGCGCTTCAATTTGCGCACGCGTTTGAGCAGCAATCTTACTAGGAATAGACTGAATAATACGAAAAAGTTCCTTGCTGGTAGCCACATCAGTAAGACGTTTTTTGTAATCATTCGGAGAAACTAATTTCAACTGGTTACAATTTGTAACCGGTTCAAATCCTTCAGCAATCAACCGATGTTTGAGAACCTTCCAATAGTTACGTGCCAAATCATAACTAGGCTGATTTGTCAAAATCTTACAAACGTCTACTATTGAGAAAAACCACTCTTCTTTCTCACTATCCCATATAGTTCGTACCTGCTGACTCTCAAATAATTGAATTTGTTCTTGTTGACTCATTGTTTAAAATACTTTTCCGCCGCAAAAATACAAAAAATAATTGGAATATGCAAATTTACCTGCGGTTTGCGGTTTTTATTTGCTCCAACACCCTCTTGCCTTTCTCCGTCAAATAATATTTCTGACGAGGATGCTGAGGAGCATCTGCATATAACAAACCGACATATCCTAATTCTATGGCAATTTTTAACACGTTTTCACGCAAATATCTTCGACTACGAATAGGAGAGCGATCATATATTTCTGCAAACGACATTGTATCATCCTTGACAAGTTGAACTACTGCCAACAAGTTGTCACCTACTTTACCACCAACTTCACCACTAACTTTACCACCAACTTTACCACTAGGTAGACCACTAACTAGACCACTGTTTTGAACTGGGGTATTAGCTGGGGTACTAACTTGTTCTGTAGGTTGTTCACCTACTTGTTCACTAACTTTGTTACCAAGTAGACCACCATCGGGATTAGGAATGATGATTCGGAAAATGTCCCCATCCACCAACTGTGCCTGATGACCAGCAGCGTACAATGGCGTATAGTGATATATTTTGCGTGTACCACTACCTAACTCCTCCACTAAACCGGTTTGCGAAATGGCATTGGCAATAATAGGGTTCTTGGGATATGGTAACATGTTTTCAGGCGTGAGTTGTCCATACTGGTGCGGCAGATTCCAGTTCTCGGTTTCAATCCGGTCTCGCCAAATAGTCAGTTTGGCAGGATAAGACTCGGAATATTCCCTATGAATGAGCATATTCAGCACCACTTCACGAAGAATCTTATCGCGCAGCGAAATGCGAATCATATTCTCAATATACGGCACTTCCGACAGATGCTTTTCAATAAAAGCCATAATACGCTCATACGCCTCCAATATATTGCAACGAGGCTGGATACGGTCATCGTACAGTTCTGTATCTCGCATGCGGCACAATACATCCGTCTTGTACGCAGGGAGTGCCTCTATGATGGTTCCTTCTTTACCGAACAAGAGTACTGCTGCCAAAATAATGCCAGATTTACCTGTTTCAGGGTCGGTCTGAATCATACGCCCAGACTGAAGTATCTGTTCGTTGGTCATTGCCAACCACGGATGTTTACTATCTTTGATATAAATATATTTACGTAGCAGTTGGAAAGCATTTTCATCCAAATCGTCCATCGTGACAAACGGCAAAACACGTTCCTCTGTATGCTGTTTGCTTTTGCGAATGAACAGATTGGCAATCTGCCGCGTACCACGCAACTGAAAATCTCCATCTTCGTTGCGGTCGTAGTAAATACCTTTGTAACTATGTGCATCTGGACTGACCGGCACGTAGCCGTAGATGACCCATTTGCCGTCTATCTCCATCTTTTCAAAACGGATACTACATGTAGGATTGAATAATTGGGGATTGTTCAAGTCTTTAGCCAACGTATCCAATTGCTGTTGAAGACAAGTCGGCTCTATTCCCAAAATGTTTCCGTCATCATCAACACCCAACACGATATGCCCACCACGTCGATTAAGCATAGCACAAATGGATTCATATACCTTACGAGCCAATTCGGTTTGAGAACGTTTGAACTCCGTCATTACGTTTTCTCCTGACTTAAGAATATGTCGTATTTCATCAATAGTCATAATTGGGTACAATAACTTTCGGTTTTACATGTCTCATCCCCTACGCATATATACATTACGCACATATACGTGAAATTTCCGCGCAAAGGTACAAAAAATAATCGGAATATGCAAATTTAAGTCCGTTTTTTTGCTAAAAAAAGTATTTTTTAGACAAAAATAGTCGAAAGTCGAAAGGAGAAGGAGAAAAGCAAGGTATGTAAGTATGTAAGCACTTTTATAACTCTCGTCCACATACATATACATACACATATATACGGACGAAGAATAGAAAATCGGTTACATACTTACATAGAGAGTAGAGAGTAGAGTGTAGAGGAAAGCAACCGAAGCAAGGTAAGCAAGCACTTTTCTATCTCTCGTCCATACACATATACATATACACGGACGAGAGTTTAATATTACCTTGCTTCGGTTGCTTCGGTTGCTTCGGATGAGGGAGGATTTTTTGTGATTTGTGATTGGTGATTTCTTATCTCGCTTTTGCTCGAACGATCGCTCGCTTTGCTCGGCGTTGGTGATTTGTGATTGGAGAGTGAAATTTAAGCAGGAATGGGTACACAAAAACAGTACGGTGACGGTATAGAATGGTCGCGATGTGGTCGCGGAGTGGTCGCCCGTTAAGATGCGTAATAGTAGCATAAAGCAGCATAAAAGTAGCGGAAATCCTTATAAAAACAGTGGAAATCTGCGTGAAAGCGAAAGCGAACTAAGGAACAAGGACGCAGACGCTATATTAGGTAACTCGGGATGAGAAATGGGAGAGAGTTAGGTTTTAGCCTCCCCATGTATCTCTGTCCAGCGAGCGGTAGGAGATGGCCTCTTGGATATGTTGCGGCAAAATAGACTCTGAACTTGCCAAATCGGCTATCGTTCGCGACACCTTTAATATACGGTCGTAAGCACGGGCACTCAATCCTAACTTAGACATAGCAAAGGACAATATTTGGTCGCATTTATCGTCCAGCGGACAATATTGACGCACCTGCTTTGGAGTCATCTGCGCATTGCAAAAAATACCCGTTCCGGCAAAGCGCTGCTGCTGTATAACACGCGCACGAACTACTCGTTCCCGAATGGCTGCGGAAGACTCGCCCGGCTGTTTATCCTTCAACTCCTGATAAGGGACAGCGGCTATCTCACATTGAATATCTATACGGTCCAACAGCGGTCCACTGATACGACTCAAGTAACGATGTACTTGTGCCGGTGTGCAAGTGCACGGATGAGCAGGGTTATTTTCGC
>JAKSNG010000030.1 GCA_024400125.1 Paludibacteraceae bacterium
TTGGAACCGCTTCGGAACCCGCTACGAACCGCTTACGAACCGCTTTTTAGTCCGACGTAGGAAGACAAATGTCATTCGGGAAAGCCGAAAGCAAGATAATTTTCTACCAGTTTTCCTTTTAGGCCACGCCCATCTGCGGCAAAGATGGCATTAATCTCCTCCTCTGAAAGATACCACTGCCCCTCTGGAGCAACACAACCAAGGGGCTTGCCCGTAGCTTTAATCCGAGCAATCACTTGGCTAAACTGAGGACTGTTGAGAGACTGAATGAGTTGTTGTTTTTGCTTTTCACGAATAGTTTCGTTCATAATTGAATAAGTTTTAATGGTTAACACTATTCGCCTTATCAGACAACAAATGGGGCATGCCTTTCGACATGCCCCAGTCTGCATGCCATTAGTTGCTTTCTTTATAGTCGGGAACGAAAGGCGAAATCTGCCGACTTGAAAACTCCCGTTGAATTTCGGTGCAAAAGTATTAGATCTGTCACACGAAATTACTTTCTACTACTCGAGTGGGACGAGGATGACGACCTTGTGGAAGACGAGTTGGATTTTGTAGAGGAACTGGTGGTTACAGAAGGAGCAGTTGTGGTAGTTGCTGGCGCAACTTCTGATTTAGATGGACATGATGCTGCACATTTGCCATTATGATTAATGGTTACTGTACTACCCTCTTTATTCTCATACAAATACTTAATGATTTGAGGATTTTGCTCCATAATCAAATACTTCTCTATTTCTGCTTTGTCTACATCCTTGAGCTGTTTGATATCCTCTAAAATAGTGCGAGGATTAACATAATAACCAGCAAAGCCTGTCAAAACAGCCATACATTTACGTCCCTTATACGTAAGTTTATAGATCGGGTCAACCACAATGTCTATCTTATTATTGCTGATTGCATTGTATTTGGCCTGTCCCATAGCTTCATTAGCAGATTTGCACCAAGAAGATGACTCGCTAATACGCTTGGAAAAATCTGGTTTAACATCAACCAAAGTGGAAGTAGGTTGCACATCCATTGATTGAGCGATACTCACACTACGAGATGTATAACTATATGTTGTGCAACTGGTAACCACGATTGCCAACAATGCGACTATTAAAATTTGAATACGTTTCATATTTATTGAATTTAAATTTGTTAAACAATACATTTAGAAAGTCAAGCGCATACCAAGACCATCTTTAGTACCACCGATAGCAAGTTGAGGCGATGCTGCACTTTTCATTCTCTTTGAGCCCACTGCCCACATTGGGATACCACTAATAATGCTTCCCATACCCAGCGCACAGAAGAACCACGAAGCATTCCATTGACTTTCATATTTAGAACCTTCATTATTATTAACGCACAACATTAAAGGAAATATGAGACCTAATTCAAGGACACCCGCAGAAAACGTTCCAATACCAGCATCGCGTAATTGTTTCGCTTTCTTATATTCAAATGAAGCAACTGGGGCTGCTTGCGTTCCTTTTTGACCTCTGGTTGGTTGCACCATCATTGAAGAGGGGCGTTCTTTCATCATTACAGGCGCACCTCCGTTGCCATTGCTATTGATAAAATAGTTGGTTACATCACCTCCTTGTACAGGATCTTTCTGGTAGTAGTACTGATAAAAAGAAGGGTCATTGATAAGTTTATATTTCTCAATATCCTCTATGTTGTAATTCTTCTCTACTACAGCATCCACACCCGTAGGCACTTGTTTGTATGTTCCAGCATAGCCTACAACAGTTGCTTTGTATGCTTTCTTATGAAACATGTTAAATTCAATCTTGTAGATTGGGTCAACAACTACATCAATGTTGTTTTCATTGATACATTTGTACTGCGCCTCGTTGATAGCGTCAGCCTTAAGGATTTGAGGATCCGACGTGGCTGTTACTTTGCGAGAAAAATCAACGTTGATTTCTGCGCCTAACGAGCGAGAACTGATTTCGGTACCGCGAATTGCTGCGGAACGAGATGTGTACGAGTAAGTAGTACAGCCTGTCATCAATAAACTAAGCATGCACACTACTACGAAATTAGTTTTTGTTTTCATCATAATTAAATTTTTACAATAATTTAAGATATGTTTCAATCATTCTTTTTATTGAACGTATGCGCGCACATACGTGCACGCATACGATTAAACACTTGTTTTTCAACTTGGCTTATTCGCCGAGTTTGGACATTTCTGCCTCGAAGGTTTGTTTGAACTTCTCGTACTCGAAATCGGTGCGGAGTTTCTCTTCGTCAGACACTTTGTTCTTAGCAGCATCGTTGATGCCTTCCAAAATCTCGCTTGAGCTCAATTCAACAGCAACATATGCGTGATACATGATGTTACCCTCTTTGTCGTTGGAGCGAGTTACCTTGTCGCAAACAACAACTGAACCAGTCAACTGTTGGCTAACAACGGTGCGAGTGATGTCTTGCATTTTGCTGCGGAAATCAGCAGCATCATTCAAATCATAAGAAGAAGCATATTGATCTACTACACGTTTGATAGTAGCGTCAATGCTGGTAGCTAATTCACGACGAGCTGCAGCGACAGCTTTGTCGGTAGCGTTTTGCATGTTAGGAGAAATAGCGTTACCATTAGCGCGCAAGGTGTGTTTGTCAGACTTGAACTCTTTGCAAGGTACAACAACTTCTACTTCACCTTTGGTTGGAGCAACTTTCTTGTTCCCGCAGCCTACCATAACCATAGCAGCTGCCAATACAAATAATACTTTTTTCATAATTGTAAAATTTTAATTGGGTTAATAAATAGGGTTAATGATTGTGTTTTATTGAATAGTAAAACGTTTTTTTACTTTGTTTCCACCGACATTGAAACTGACATCGATAAAGTTCGTTTGTTCGTCAGTACATGTAGCATAATCGTACGTCACGACACACTCCGTACCACGGCTTTGATATTGGATATTCGACAGACAGTTACTTTTGAGTTTGGGTTGAGCAGCCATCGTCAAGGCTTTCTCACGGAAATTAGCGGAGAAGACTAATTCCTCTTTGCTAATTCGGATGAGACGTAATTGGATAGAACGGATATATTCGCCATAGACACGTTCCACGTTTTGGCAACGTTCCAAGCGACTATCACCTTCCATTAAAGAGGCTTTAAAGAGTTTCAGTTCTTGCACACGAGCAATCATCTGCTCAACAGAGGTGTATTGGGAGAAATCGTCAGCCACAAAGTCTGCCAACTGGTTGTCCAATGCACGCTCCTTACTCTGGAAATCATCCACCATGCGCAGCAAATCAAATTTACCAAACGGATATTTGATATGGTAGCGATAGGAATATTCCTTATCGTTTTTGAGTTTCTCCCAATAGAATCCTTCTGCTTTGGTAATACTAACCTCGCTCAAGAAAGGAATTTGCGCACTTTTAGTCTCAACCATCGAAGCATATTGCTCCATGATACTATACTTGCCATTAACACCGATTTCGCGGGTGTCCATCGCGGATGACGATTGTACGTTTTCTGCTACTGAAGCCAAAATCTGTTTCTTGACTTGAAGCATACACTTATTCTTCGCGTCCTCCAACGATGCAGACTCAGCCGAAACAATGATATACTCCTGTTCTACGGCATAAATCCATTTAGGCGCTTTGCCAGATGTCTCTACGACTTTCACTTTTGCAGTCATACATGCTGAGCACAAAAGCAACGAAAAGAGACAGATACATAGTTTTCTCATAATTGTATGTTTTTCAAATTTGACCAATATATCTCTACTTATTTGCTACCAATAACGAGCAGTACTTCGCCCAAACCTTTAGAAGAGAGATTGGACTCAATTCCGTAATCTGTATTGAGCATATTACGCAGTTCGCGTGCCCAACGCATAGGATCTTGGTCACGACCTTTCTTGTTGACTAACGGCATGCGAATTTGCTCAATAGTCATGCGGTTACCGCTTGGGCTAACGTCTGGAGAACCATATTTACCTTTGACGGTATTGTCAGCAATCCAGTCTTCAATAATCTCGTGCAACTCGTATCCGTCATACTCGCTCATCAATGTCTCATCAAAATCTTTCCACATCATGACGCGCATTTTGATAGGACGTCCTTTCTCCACGAGGGTATTGAAGTAGGTTACCAACGTATTGCAGAACGGCTCAAACTGTCCTTGTATAGCGGACTCAATCATGACAGCGGCATTGAAAGTAGAAGCATACTCGGTGCGGCTGGTTGAAGGAGAGACACCACCGATAAAGAAGTCGGTATAAGCATCAATTGCACTCATAGTGAAGGTGAGTGTCTTTTGGCTACCGCCTTTGACGAGGTTCTCGTTCCAGTCAATCTCAATCCAGATGTCTGCTTTAGCGACACGGCGCAAAACATCAATAGCTGTTTCTTGTACGCCTTCGCCATACTCGATACTCTTGAGCGCAGCATCTTCACGCGCTTCAGTTTTGACTGTTGCCAATGCAGAATTGAGGTTCTTCACCTCAAAACCGCGTTTAGTCAAACGTGCATTGATAGCAGCAATCGCTTGTACGAGGTCGTTGTTCTCCAGCAACGCTTTCTCATAATCAGGGACATTCGTTACGGAACCGTTCTCATTGATAGTCTTAATAGCCTTGCGGTTATTGCAATAGACAGAACTGGGAACAACCATGATGGTTGGCATTTTACCAGTCACTTCGTTAGCAGGAGCGATAATACCATCTGTTTCCAAACGCTTACGTAACTGATCCACCATCACCACTACGGTTACACCAATCTTGTACTCTTTTCCCACTTTCAGGATTTGGTCAGGTACACCATTATTTACTTCGCTCACATAGCGCTGATATGCACCGCCAGTAGCAAAGAATTGTTCAAAATACGCGGCATTGGCTGCCTCAATGTTTGCATCAGCGATGATGGCATCACGACCGATGATACGGCTGTCGTCATTGGAGGTTGCATAACCTTTGAAGATGATACCATGCACGGCATTTTTAGCGGCTTGACCAACAGCGATGTTGGCTTTTTTGGAATACGTCCAAACACGTACTAAAGCAGAACCCTCGGCAGCCTGACCAACTGCAGGTTGCAGTTCATAACGCCATTGGGTTGTTTGTTCATCAGCTTTCGTTTGTTGAGAGGCGAAAATGGAACCCGCCAAGAGCAGCACAGCTGCTAATAAAGTCACTCTTTTCATGTCAATTTTTCTTGTGTTATAAATGTTTATGAACGATAGATAATTAGATTTCCCGAATAATCATACCTGGCGTAATATCCTTGGATGCGCCACCTACCAATTTGAATAGTGTTCCTTCTACTAACACATCCTCATCATTCTCCAGAAGTGCATTGAAACGGTTATCCCAAATATGGTTATTAACCGGTTTGATAGTAGCCACACGATTATAGATGATGCGTCCTTTCTCTACTTTAGCCTCCAGCACCTCGAAAGTAGAAGACTCTTTTACTCCTTCTTTTTGTCCAACTTGTGCACGGAAGCCAACTAGTTTGCCTTTGGCATTGTATTCCACAGCCGTGATAGGTGTTTTAATGCGGAAGTCCTCAAACTGATGCTGCAACTCTGCCACATTGTTATCAATTGAACGGCAAGTGATTAGTTCTAATAACTCCGTGCGATCATATTTACCTTTCTTTTGCGTTTTTTCGTACGTAGCAGAAGCTTCGCCCAAATAGCGCACTTGGAAGCTGGTTTCGTCTTTCAAGAAAGCGAGGATACGCTCCTCATTAGGTTCTTCTGTGTAATAGTTTTGGTAGAAGACATTGGATAAACTGTCGTTCCACACCAACTGGTAGAGGTAACTGTGTGTAAACACTTTGAAACCAGTGTATTTATCGGCAATATCTCCAGCGGTCTCTGCCAAACGTTGTCCAGAGTTTCCTCCAGTCAGTGCATCAAACACACCACCTAAAACTGCCAATGTTTTTTTGGCGGCATCTGCACGTTGTTCTGCGGTAATATAAGTCATATCGCTGACCAAGACGAAAGAGTGACGCAGCAGGTCTTCGCTAACATTCCTCAATGCAGTCATACCCTCCGCCGTATAGCGAGCGCGTTCGACTTCACTAACGGTAGCATTGTAATCACTACGGTCTTCCAACAAGCTAGTTGAGAAATGTGCAGTACGCACGCTATCACCCTGCAAATCAAACCACTTAGCGACGATACGTTTGCCCACTTCGGCATCGTTCAGCAGTTTTTCCATTCCTCGTCCGTTCTTCTCTTTCTCCGCGGCTGTCAGCACCATGCTGCCGCCGTAAGTCTGACGATGAAGACCACCATTGGGTTTGCCTTTAACACCTGTAATCTTGGAGTTGTCTATGACACACACTTTGATGGGGTGTGAATCATACTTCTCCAAGGGAGCTAATTGATTAAATATCTCGTACACATCGTAACCAAACTCATCCTCCGGATGATAAACCATCATCGTGGTCAACGCATTACGGAAATACGGGGTTACCGTTTTCTTCTGAGCCTCTTGTGCAGACACGCTAACAGCGGCTACACACATTGCTATTATAATCCACTGTTTCATAGTTCAATAATTGTATTATAAAAGTTTTGCACATTTGTTTCTACCAATAAGAAGTCGCCTCGTTTGCCATCAGCACCATCTTGTCCATCGGGTCCATTAGGGGCAGTACCAGAAGCGCCACTTCCTGTACCATGGATGCCGCCTTTGCCACCTTTGCCACCTTTGCCGCCTTTACCGCCTTCCACTTGGGGTGTGAGCAGGTCTAATCCGCCATTGGCTATCAAGTTTTCGCCCAAGCAAACAAAGAACGTGCTGGCGTCTGTACCGTTTTCGCCATTTTGACCAGGCATACCAGGTTTTCCTCGTGTTCCTGCAATATAATGCGCCTTGCCATCGGAATCTGTCCAACGACGTTCGTTAGTACCATTGGCGCCATTCAGACCACGACGTCCGTCTGCACCAGCTTCGCCATCACCAGCCAGGGTCAAAGGCAATTTCACGACTTCAAAAATCTTCGTTTCTAAGTTAAGGAGCAGTCCTAAGTTAGGAAAAGTGTCTGACTCAAAGCGCTCCAAGCAATATGCCATATTTTCCTGCGCAAAGGATATCTTACGGCGCCAATACATGTGGATGTCAAAGATATATTTAGCACCTGATTTGATATGCACGCACGTGACCTTATAATTAGAAGGATATTTCCCGCGCGCGATATCTAATATAGGGACTTTTATTTCGATTTTGTTACCATTAAGAGCAATCTCGTTGGACTCTGTGGAGAAGGTGAAGTCAGCCATTTCGCAAGGGACATTCTTCTTGTTATAGATGATGATGGCATTTTTATTGTCCAACAAAGCATACGACATACGGTCTTGCTTAACGTTGAACTTAGCAGATTTGCCTTGCTCCACCAATTCGCGTCCGTGGGAAGTGTTGCGGATAGACATCATCGGCCACATGATGCGGAAATCGCCATTCTGGGGGAGGATAGTCCATTGTCCATCTTTTTTGGTAAGGAACTGCCTCTCATTCGTCATTACTCGAGCATCGACATTCACCATGCTGGCGGTAGATGCCACAAATTTCTCTTTCTTTTCTTTTGCCAATTGAGCTAATCGCTCAGCCATCTCTGCGGGGAGAGCGGCTTCCTGAGACAATGCTACAGGCAGAGGTTTCATCACCTCATCAACTGTCTGCGCGTAACTGCATAGAGCAAAAACACAGGTAATCGGCAGTAATACGACTCTTTTTCTTAAAAATGTAAAACGTACCATACTGATTAAAATTTATTTAGTATTTTCAAAAAACTCGGCAAAGGTACAACTTTTTTTGCATATATACAAATAATTGCACACAAAAAATGATTTTTGCATGCAATTTGTTTGATTTTCGTGGGCAATAACTACGTTTTTAGTAGTTAATAGCCCTTGCAGGAGCAGTAGTTTCTCCGTGAGATCCAGAGCCCCCTAGTGCCCACATTAGACGATCTCCAGAGAGTGTCTGAACAACTTTAGTGTTCGGTGTTTGATATATTTGTTTCGTTTTCATCGCTTATTTAACTTTATTACCCGTAGCAGTATAGATAGCATTATCACGGATGATGTACAACTTATTATTAAAGATAACTTTACGCACATTATTTTCTGCACTAACATCTTCACAATCTGTTGTGATTTGGTGTCCAGCAACCAATTGTAATTGGTAGTCAGTATAAGTGCCTTTGTTCAATTCAAGTGCGTAATTACCCATCGTCAGCTCTGCCACCATAGTCCCGTTATGCAGCAAGAAGAGTTGTGCATCGTGAGGTGCTTGAGTAACCGCAATTGTGTATTCACCTGCCTTCGGAGTCGTGATGGTCAATGGGAAAATAGCATTATCTGATTCAAGAGGTAATTCCACATCGCATAATTTCATATTATATGCCGAGCACCACATTTGTGCGATGGTATTTGAAACATCAAACTTGGACAAGTCGTGACCAATCTCATACGCATTCACAGCATCTTCCGAAGCAGAGAGATAAAGTTGGTCTTGTACTTTCTCTTGTTTAGAGAGGGTTACTAAGAACTCATCTATTGAACGTCCTTCACGGCGAGGTGCAAATACCGATTCCTCGTTTGTTTTGTTGTAAACCATTGATTGTGCAGTCGGTGTTTGTACAAAGAATGCAGAACCCACAGCAAAAATCTTGTCAGACATAGTTACAGGAGCATAGGAATTTGTTGTATGGTCGTAGATTTGGACTTTGTCAATGCCAGCCGCAGCAAGAGTTGCATAAGTCAATGTACCATTACCTAAACCATTCCATCCTTGATGTGCATCACCTCCAGCACCTGCAGTCGAAGTCATATCTATGGTATTTTCGGCATTGAGAGCAGTACCTTTAGCCTTAACAAAACGATAAATGTTATGTACATCATCAATCGTGATGGAATAGCATTGACCAGGTTGCATTACACCATGATATTTTGCCCAACCGTACTTGCCTTCAGCACGCACATCTTCATGATAAGCCATGATAGCATAGTTAGTTTCACACTTGAGATTAGTTCGGAGTACACTATTTTCAAAGCGTTGCACACCAGTAGTTGCATTGACTGGGAATGGAACTGTCAAATCATACCAACCTGGAGAACATACGCCATTCACATCTAATGCAATATCAAAGTATGCGTCTCCGTTCACTACTAGACTTTCGATATTATCAACTCGACCAGAACGAGCAGCCACACGTGATTCATTAACGGTGCCACCCAAAGCAGCTTCCAAAGTAAAGTTATTAACTTGGACTTCGCCCTCGTTGAGGTTAAGTTGACCACCACGTTTGATAATCATATTTCCGTATTCCTTGCGGCTGACGCCATCGTAATCACCCACATTCAGCACACCGTCTTCATCAATAGTGACATCCACACCTTGTTTAATCGTGATGGCGCCTACATTCACTTCTGAATTGATAATGATAGCATCTGCGATAACAATCACTTTATCCTCCATCGTTGTAGGTTGTGTACCATCAACCCAGTTATCCGTTGAGTTCCATTCGGTTGAACCGCCGTGACCATCAAAGACAAAGCCTTTTTCCACTGTTACATGACATATACCATCAATTGTCTCTGCCACGTAGTTAGGATCATTAACTGCTAAATGAATAGGATAATCGTATTCCCCTTGACTTGGCATGTCATTCACATCCACAGTAGCATCCCAAGTAATCGTACCTTCCACAATACCAGTTAGTGCATCCGCAGTAGTATTGATTGGCTGTACTTCGTCTAATATTTGTCCATACAACATATTGACGATAGCTGTAGCAGAAGTTGCATGTGCCTTATTGACTACAATCGGCACTTCGACATCTATTTCCTCATACCAATCTAAGTTTGTCGGTGTGAAATGGACAAGTGCAATATGATTGCCTGCTTCTAGTTTTTTGGTAGGCTCTTTCCATGCATACGAGCCAGCCACTTCAACACTTGGATATTTGACATTATCCATAGCCGTTAGTGTTCCACTGAGAACAGACTCGCTAAGAGATTGTCCATATGTGATTGCTGTTCCAATCAAATTATGTGTGATTGCTGGTGCATATTTCTTTACCTCAACCATAACTTCGCAAGTAGTAGGATTAAAGTGGTTGGGGTTAGATGGTGTAAATACAACCGTTTTAGTTGCCATTCCAGCCACATTAATGGTTGTAGTGCTACCATCCTTCCATGCAAATGATCCATCCACTTTCTGATTATCCACTTCTGCAACGCCACCATATAATGTCGCATTATCTAAGTGTTGACCGATTAACATGGTATTCGCGGTTGGTAAAGTAACCACGGTTGGAGTCCATCGCAAGATTTCTATATCTTTGCTCAATGAAGCATACGCCCATGTGTCATTCCCATCTTGAACAGCAGTGATGGTAACATTACCTCCACTGATGATATATAGTTTATTGTCATTCACATAAGCAATATTGGCATCAGATGTTTCGTAGCGCACTTTCAATCCACTGCTTGCAGTTGCATCAAAAGTGAGTTGTGCGTTACAGAAGATTGGGGCTGGTGTATAGTTCCAAGTAATAGTTTGCGGGTCTTTTGCCACTGGCACCACTATGGTGTTTGTTACAGTATTGTACCAATTCGTATTAGTCGGTGTAAATACCATTATGTAACCAGAATTGCCACGTTCAACGGAAATAGTACCGTCCTGCCAAGTAAATGTACCTGATACAGAAGTCTCGCCACCAGTGATAATAGATGTTGATAGAGTTGACCATTTAATGACCTCGCTCGGAGTTCCCCAAGAGGAAACAACAGGGTCTGCTTTACTGATGTGGAACGTAATGTTCTTATCTGGAGCTGGGCTCCAATCTGTGCTACCTGCTTGCGAAGCTGTAATAGTAACTTCGCCATCTTTAATGATAGTCATTGACCAGCTGCCTTCTCCATCTTGCTGCACAGTAGCAACATCCGTATTATTGGACGAGTATGAAATTGGTAGATTACTGGTGCACGTAGCATTAAGTGCCACAACATCTGTTGTCAAAATGTCAGTTTGAGGATTCCATGTAATGTTCTGAGATGGAGGTACAACTGTTGCTGTAATAGGAACCTCGAGTTGTTGTTCTTTGTTGGATAACACAATCACATTGTTTTCTGTGCCACACACATTGCCAATACATCTGATTGTGACAGGAATCATTTTTCCAATCTCACCACATTCTTCTCCAACGGTTGTGGTCATAACTTGTAGATTAGAACTTGTGTTCTTGAGTTCTACGTCTAATGTTCCACGCAGGTTGCTATAGTTAATATAGAATGTTTGGTCTAAGAATGCGCCCTTATCCACACCTGCAAAGGACATATCATTTTGTGCTAACTCTAAATAACGCGCCAGTGTTATTTCCACATTCTTGAATGTACGAGTCATGGTAGCACCTGTGTTGGTATAGAGTCTCACTTCAGTTGATTGGCGATTAAGATTATAAGGTCCGTAGTGGTTATAATCGCTATGCATATCTGCCCAATCAATATACTTAAACTCGTGCCAACTGTCGTTGTACCATTCGTCTAAGTGCATACCTTCACCTACTGCGACGGCGCTCATCTTCGCATCAAATTCGATGGTAGCAGGTTCGCCATTCGTGATAGCTATTTCTTTAGAAGCGATAGTATGTAGGGTATATTCCTCCCAATATTCACCAGCCAGCATTTTGCAGTCTGCATCTGGATTGCGAGAAATAATTGGTTTAACCTTTTGTGTTGCGATATAATTAGCATTTCCCACTTGTTTAGCAGTAATATAACCAGCGCCCCAACCAGTGATGGTGAGTTGGTTGCCCGAAACAGTGGCAAATGTTTTCGCTGCCTCATCTAACTCGTATGTTACTACAAGTGTAGGATCTTGTGCGATTGCGTCTGATTGAGCAGTAAGAGTAATATTGACATTATTACCTTCCGAGCGCTTGATATTGTTCAGTTGATCATCCCAAATCAAGTGTTGTACGCTGAGTGAAGTAACCTCAATCACTTTTTCTGCATTGACAGGTTGCCACTTAATATCATCTCCAGCTTGATAAGCGTGAACGGTAGTTGTACCCACACCTATAGGTTGTAAGCCGCCATCTACCACTTTGACAACGTTTTCATCATCGGAAGTCAGCACCACTTCTCCGCCAGAAGAAGCCAAGGCGGCTCCTTCATATACTCCACCATCATGAGGAAGAGGAGTGATATCTTCGCGCCAAATGATTTCTTGTGGGGCACGTTCAGTCTTACCAGAAAGTTGAATAGTTGCGGTTTTAGCAGGCGTGTCACCACTCGTAATCGTGAGTGTAGCAGAGTGTGATTTATTTTCCTCGTGCGTATAGAAGACGCTGAGGGTTGTTGAGCCCGAGTTGTCAAGCATAGACGAAATAGTTTTGCTATCATCAGCCAAATAGAATTGAGAAACGTCTGCACCGGAAATAGCAACTGTACATGGCATTACGGAATACCAATTCACATCCACAGTACGTTTCGCTGCGGTATTTCCGTTATATCCCGTACCAAAGTCTAAACTGCTCGCTACTGGTTCAATACTACTACGCTCGGTAACGTTGATACTGGAATAATTGCAATAGAGACAACTTTCTTTGTATTCAAACTTCAAGTAACGAGTCGTGGGTTGAAGTTGGATATCCGAAACGTTTTTAGTTTCTACACGTTCAACATCCTTCCAACATTGCGACCAAGACGAGCCATCTGCACTTTCATATACATAGCAGTTGCAGTCTCCGTCACCGGGAAGTTGTTGAAATATAATGTCCTTACTTAATGTCTTTGTAAAGGATAATTTATCCGGAACACCGGTAAAGTGTATAGTGACTGACGAAGTATTTTTCTTTAAAGTGTTAATACCCCCATCACCTATTTTATATCCATTACTCCAAGTATAAGTACCGGAGTGAGTAGAATAGAAGTTGGTATTGTTGCTATTGTTCAACGTGAAAGGCACGTGGTTGGCAGGCTGGAAAGTGGTGAACGACTTAGTCAAATTGGTCGTGGCGGCATTCCATTTGTAGTTTCCTTCTTGAGCAAAAGTGAAAGTGACAGAACCGGTAGTATTATAAACCACAATATGTCCATCCACATAATCTGCAACGGATTTGTTGCTTGATGTTAGTGTAAAAGATATATCTGTATTGGAAGAGGTCACAGGTGCTGAGATAACACTACTCCACGGATATTGCGCATTTTCTATATTCCATGTGATAACAGGAGTATGTTTTTGCACTTTGATAGTGCGTGTGATAGTGTCTCCTGTCCAATATCCATTATTGATTTGGCGCATAGTTAAAGTTGCTGTGCCTTCACCGACTGCTTTCCAAGATCCG
Organism: Paludibacteraceae bacterium; assembly: GCA_024400125.1. Lineage (GTDB taxonomy): Bacteria > Bacteroidota > Bacteroidia > Bacteroidales > Paludibacteraceae > Colicola. The sequence continues at coordinate 13,324 of JAKSNG010000030.1, forward strand.
TCTTGTTGGTGACGAATGACGGCTTCATTGTCTGATTCAACAGTAACGGATTCTTGTGCATGTCCTGTGTAGCCGTCATCGTTGATGGTGTACATATTTCCAGCATAGATGCTGTCAACTAACCAAATGTCGTTGTTATTAATTGGAGAAGAAAGTGTCACCTCGTGTTTTTCTACCCAAATATGCATTTGGCAGAGACGATCGAAAACAGTTGCTGTTCCACTTTGGTGGAATTGGAAACCTTCGTTACCAAATGCGAGACCTGTAATCACACCTGTTTGGTGGTCATAGCTAACGAACTGAGCATTTTGAGTATATGTTAATTCAGATTCTACGATTTGATCAAAAGTGACTGTAGCAGTTTCACCGACTTTAAGGACGAGTTCGTTCTCAGTTTCTGTGGACATTTCAACTCCATTGAGGAAGAATTTAGGAAGAGCTTTTGATTCTAAATAGTAGGTATGTTCTTCGCTCGTTTGTGCATAAAAATCTGTTTCCGTAGTAGTTACCCTTACGGTTGCGTTGTGCGCTTCGGTGAACTGATTATCTATACGCAATTTATTGCCATCAACAGCAAACGAGCCTGCGACGTGAGTATAAGTAAGTGCTAACGCAACTGGATTGCCATTATATGAAGTTGAAGCCACATCTTCTAATATTTGACCAGAGTAGATGTGCTCAAACGATTTCCAAGAGATAGTCGGAGTACGTTTAACGACATGGATGGTGATTATTTTTTCTGCTCCATTGTATTTGTTGGTTTGTGCAGCAGTGGCTTTTACTTGACAGGTTCCAACTTGAGTTGCATAGAATGTGCTACCCGATAAGTTTGTTTCTTCGCCACTAATTACAGTATAAGTAATTTCACCATTGCCAACATAATCGTCTGTCAATGGAGTCAAGTCTAATGTAACTTTATCTTGGTCATTCAGAGATACATCGACCGATGTTTCTTGATTGGCAAATGGAGAAGTCTCGCGTTCATGTGTAGTTCCGGTAAGTGTAATGGTTGTGTTGTACACATTGTTATAAATGCGGACAGGGGTAGAGAATGTACCTGCAACATTGGACGAGAAAACTACGTTGAGTGGGCTTGTGCCGGTTGCACAACCGAAGTCGCCTAAATCAAGTCCTTGTGCAGCCGTTTTGCCGTTGATGGTAAACTTGTCACTATCCCAAGCCACTTTGAGATTTCCGCCAGAAGCAAGACTGCGATTAACGGTAATTGTCCCTTGCCCTTGTTCGTTAGGATAGATAACTTCGTTGGCGGTTGTTTTGTCAATAGTTAAATCGTTTGCAGTAAGATAGGTTTTGCGGGTAACGCGGACATTGCGTATTTGTTTACTTCCTGTCGCTCCTGTCTCCGTTTCGAAACGAACATATTTAGCCGTTTCAGGAATTGAGCAAGATAAAGGATACCATTTATCCTTATCATCCAAGTTTATCGTCAAACAATTTGTCCAATTACTTCCATCCGTAGAATATTGTGCATAAAACTTAGTTGTGTTTGTAACGCCTAAAATAGCAGTACGTTTTGCCTCAAAATGTAAAGTGATACCTGCCGCATCAAATGGACCATAATTACCCGAATTAGAAATGGTACTCCAACTTCTTTCGTTAGCATCATTCAACACATAGCAATTCGTTGCCTCTGGCGCTTTAACTACACTGATGGTCATTGTTGCACTAGCTGCTTTGTACTTGTAGTTTTCGGGTTGGGATAGTGACCAAGTAGCAGTTCCTAATTTGGAATTAGACGATACTTGCGTTTGTGCAGCGTTTAGTGTCGCAATCGTATTACCTGCTGTTTGAGTGGCAGTAATCGGGCTGCCAGAATAGTCGATATTGGTAGCAGTTAGACTGATTGCCTGCTGTGCATCTACATAGATAGACGTTTGATAACTATCTTGACTGCCGTTGATAGAAATATGGTTATCCCATTTGTTTACTGTCACCGTAATTGTTTTGCTTGCTGCGGTATATTTATAGGTCGCAGCTTGAGAGATGGTGATAGTTACCACTTTGCTGTTGAAGGATTGATTGCCAGTATTTTGTGCAACAATCTTGTCATTAGTTACATCGTAGTAAGCAACCGTTTCATCGGAAGAAGTCGTTGTAACGGTAGCATCGCTATTCTTTCCACTAATCACACTTGTCCAAGTCTCATCCACCTTCATGGGATGCGTTGCATCAGCGGTGAGAGTGTTAGCGATTTTGGAGACAGTTATGGTGTAGGTGTCAGACGTGCCTGCTTGGATTGTTGATGTAGCAGCTTGTGTGAAATAAATAGTCGTAGTTCCCTCTTTAAGTCCAATAAGAGTGTGACTTTCTTTATTATAGGCAATAATAGAAGCATCTGCGATGTGAGGAGTAGGGTTATCTGCATATGTAAAAGTAAAGGCAGATGAGTTTTCTTCTTCAACTTTTAGTGAATTAACATTACACGACATAGTAAATGGATAACTATCCATCCAAATCGCAGTCATAGTAATGTTGCCTGTAGGAGTATAAGTTTCACCTGCTAATCTTGTAGTCTTATCATCCTTCCATCCAACTAGGACTTTACCTGGTCTTGTGGCCACTGGTAATGTTACTGATGGGTAATCTCCCCATTTGGCATATAAATTAACTGTTGCACCTTGAGCAGATGAAAGATTACTAACGGATTGTTGATTAGAATAGACGACATTCCCATTTTCTGATGTTGCCCAACCTAAAAACGGTGCAGACGAGGTAAGTGTATTTACATCAGCAGTTCCACCATCAGCATTAAGTGTAACGATATATTCTTTCTTAAAGCCATTGGCTTTTAAGCTTTGTGCAGCATCATACGTAAAGCCTTGTGCGGCTGTGCTACCATCGCTTGCTCCATTGCCGTTAAAGGCGACAGTATAGGTATTAGCAGTAAAGTTCCCCTGCACAGAGAATGTTTCGTTCTTTTTCCCTCCTAATTTTACATAAACAGAAGCTCCATTTTGAGTAGTTGCATTATTTATAGTTAATGTACCCTTATTGGTTACACCTGCACTTGTCCATTTGGAAAAGGTATAGCCTGTTGATTGTTCAGCATAAAGATAATTGGTATATTCTCCATTTTTATTTCCAGAATTCTCCACAGAACTTGATGAGCCTTTACTATTACTTGTATTAACATACACCGAACCCTTTCCTGATGGTGATGCGGATGCTGAAACTGTTGCCTTATAATTAGCAGCAGGTACCTCACCAACCCCATACACAGCAAGGGATAAGCAAAGGATAAGCAGACGATTGTTGTTAACTACTTTTTTTGTTAAAGATTTGATTAAATTAAAATGTGTCATATCTTTTTGTATTTAAATTCTTATTTATTGCTCTTCTGCAACGGCAGAGCATTTTTTACTAATACTATAACCCACGCGGAGGTGAGGATGAGCATACTGGGATCTACTAAGCGATGCATAGGAGCAATCATAGCAATCATCCAAACGACCAAGATGCCAGCATACGGCAGCGCCCAATACTTGCGCCATTTCCATGCAATAGCAGGTAGGATATTAAACGGTATAATCAGCCAATTCCAACCTGTGCAAGGCAACGACGAAATTAACACCAAATAGGTCATTAAGACACCTACTAATGTCGCAATTGTCAAAATTAGCCAGTCGGCATAAGGTGTTTTAGTAAGCCAACCCGTAACAACCAAGAGCAGCAAAACAATTGCTGCCAAATTGGGAGTAAAATAGGTTTTAGATGGGGTAGAAATGGATGGAGCTAATTCAATAGTTTCTGTAGATAGCAGTTGTTCGCCATTGACTTTTGCCTTTTGCCAAACTTCGGCTAACTCGGTAGGAATAATCAGTTTATCCTTCGGTGCTAATTTCTTATCTACTTCAGTACCAACAAGTGCCATGATAAACATCATGTTCCATGGGTAATCACGATGTCCTTTGTCATAGCACATCTCTCGACGAGTGCGATAGTTGGCATCTTGCCATTCTCCAAACTCAATCTGCGTATCTCTTAAAGCTTCATCTAACATTTTCGTGCAAGCATACGCACAGCCGCGAGCCTCAAAATCATACGGAAGATACATGCCTTCCATAACATGATTATCCAGCACACGCCACAATTCGCGCTTGATGTCAATAGGCAAATTAATTTCGTATTCTACAACGCCACGTCCCTCAACCTTATAATCTGACAAATATTCCTCTGCGGTTACTGCTGCCATACCCATCTTTAAATCACCCTTAACAAACTGCCAAACTTTTTTTGCAGCATCTTCACTCTCGTATGTGAAGAAATAGTCCAGGTTGTATGCCTCACAAACGAGGTGTAAACAAGCATGACCAAAGATAGAATATAACGCGCCACCAGGCTCAGCCACCACTAAATAAGCTTTCACAAAATCTTCTTGTTGCCAAAGGAGTTGTTGTTGCTCTGGAGTGATAGTATCTGCGGATGCTTGCGTTTGAGCACAAACCGGCATTAGACTGCTAATCAGCAGACTCATCACCAGTATTATTATTCGCATCCGTTGTGTCATGTCGTTTATTTCTTAAAATTCGTATATTTTGGGTTGGTTTGTTAAGTCGAGGTAGCAAATTGACTATTTTTAAGATTATTCACTAAAAAAGTAATCGATTTGGCTCATAAAACGGTGCAAAATTAATATTTTCTTCTGATATATGCAAATATTCGCGCGCGTATATGCGCGATTATTAATAAGGTATAGCACATTCTTAAAAATCGGCAATTTAAGACGCGGCGGTTGAATTGCTTTTTTCAACACAAGCGGACGATATGTTGAAGATATACTGAATATATCGGGGATATAAGGGTAAAATAATGGTGATTTAATGGTAATATTATTGTAAAATTATGGTAATGTTCCGGTAATGTTCCGGTAATGTTCCGGTAATCGTCCGGTACGAGACGCGTAAAAGCCAATAAATAAAGGGGACAAGATTGGGTCGCTGGCTGAAAGTAGCAAAGATGGGAGATGAGAGATGAGAGAAAAAGACTGCTCGTGCAGAGCAGTCTTGAGAGATTAGGACTTAAATCCTGTGAGCGAAGAAACTCGGACTAGGGAAACAAGTAACCGAAAAACTTCGGACTTGGGGCAGGGATTAGTCGATTTTGTTACCCAAGATGTCGAAGAGTTCGTTATCACGACGGATGTACATAATGCCGTTTTGGACAAACTTGGTAGCAGAAGAGACCTTCGTTGCGTTCTCCAATTGCGTAGGAGTGCCCTTCTCAGCCACATTCACTTCGTAGTAGATGACACTGTCACAGCCATAGACATTGATAGTAGAATCAACGATGGTGGTGTCTTTTGCCTCTGTGAATACATAGATGTGTTCAGCCACGCTAAATTCGTCACCAACAAAGATACTATCATAAACAGTCACATCGGGAGTAGCCTCGTACTCGTTGACAGTCAAAGTCACGAGTGTGTCGCCGCCGAGGTAGTTCTTGATAGGCAGCAAAATGTTTTCATGTACACCGGCGAAGTAGTCTTGCTCGTAATAGAGGAACGATTCACCTGCACAAACAGTAGCCGATTCGGTGCCATAAGTAGTGGGTAGAGCAACTACGGTCAGAGTGAGTTGATAAACGGAGTCACAGTCTGCTACGGTCTT